>DASXMA010000200.1:0-17202 GCA_036495965.1 Mycobacterium sp.
GCGATGCCGGTCTGGTCGATGGCGAACGCATGCCACGAAGGACTGGCACCCAGTCCGGGGTCGACGAACGTGTTGGTCCGTCCGATCGGCACCGTCTTGGCTTGGGTGAGCCCGGCGGGGTTCACGACGGTGCCGATGACGGTGTCGACGCCCTCCGCCTCGAGCTGGGCGATCGCCGCGGCGGCAAGCGGTGTGGCGGTCATGGCAGCCATTCTGCAGCGCGGAGAGGCCCGGTCCAGGGACCGAGGGGTAGAGGCCGCTTGGCTACGCGCGGCTGGGCAAGGTCAGCTTGCAGGCCTGGCCGATATCGAGGGTCCGCAGCATACGGCCCATGCCGACCCACAGCGCGCAGGACATCGCGAGGTCGGCGATCAGCTCTTCGGAGAAGTGCTCGTTGCACCGGCTCCAAAAGTCTTCGTCGTCGCGCAATTTGGTGTGCTCGGTGGCAAAGCGGTGCGCGAACTCGGCGGCGAGTCGCTCCTGTTCGCTGTACCCCGGCCAGGTGCGCCACTCTTGCGCGTGGTCGTAGAGCTCTTCGTCGACGCCTGCGGCCGGGCCGTCGGCATCGCGGGTGTTGACGCAGACGACGCATTCGTTGTCGTGGGCGATGACCGCCCGGGCCAGCTCGCGGGTGCGCATCGGCAGCCGGTTCTTGGTGTAGACCGCCTGGCTGAAGTTGGCGATTGCGCCACCGAGATCAGGTGATTTCGTGGCCCAGCTGTAGACGTCGTCGTCAGCGAATGTTCCGATTCGGCTCATGGCGTGATGGTACGCCCGCCCAACAGATTTGTAGCGAATACCTAGTGGCGGCCGGTGCTCGCCCGTGCCTGCGGGATGGCCGTAGTCGGCGGCTCGTCGTGCCAATCGCGTTGAGTCAGAACCCGATGCGCGATGCGTTCCAGGGCGGCTTCCACCTGGCGGCGGTCCGGCCGGCCCTCGAAGGAGGGTGAACGGGCCAGCTTGTCGAGAATCCAGGCCAGCAGCAGCGAGTACACGTAATCGACCTGCTGGACGCCGGATTGGGTCAGCCACATCTGGTCACCGTCGCGCTGCACGAAACCGCCGGCGACCAGGCGGCCGAAGGTGGGTTCCAGCACCTCGAAGGGTATCCGCTGAGAGTCGCCGATGTCGGTGAGACGAGCGATCCCATACATCTGCCCGAAGCGGTAGATCCGCATGACACCCCACAGCCCGGCGACGTCGAGCCGGCAGTCGGGCCGCATGGCGATGCTGCGCAACCGCACACCGGGGTCGCCGCGCAACATGCGCGCAATCGCGTTCTCCAGCAGCCTTTCCGGTGTGTCGGTGCTCGGCATGCCGAACCCGTCGCCGAGATCGACTGCGCTGTTGTGGATATCGCGGAGCGGGACCTCGCGCAGGAACAAGGCGAGGACGAATCCGACCAGGGCGACCGGCGCCGCCCAGAGGAATACCTGGCTCAGCGACTCGGAATAGGCCTGCACTATGGGCGCGGCCACGTTGTGGGGCTGTCGGTGCAGTGCCCCCGGAGAACTGACCGCGGCAGGGGATGCGCCACTGGCGGCCAGGGCCGGGCCCATCCTGCTGTTGAGGAAGTTTACGAACAGCGAACCAAATATCGCGGCACCGAACGAACTGCCGATGGTGCGGAAGAATGTCACACCCGAGGTGGCGACGCCGAGATCGTCGAAATTCGAGGTGTTTTGGACGATGAGAACCAGCACCTGCATCGACAGTCCGATACCGGCACCCAACACGATCAGATACAGCGACTGCACCAGTGCGGACGTAGCTGGGTCCATCCGCGACATCAGCACAAACGCAACCGCCATCAGCGCGGTGCCGGCCACCGGGAAGATCTTGTAGCGGCCGGTCCGGCCGACCAGGGTGCCGCTACCGGTCGAGGTGATCAGCATCCCGACGACCATCGGCAGTGTGCGCAGACCTGATGTCGTTGCCGAGACGCCGTTCACGTACTGCATAAAGGTGGGCAGGAACGTCATTGCGCCCAACATCGCAAAGCCCACCACGAAGGACAGCACGCAGCACACGGTGAATACCGGACTGCGGAATAACCGGGTCGGCAGGATCGGCTCGGCGGCCCGGCTTTCGACCCACGCGAACATGCAGAGCGCCGCCGCGGCACCGACGAACAACCCGATGATCGTGGCCGACCCCCACGGGTAGAGGGTGCCGCCCCAGCTGGTGGCCAGGGTCAGGCCTGCGGCGCCCAACCCGACGAGGACGATCCCGGCGTAGTCGATGGTCGGCTTCGTAGACGCGGCAAGCGCCGGGATTGCGGCGGCCGCCACGGCGATGACCAGCACCGAGATCGGCACATTCACCCAAAACGCCCAGCGCCAGGTCAGATAGTCGGTGAAGTAGCCGCCCAACAGCGGGCCGACGACCGTCGTGACACCGAAGACCGCGCCCAGGATGCCTTGGTAGCGTCCGCGGTCCCGGAGCGGCACAATCTCACCGATCAGCGCGCTGGCCGTGACGGTGATCCCGCCGCCGCCGATTCCCTGCAGGGCCCGAGACGCCACCAGCATGGCCATCGACTGGGCCAGCCCACATGAAATGGATCCGACCACGAAGAAGACCACCGCGGCCTGGAATACCCGCTTGCGGCCGTACAGGTCACCGAGTTTGCCCACCAGCGCGGTGACGATCGTGGACGCCAGGAGGTAGCTGGTGACAACCCAGGATTGGTGTCCGGCGTCGCCCAGGTCTGCGACGATGGTCGGCAGCGCCGTCGCGACGATGGTCTGGTCCAGTGCGGCCAGCAGCATGCCCAGTACGATCGCCACGAAGATGAGGTTGCGGCGTTGCGGGCTGATCAGCGCGCTGCTCGATGCGGGATCCACGGCTGGGTTAGCTTGGGTGGCCACTGCTCTCGGGGTCGTCGTCATGCCTGCCTTCTCGTCGGCGTCCGATGCTAACGGGTGCCCACGGTTAGCCAATGGCAATCTCGCATCGGCGGATGGTGACAGCCTCGAAGGCTATCGCGCCGAGCCGAGCGCGAATGTCAGCTCGGTGGCCGCGATACGCATTGCGCCGAGTACAGCTCTTCCCCAAGCTTTTCCATCAACTCGAGCTGCGTCTCGAGGTAGTCGATGTGGAGTTCCTCATCGGCCACGATCTTCTCGAGGAGGATGGCGCTGGTGCTGTCCTGCTTCTCCCGGCACATGATGATTCCAGGCTTGAGGCGATCCAGAACCTCGTATTCGATCGCCAAATCCGCTTCGAACTGCTCTCGCAGCGTCTGACCGATCCGTAACGAGAAGAGGCGCTGGTAGTTCGGCAAGCCGTCCAGCACCAGAATGCGATCCGTGATGGACTCGGCGTGCCGCATCTCGTCGAAGGACTCCGCGCGGGTGTGCTCGGCTAACTCGGTGAAACCCCAGTTGTCCTGCATCTTGGAGTGCAGGAAATACTGATTGATCGCGGTGAGCTCGCTGGTCAGTTGCTCGTTGAGCAGGCGCAAAACATCCGGATCACCTTGCATGATCACTCCTACGGTGTGAAGGCTCATGTCGGTCCGCAACTGGTGGGCTGGGCTGGAGCGCACCATGCTGGGCTGTAGCAGCACTTTGCCATGCCTTTTTCGAATCTTCCAGCAAGGTTTGGCTGGGCTCAGTGCGTGTCGCCGCGCCGATAACCTGCGGACTTAGGTTAGGTACACCTACTTATGTTAGGCTGCACTAATATGCGGCCTGTCGGGACTTAAGCCAGCGTGCTGGGGGTGTGCAGATGTACGTGTGCCTGTGTGTAGGGGCCACGAATCAGACCGTAAGCGATGCCGTCGCGCGTGGCGCGTGCACGTCCAAAGAGGTAGCCGCGGCATGTGGGGCCGGTGCGGACTGCGGGCGCTGCCGCCGCACGCTGCGGGCGATCATCGCCGCTTCAGCCAAATTCGAGGCCAACCTCGACCCCGCCCCGTCGCACTAGCCACCCGCCATCGGCTCAACGGCCCTTGTTGAAATCCGCCAACGCCGCCGCGTTGGCCTGCGCGCCCATCAGTTCAGCGAAATGGGCGTTTTCCCGCGCGCTGGCTGCCGCGATCTCAGGGCGGATGGGTTCGACCATCGTGTGCTTGACGGCCATCAGGCTCGAGATGGGCCGCGCGGCAAGGATTTCGGCGTGCCGACGGGCTTCGGGTAGCAGTTCGTCCGGATCGCAGACCCGCCAGACTAGGCCCATCCGCAACGCCTCATCGGCGTCGATCCATTCCGAGGACATCAATAACCAGGCGGCGTTTTGCCGGCCCACCAGCTGCGGCAACAGATATGACGAAGCCGCTTCGGGTGCGACGCCCAGGCTGGTGAACGGGCACTTCAGGCGCGCAGTCGAGGACATGAATGCCAGATCGGCATAGCCCAGAATCGTGGCGCCGATCCCCACTCCAACTCCGTTCACCGCGCAGATCAGTGGCTTCGGAAATGCGCTGAGCGAATCAATCAATCCGACGAAGCCGTGCTTTCCCGGGGTGAAATCGGGGTCGGTGATCCGTGCCTGCATTTCGGCGAGATCGGTACCGGCGCTGAATCCGCGCCCGGCACCGGTCAATAACACGACGGCGACCTCGGGATCGTCGGCGGCGGCCAATAGCGCCTCGGCTGTGGCGTCATAAAGGGCTTCGTTGAAGGCATTCAGCGCTTCGGGCCGGTTCAGCGTAAGGGTGCGCACCCGTTTTTCGTCGTCGATCTGCAGCGTCACGGCTGCAGCCTAACGGTTGGGTCGATTCAGCCGTTGCTGTAGACGCGGGACGGCGCAATCAGTACCACCGCACGCCGCTCGTCGGCCATCACGCGGTCGTACTCATCCCAGTTGTCGTGCGTGCCCCCAGCCGACGTGAAGACCTCGCGAAGCAGCAGCCGCAACTGGTCGGCGTCTGCCAGCCACGACTGCGCATCGTCCGGGCCGGCCAACTCCGCGCGGCCCTCGACCGTGGCCCACTGCCAGCCGTTGCGAAACGTGACGGCCAGTTGCGGACGCGCCCGTAGGTTGGCGAGTTTGACTTTGCCGTACGTAGTAAAGCCAAGTGACGGTTGGCCGGTGGCCGGATGCGGCAACAGGCCCACGTTGACCAACGAAGCCTGCACGGTGCCGTCGGCGCGAACAGTGGATATCACCGCCAGACCGCTCTCTGCTGCCGCCAGCGCTACCGCGTCGTCGAGTGTTGTCATCTGCTGTCCTCACTTCTATAAGGCGTTTTGAACACGTACCGGCTGGTTGGCACGGTGTCGATGTTCTCGTTGGCACCAAATGCAGTTGTGCTGGCGACCATCCGGCTCAGGCGGTTCTGCAGGTCGGCGTCGTCAGTGGCACCGAAGAACGCCTTCAGATCGGTGATTGCCTCCGCGGGGAACAACTCTTCAACGATGCCCGCGATTCCCGGTGCTGCTGCGGTGAGGGTTCGTACCACCCAGTTCTGGGTGTAGCCGAATGTCGACTGTGTTTCGATCGCCACCGAGGTGTGGTCACGCTGCCAACGGGTCAGCCAGGTCTCCCGATCAAGGGCGGCGGGTCGGCGTAGCAGCGCAATGTTGGCTAAACCTGGTGTGCGAGTACCGGACTGGACGGCTGGTGCGGCCAGCGGGACGGACTCCGTCACCAAGTACGCGCCCAACAGCTCACATTCCTTGGCGAGCAGGTCGAGCGCTTCCGCCATCAGGTCTCCGTAGCACTGCTGCGTCCACAGGCTGACCACCGCGGCGGCCGGCGGGTCCAGCGTCGTCAACGTCATCAGTGAGTGGCGCACCGCGCTGTCACGGACGTTGACAGACAGCCCGGGCACGCCTAGCCCCAACAGCGCATCAGCGACCGGGCCTCGTTGACGGGCGCACCAATCGTCGTCGACGTCGGCGCGCATGAGTACCGCGATTACCTTCTCCATGGGCTGAACTTACAGTCGGCGAGCGGCTATTCGACCGGACGTACCTGATGTTCGCCGCTGATCAACTCGCCGATCGTCGCGGCCAGCTGCCGGTAGGACTGATCTCTGCCGCTCGAGGAGCGAAACACCAGACCGATTCGTCGTCCCGGGCGGGGTGCGGCAAACTGCGCGAGCCCGAGCCGGCTTCTGGCGGCCTCGACCGGCACCGCGCTCTGCGGAATCAGCGTTACCCCCAGTCCGCCGCTCACGCATTGCACCGCGGTTGCCAGCGATGCCGCGCGCGTGTTGGCCAACTCGGCCCGCACACCTGCTGTATGGCAGACGTCGAGCGCCTGGTCGCGCAGGCAGTGGCCCTCATCCAACAACAGCAGCGGTAGCTCAGCGAGCGCCGTCGTTGGCACCCGATGTTTGCCTGACAGCGGATGCCCGGGTGGTAGCGCGAGCACGAAATCTTCCTCATAGATCGGGATCGCGGTCACCCCGACGGCCGGCAGCTCAGAGGCGGGCAATGCGATCAGCGCCGCATCCAATGCCCCCTCGCGCAGCAGCGCCAGCAGTCGTTCGGTTTGGTCCTCGATCACCCGTAAGGTCAGCGAGGGCAATTGCTCAGCCAGCCCGGCTAGCACCGTCGGCAGCACGTACGGCGCCACGGTGGGGATCAGGCCCAGGCGCATGCCGGCCTGCAGCGGATCGGTTGCCCCCGCGGCGGCGGCGGTGAACGCGTCGACGGCCTCGACCACCGCCAGGGCACGCGGCAAAAGTTGCCTGCCTTCCGTCGTCAAGAAGACACGCCGTGTCGACCTCTCGATCAGCTGGGTGCCGAGGCCGGTCTCCAACGCCGCCAGCGCCTGCGACAACGTCGATTGACTAACGCCGAGAGTCGTTGCGGCGCTGCTGAAGTGCTGCTTTTCGGCCACCGCAACGAACGCGCGAAGCCCGGCAACGGTGGGCTGATAGATCTTATCGGTCATGCCCATAAGTATAGTGCGATATATCACGTTTACTTCTGACCTGGCTCTCGGCAGGATGGTTGCATACGGCTAATCTTGACTAGATCCAGAAAAGGAGCACCATGTCACTGCTGACGATCGGCGATCAATTCCCCGCCTACCAGCTGACCGCGCTGATCGGTGGCGACCTGTCGAAGGTCGACGCCCAGCAGCCCGGTGACTACTTCACCACCATCACCAGCGACGACCACGAGGGCAAATGGCGCGTGGTGTTCTTCTGGCCCAAGGACTTCACCTTCGTGTGCCCGACCGAGATCGCAGCGTTCGGCAAGCTCAACGACGAGTTCGAGGACCGCGACACCCAAGTCCTCGGTGTCTCGATCGACAGCGAATTCGTGCACTTCCAGTGGCGTGCACAGCATGAGGACCTCAAGAAGCTGCCCTTCGCGATGCTTTCGGACATCAAGCGGGAACTTGCGCTGGCCAGTGGAGTGCTCAACGACGAGGGCGTCGCGGACCGCGTGACCTTCATCGTCGATCCCAACAACGAGATCCAATTCGTCTCGGCCACCGCCGGGTCCGTGGGGCGCAACGTCGATGAGGTGCTGCGGGTCCTGGATGCGCTGCAGTCCGACGAGCTGTGTGCGTGCAACTGGCGCAAGGGCGACCCGACCATCGACGCCGGCGAACAGCTCAAGGCGTCTGCTTAATTCAAGGCCTAATCAATCAAGGAGGTCGAGATGACTGTCGAGAATCTGAAGGATGCGCTGCCCGAGTACGCCAAGGACCTCAAGCTGAACTTGGGATCGATCACGCGCAGCACCGTGCTGAACGAGGAACAGCTCTGGGGCACCCTGCTGGCCAGCGCCGCGGCGACGCGAAACACGGCGGTGCTGGCCGAGATTGGCGCCGAGGCGGCCGACTTTCTCTCCGCCGAGGCATACCAGGCGGCGTTGGGAGCCGCGTCCATCATGGGCATGAACAACGTGTTCTACCGAGGCCGCGGCTTCCTCGAAGGCAAGTACGACGACCTGCGGCCGGCATTGCGGATGAACATCATTGGCAATCCGGGTGTGGACAAGGCCAATTTCGAGCTCTGGTGCTTCGCGGTGTCGTCGATCAACGGATGTTCGCACTGCATGGTCGCCCACGAGCACACGCTGCGTGAGGCGGGTGTCAGCCGAGAGGCCGTTCTGGAGGCCTTGAAGGCGGCGGCTATCGTTTCCGGTGTGGCACAAGCTGTCGTTGCCTCCCAGACACTGGCCTCGGTCGGCTGATCGCAACGACGTGACCGCATCCTGGGTGGGGCACGCGATCTGGTGGCAGATCTATCCCCTGGGTTTCGTCGGTGCGTTCCCGGCGACCGAACCGCCCGATCCCGACGAACACCGGCTGCGGCGACTGGTCGATTGGTTCGACCACGCCATCGCATTGGGGGCTTCGGGGATTGCGCTGGGTCCGATCTTTGCCTCGCGCACACATGGTTACGACACCATCGATCACTACCGTATCGATCCCCGGCTCGGTGACGACGCCGACTTCGACTACTTAGTCGCCGAGGCGCACCGTCGCGGGCTGCGGATCCTGCTCGACGGCGTGTTCAATCACGTTGGCGTCGACTTCCCGCGGTACCGCGAGGCGCCGGACAACGAGGCAGCGGCACACTGGTTTCGGGGGCGTCCAGGCCGGTTCCACACCTTCGAAGGCCATTCCGAGCTCATCACCCTCAACCACGACAACCCCGAGGTCGTCGATTACGCCGTGGACGTCATGGCGCACTGGCTGAGACGCGGCGCAGACGGCTGGCGCCTGGATGCGGCTTACACTGTGCCGGAGAAATTTTGGGCTGCGACACTACCGAAGGTCCGCGAGCTGTATCCGGATGCCTGGTTCGTCGGCGAGCTCATCCATGGCGACTATGCGGCGATGGTCGCTGCGGCCAGGTTCGACTCCGCCACCCAATACGAGCTGTGGAAGGCGATCTGGAGCAGCCTCAACGACGCCAACTTCTTCGAGCTGGACTGGGCATTGCAGCGGCACAACACCTTTCTGGCCAGCTTTGCCCCGCTGACATTCATCGGCAATCACGACGTCACCCGCATCGCCAGCGGGCTGGAAAACTCCTCTCATCTGGCTCATGCGCTGGTGATCCTGTTGACGGTCGGCGGCGTGCCGAGCGTGTATGCCGGCGACGAGTTCGGCTTTCGCGGTGTCAAGGAAGAGCGATACGGCGGAGACGACGCGGTGCGCCCGGAGTTCGGCTCTCCCCCAGCGCAATTGGATGCATTCGGTACCGAATTGTGGAAGCTGCACCAGTACCTGGTCGGGCTGCGCCGTCGCCACGCATGGCTGCATTCGGCGTCGACCACCGCGCTGAGGCTGGCCAACGGGCACTACGTCTATGAGACCCGCAGTGGCGACCACGCACTGCTGGTCGCACTCAACATCGACGGCGAGCCGCTCCAGCTGGCATTGTCTGAACTTGGTGCGGCACGGGCTCAAATCGTCGCCGGGTCAGCGGCCCCGCCCCAGGACGTCGTGGAGACGGTGGTCGTCGAGCCCAACGGCTGGCGCATCCTGAGCCCTGTCTAGGAATCGGTCAGCCGTGCCACGGTCAGCTGGTCTTGTTGGCCGTCGTAGTACCGGTCGAGCAACGCGACGAAGTCGTGGTTGTCCTCGGTCGCGCGGGCGAACAACGTGATCGACGAACGTAACTTGAGGTCGTCGGGGAAACCGAAGATCTCCGCGATCGAACGGCCTTGCACCTGGCTGACCAGTTGCACACACTCGCGCAACCGCGGGCCGAGCACCTCGTGCCGCATATAGGCGCGAGCTTCCTCGAGCGAGGCGATGCCGTAGCGGGCCGCCATCGGACTGCTCCCCAGTCCGCGGAGTTGCGGAAACACGAACCACATCCAGTGACTACGTTTGCGCCCGCCGCGCAACTCGTCGACGACGCTGCGGTAAACCGGGGCCTGAGCCTCCACGAATCGTTTGAGGTCGAAGGGGTCGCTCGCCGATTCCATATGACTACGGTGGCACATATGGCGGTCAAGCGACGAGTGCCCCGAGTCCGTGACCTGGCGCCGCTGATTCAATTCAAACGACCCCAGTTCGACGCGACCAAGCGCCGCCTCGACGCCGCGCTGACCATCCAGGATCTGCGACAGATTGCCAAACGACGCACCCCCAAGGCGGCGTTCGACTACGCCGACGGGGCCGCCGAGGACGAGCTGTCCATTGAGCGTGCCCGACAAGCCTTCCGCGACATCGAATTTCATCCGACGATCCTGCGCGACGTCACCAACGTGACCGCGGGATGGAATGTGCTGGGCCAACCGGTCGTCCTGCCGTTTGGAATCGCGCCAACCGGCTTTACGCGCTTGATGCATACCGAAGGTGAGATCGCCGGTGCACGCGCGGCGGCCAGGGCCGGGATTCCGTTCTCACTGTCCACCCTCGGCACCTGCGCAATCGAAGACCTGGTGACCGCTGTTCCCCAGGGACGGAAATGGTTTCAGCTGTATATGTGGCGTGACCGGGACCGCTCGATGGCACTGGTGCAGCGTGCGGCCGACGCGGGATTCGACACCCTGCTGGCCACCGTCGACGTTCCGGTCGCCGGCGCCCGGCTGCGCGACAACCGCAACGGGATGACGATCCCACCGACGTTGACGCTGCGTACCGTCCTCGACGTAGTGCCGCATTTGAAATGGTGGTTCGATCTATTGACCACCGAGCCGCTGGCGTTTGCGTCGCTGGATCGCTGGTCGGGCACCGTAGGCGAGTACCTGAGCACCATGTTCGATCCCAGCCTCACCTTTGACGACTTGGAGTGGATCAAGGCTCAATGGCCGGGCAAGCTCGTGGTCAAAGGGATCCAAACACTCGACGATGCCCGCGCCGTGGTCGATCGCGGCGTCGACGGCATCGTGTTGTCCAATCATGGTGGGCGTCAACTGGACCGGGCCCCGGTGCCCTTCCATCTGTTGCCGGCGGTCGCGCGTGAGCTCGGCAAAGACACCGAGATCCTGCTGGACACTGGCATCATGTCGGGCGCGGACATCGTCGCGACGATTGCTCTCGGAGCGCGGTGCGCGCTGGTCGGGCGTGCCTACCTCTACGGGCTGATGGCCGGCGGCGAGGCGGGTGTCAACCGCGCGATCGAAATGCTGCAGACCGGGCTGATCCGGACCATGCAGTTGTTGGGCGTGACCTGCCTGGAGGAGCTTTCGCCCACGCATGTGACGCAACTGCGACGATTGGGCCCCGTCGAACCGCTGGCGTGAAGCCAGCTTCACCGTCGACGCCCAGTGTGAAGCTGGCTTCACGGTCGCCTTGAGCTGTCGGACGATTGGCTAACGACAGCCTTGGCTTCGCAGCATGGATCTAGCCAGACAGGCCTTTCCAAATTCCCCGGTTCAGCTCTCCCGTCAGCGCGGGGCCAGCGGGTGGAGTTGTCTCTTGGCAGTTGCAGGTGAGGCTGCCGAACGGGTTCGGGTCGTTACTGTACGTTGCCGGGTCGGCGCTAGCCGGTGCTGCTCCCGCAACCAGGGAGCCGAGGATAGCGGCGCCGGCAAGCATTTTCGTGATCATGTTGAGGCTCCTTCCACTTTTGCCACTAAATAAGACGGCTGGTTACTCGCTTGGACGGTCGAGATGCTCTCCTCGTTCAGGTTAGGCGAGTAACCGGTTTAGATAGTTACATGTTGCACCCGACTGTGAAACCTGTCAAGGTGGTTACATGAAATTCGTCTACGTGAGTGGTCGGCGGTGCCTTGACTTCGCGGGCACCATGAAATACCGCCGTTCGGCGCGCGAGGAACTGTTGACTGACCCTCGGCTGCTGTCGGACTGGGCGGTTCAGGCAGGACTGCTGGACGACGCAATCGATATAAACGACGACGATCTCGTGGCCGCGATCGAACTGCGCGAGGCCATCTACCGCACCGTTATCGCCGGACTCGAGCAGCGCCGGCCCCAAGCCGCCGACGTGGACCTGATCAACGAGTGGGCGTCACAACCCCAGCTCACGCCTCGATTGCTGCGAACCGGAGCTTCTCACCGCGAGGGCAGCGCGTCGCAGCTGCTCGCCAGCCTGGCCGCAGATCTGCTTGACCTCCTCGCCGGAGGTGACATCGAGAACGTCAAAGGTTGTGCACACCCGGGGTGCACGCGTCTCTACCTTGACTCGTCGCGAGCAAAGAACCGGCATTGGTGCGGGATGGGCACCTGCGGCAACAAGGCCAAGGTGCAGGCCTTCCGGGCTCGCCAGCGCGCCGCCGCCGCCGTTTGAGGCGCAGGACGCCTGACCCCGCCGGGAACAAACCAAGTCCGACAAAGGTTGAGCGCATCAGACTAAACCTTTGGAGGACCAGTGTCTCAACCCAAATCGGTGCCGGTGCTGTTTGTCACCGACACCATCGTGTTGCCCGGAATGGTCGTGCCGATCGCGTTGGACGACGCCGCCCAAGCTGCTATCGACGCGGCGCGAGCCAGTGATACCGGGGAGCTGCTCATCGCTCCGCGGCTCGAGGACCGCTACCCATCGCACGGTGTGATCGCCAAGATTCTGCAGGTTGGCCGCATTGCCGGCGGCGGCACTGCCGCTGTGGTGCGCGGTGAGCGGAGGGCGCAGATCGGGGCGGGAGCATCCGGGCCCGGTGCGGCGCTTTGGGTTGAGGTGACCGAGGTCCCCGACACGGAGACGACCGAGGAAATCAAGGCGCTGACGGCGGAGTACAAAAAGCTGCTGCTGGCCATGCTGCAACGCCGCGAGGCCTGGCAGATCATCGACTACGTCAATAGCCTGACCGATCCGTCGGCGCTGGCGGACACGTCCGGTTATGCCTCCTACCTGACCGATATGCAGAAGCGGCAGCTGCTCGAGACGGTGGATGTCGCTGAACGGCTGCGCGTGCTGATCGATTGGACCAGTGACCAGCTGGCCGAGGTCGAGGTCAACGACAAGATCGCGGAGGACGTGCGGGAGGGCATGGAAAAGACGCAGAAGGAGTTCCTGCTGCGCCAACAGCTGGCCGCGATCCGCAAGGAACTGGGCGAGGGCGAGCCCGACGGGTCCGACGACTACCGGGCCCGTGTCGAGGCCGCCGACCTGCCCGAGAAGGTGCGTGAGGCCGCGCTGCGTGAGGTCGGCAAGCTGGAACGCGCCAGCGACCAAAGCCCGGAAAGCGGCTGGATTCGTACCTGGCTGGACACCGTGCTCGACCTGCCATGGACCGTCAAGACCGAGGATTCAACGGATCTGACGGTCGCGCGGGAAGTCCTGGACGCCGACCACCATGGGTTGGACGACGTCAAGGACCGCATCGTTGAATATCTGGCCGTGCGTACCCGGCGCGCGCAGCGTGGGCTGCAGGTCGTCGGGGGCCGCGGCTCGGGCGCGGTGATGGTGCTCGCCGGTCCTCCCGGCGTCGGCAAGACATCACTGGGCGAGAGCGTGGCCAGAGCGCTGGGCCGCAAGTTCGTGCGCGTCGCCTTGGGCGGTGTGCGCGACGAGGCCGAGATCCGCGGACACCGCCGCACCTACGTGGGCGCGCTGCCGGGCCGGATCGTCCGTGCAATCGGCGAAGCTGGATCGATGAATCCCGTTGTGCTGCTGGACGAAATCGACAAAGTCGGTTCCGACTACCGCGGGGACCCGAGTGCGGCGCTGCTCGAGGTGCTCGACCCGGCGCAAAACCACACGTTCCGCGACCACTATCTGGATCTGGATCTGGACCTGTCTGATGTGGTGTTCCTGGCCACTGCCAACGTGATTGAGAACATCCCGTCGGCGCTGTTGGACCGTATGGAGCTGGTGCAGATCGACGGCTATACCGAAGACGACAAGGTCGCCATCGCCCGCGACTACCTGCTGCCCCGGCAGCGGGAGCGGGCGGCGCTGAACGACGACGAGGTCACCGTCACCGACGCTGCGTTGCGCAAGATCGCCGCGGACTATACCCGCGAGCCGGGGGTGCGCCAGTTCGAACGGCTGTTGGCCAAGGCGCTGCGCAAGGTGACGACGAAGCTCGCCGAGGACCCAGGTCCAAAGACCATCGATGAGCCCGATCTGGTTGGTTACCTTGGCCGGCCGCGGTTCACGGCGGAGTCGGCCGAACGCACCGCGGTGCCCGGCGTGGCCACCGGCCTTGCCGTCACCGGCCTGGGTGGCGATGTGCTCTACATCGAGGCGGGGGGCGCTGGATCGGATGGGCCAGGCGATGGGTCCTTACAGCTGACCGGTCAGCTGGGTGACGTGATGAAGGAGTCGGCGCAGATCGCCCTGTCCTACGTCCGCTCGCACGCGCAAGCGCTGGGCGTCGATCCCAAGGCGCTGGACCGGCGCATCCACGTGCACGTGCCCGCGGGCGCGGTGCCCAAGGACGGCCCGTCGGCCGGTGTCACGATGGTGACCGCGCTGGTGTCGATGGCCACCGGACGCCAGGTCCGCTCGGATGTCGGCATGACCGGCGAGGTCACGCTGAACGGCCGGGTGCTGCCGATCGGCGGCGTGAAGCAGAAGCTGCTGGCCGCCCAACGTGCCGGTTTGTCGACGGTTTTCATTCCGTCGCGCAACGAGCCGGATTTGGACGACGTGCCCGCTGAGGTGCTCGGCGCGCTGACCGTCAAACCCATGACGGACGTCGCCGAGATCGTCACGCAGGCGCTGGAACCGGCGCCTGAAACCGCGACGGCCGCTGCTTGACCAATAGCCGGCGTCACGCCCGTGACACGGGCGTGACCGTCGGCGTTGAATGGAGCCGTGAGTCTCAAACGGCAGTTAGTTCATCGCGTTCAACGGCTAGTGGTCAATCCGATTGGCCGGCAATTGCCGGTGACCATGCTGGAAACCACTGGCCGCAAGTCCGGACAAGCACGGCGCACAGCGGTGGGTGGAAAGGTAATCGGCAACCAGTTCTGGATGGTCTCTGAACACGGCGACCACTCCGACTACGTGTACAACATCAAGGCCAACCCGGCCGTTCGGATGCGCATCGGCGGCCAGTGGCGGAATGGAACCGCGCATCTGCTGCCCAACGACGACGCGAGGCAACGTCTACGGAGCCTGCCCCGGCTCAATAGCACGGGAGTGCGGACCATGGGCACCGATTTGCTGACCATTCGAGTGGATCTGGACTGAGGTCGCCGCGCTTGTCGGTCGTCGGCGTTAAGGTCGGCCCATGGCCTACGACGAAGACCTGGCCGATCGGATCCGCGAACTGCTCGGTTCCGAGCGGGGCGCTGAGGAAAAACGCATGTTCGGCGGTCTCGCCTTCCTGATCAACGGCAACATGTCTGTGGCTGCCAGCGGCAAGGGCGGACTGATGGTGCGCGTGGCACCGGAGGATACCGAGAAGCTGCTGGCACGCGCCCATGTGAGCCCGATGGTGATGGCGGGTCGCGAAGCTCGCGGCTGGTTGTGTGTCGCCGCCGAAGGTGTGAAAAGCAAACGCCAGCTTGAAGGTTGGGTGACACGGGGAGTCGGCTACGCGCGCAGCCTGCCTCCCAAGTAGGCGGGCTATAACAAGTGGCCGGTTTGCCAAGAACCGGTGCGGGTACGCGGTGCGCTATGAACAAGCGCGAGCAACTGGTGCAACGACTGCTCAAGGATGCCGGCACGACCTATGCATCTGAGGCGGGCATCCGGATCAACGACAAACCCATGCCTTTGTTCCAGTTGCTGGTGCTGTGCATGCTGGCCAGCAAGCCGATCGATGCCACCACCGCCATGCGTGCGGCCCGTGAGCTATTCAAAGCGGGCCTGCGGACACCGAAAGCCGTACTGGCCTCCGACAGACGCACCATGATCAGTGCGTTCGGTCGCGCTCACTATGTGCGCTACGACGAAAGCTCGGCCACCCGCCTCACCGACATGGCTGAGCAGGTCCGCGACGAGTACTCCGGAGATCTCCGCGAAATCGCCGGTCGCAGTCAACAAGACATCGGCGAGGCGAAACGGATGCTCAAGAAGTTCAAGGGAATCGGCGAAACCGGCGCCGACATCTACCTACGCGAGGTTCAAGACGTCTGGAGCTGGGTGCGCCCGTACTTCGACGACCGCGCGACCGCCGGGGCAAAGCAACTGGGTTTGCCGGTCGACGCATCCAAGCTGGCTTCGCTGGCTCCACGTGCCAACGCGCGGCTGGCCGCCGCCCTGGTGCGGGTCGCCCTGGACGACGATCTGCGTCGGCAGGTGACCGGTTGAGTGGCCAGTGACGATGCGGATCGGCACGTCGGGCTGGTCTTATCAGCACTGGATCGGCGTGCTCTACCCGCCAGGGCTGGCGACCGCCAAGCGGCTGGCCCGCTACGTCGAAATGTTCGATACCGTCGAGCTGAACGCCAGCTTCTACCGTTGGCCCAGGGATTCGACGTTCGCGGCATGGCGCGAGCAACTCCCGGCCGGCTGCACCATGTCGGTCAAGGCGCATCGCGGATTGACCCACTACCGTCGACTGGCCTCGCCCGAGCCCTGGATCGAACGGTTCGACCGCTGTTGGCGCCTGCTCGTCTAGCCGTCGTGCGGACGATGACAGAGGAAGGCGGCGCCCGATGGTTCACTGCGACTTCTTCGCGGTGCTCACCGCCGAGCCTCGACTCAACTGATATGTAGAGAAGTTTGTCAAGATGGCAAGGCGAGGCGCCGCCGGGGAGCTACCGCGACGGCGCCTCTTTGCTTCCTTGGCGAGTCTGTGTTGGTGAGCGTGTCGGTTGGCGACGCGCGGTCAGACTGATATACGCGGGTTGGCTACCGCAGGACGGGGTTTCGGCTGGATCGCATCCGCTTGTCTAGGGTCGAGCGTCGACCGCCGGGGGTCTGCTCATAGTTGAGTCGCAGGTCGATCCACGCGCTGCCACCAAGGGACTCGAGAAAGGAAGCAGGTCAGATGTCGATCAGTCGTCCATGACTGCCAGAGACCAGCACCAGCCGGCAAGCTCGCGGGCGATCGCAACGTTAGCCACTGTCGGCCGCTTGCGGCGTTCGAGGAAACCCACCCACCTGCGGTGCAGGCGGCGGTTGCCTTCGTCGCCGCGGGCGCGGGCAGCTGCGGAAGCCTGATTCCATCGCGCGCGCATCACCGCACCCACGTGATACCGGGGGCGGTGATGCCAGGCTGCCTCGACCAGCAGCCGGCGGCCATGAGTGTTCCCGGTCTTGGTGATCGTCCCCTGCACCCGCGAGGAACCCGATGAGTATTCCGAGGGCACCAACCCCACGAACGAACCAATCGTGTTGCCGGTGAAACGATTCCAGTCGCCAATCTCCACCGCCAACGCGAATCCGGTCAAAGTGCTCACACCGCGTAGGCAGGACACCCTGCGCACGATCGGGGTGAACGCACCATCGGCGGCCATGTCCTCGATCGC
>DASXMA010000201.1:0-7294 GCA_036495965.1 Mycobacterium sp.
AGCGGTTCGGCAACCAGCGAACCGCTTCGTGTAGGTGCCGGAGTGTTCTGAACTCCAACGGACATTCGCCGTAGGGGTCGACCGCCGAAGTGAAAGTCCGGAGATGAGGCCAGGATGAGTAGAAATGACAATGCGCGACGAAACGCTCTCAACGAGAGGGTGTTTCATATTGGTGCAGGTTTCAAAGAGCGGGAGCACCCGCACGTAATAGAGACGTTGTCGGGACTCGGGCCGCATCTGGGAAGGTGGCATCCCACCGATGTGGACGTGGAAGTCTCGCTACAGGATCGCGGCGGCATTGAGCAACGCGTCACGTTACGTACGACCTTGCCTGGCCTTCCGCCGCTTGTGGCGGCCGCCGACGACCCGGACCTGACCCGCGCACTCGGCGAAGCGAAGCGCGAGCTGATCCGTCAGATTGAACACCACAAGTCGGCGCGCGCACGCATGAACAACCGCCAGCTCAGAAGCGAGACGATCCGGCATCCGGGCACTTCCGCGGATACACCGGAATCTGAAACAGGTCGACGACTGTGAGCGATTGAAAGCGACCCTGTTCAGCGACCTTCGCTCGAGTTCATACAACACCCCTAACGTCAAACACGCCCGACGACCAATCCCTGGTAAGACAGCTGTTCCCGATTAGCGGCGGCAGTGACTTCGTCGAGCACAGCCCGGATGCTCGGCAACCGCAGTCGCCGACACGCCTGATCGATCGCGACTATGGCTGCTTGCTGCTGGTTGAAGATATTCGCGCTGGCGGCCCGGTACAGGGATCACCAAGAAGGCGAGGTGTAAAACTCGACAATCGAGTACTCGACTGTCGAGTTTTACACCGAAGTACCGAACGCGCTCCTTACTGGTGCCCCCCAACTTATGTAGCCGCCATCTCGGGAATGATCGTTTAGATGGTGCACTGACGAAGCGCAGCCCGGCAGAGTTTCGCCCAGACAGGCGGTCGTTGTGGTCACCACCCCAGTGATTGCGATCATCCCGTGGCAAGGGCGAGCCATACGACGGCGCTGCGGGTGGCGTCGACACGGGCCTTTGGCGGTGCGCGCGGCGGCCCGGACGGTTTCGCGGTAGGTATCGGTGTCATCTATATAGATCGAGACTCGAGCGGATCCACTGTTTATGCCGGTGTCACGCCCCCAGCCGCGGTAACTTCGGTCTAGCGGCGAGCGGCTCCAGGTGTGCAAGGCTCGGGCGTCCTTTGCGCACGCCGGGCAGTGCCGAGACGGCGGAACAGAGGAGGCAGCCATGCCGGAGAGTGTGTACCGGGTGACCGAGGTGATCGGTGTCAGCGACGAGTCGTGGGAGGCGGCGGCTCGAAGTGCCGTCCAGACCGCGGCCAACACCGTTCGTGACCTGCGCGTGGCCGAGGTGGTGCGGCAGGACGTCGTGATCGAGAACGGGCAGGTGTCCGGTTTCCGGGTGCGGCTCGGGATCTCGTTCAAGTACGAGTCGGGCGACTAGCAGCGAAGCACCTGCCGCGGCCGGTGGAGTCGGATCGTCGCGGATCACCATCGCGGGCATATCTACTTTTTCCAACTGCCCCGAATACCGGAGTGGTACTTGAAGCGCGGGTGTGGGACCTTCACGTTGTCTGGATTGGCGGAGTCGAGAGCGCAGCGTGCACCAGCGTTGGCTGAAGCCGAGGCACAGGCGATGGCCGAGTCCGGTGCGCTGACGGCCGCACTCAACTGGTACCGAGCGATACCGCTGAGTGACGTACGCGACGTCCGCAAGAAGGTCACCGTGCCGACGATGTTCATCTGGAGTGACGGCGACATAGCCTTGCTCGAGAAAGGTGCGCGAGCCTGCGGAGACTACATTCTCGGCGAGTACCGCTTTGAGGTCCTAAAGGGTGTCTAGCACTGGATCCTCGACGAACAACCCGACGCGATGGCCGATCTGCTGGACTGGTTCGCCGCCCAACCAGCCGCCAGCCGCTCAACGTGACGATGCGACCTACCCGTCAGATGCGTGTATCAGCGGGCCGCACCGAACGTCGAACCGTTCGCGCACGGTGTCGAGGGTGTGGCGCAGGTGTTCGCGTCCGCGGCGGTGGGTGAGCATGAACTGTGCCGTGCCTACGATTCGCCGCGGCAGCGGGTACCAGCGATCGAAGTCGAGTCCGCAGTCGAGCAGCACCCTGGTCGGGACACTGTCGGAGATGAGACTGAGGTTGTGCTGGGCGAGCGCTAAGAGCGCATACGGGAATGCCGCACCTGACTTGCGCCGGCGCCGCAGATCCTGCCCATCGAGTTCATACAGCGGGAGGTCCCTTAGCTTGCCCAAGAACAGCAGGTGCGTAAGGAAATAAGCCATGAATGACGGCAGATGGAGTGTGGCAGACCGCAGCTGGATCGAGACCACCGCCCCACTGCCGGAAACGTAGGGTTCGTAAGGGTAATCGTGTTGTATGACGTATCCGGTGCAGTTCACTATCCAGCTGCCCGGTTGGATCGCCTCCGTGGCTCCGCTGCGGAACACCAGGTCGGTCGAGCCGTCGCGGTCGACAACATCCAGGAGGTGGTCCATGTCGCCGACGAGCGAGTCGACATAGTCGGCGATGGTCATCTCCCTCAGGTCTCCGGGCTTGTTTCGCCGTCCCGGCATGTCGAGGGCAAGCACGGTTAACTCCGGGTGCCAACCGGTGGATCTCCGCGACGGTCAGTCCCACGAATCGGCGGCGAGTCCGCCCCGTGCACAAGAACCAAAGCGGGCAGTGCAATGGCGGGCCTCCTTCAGCGCCGTGGGCCGGCCCAGGGCGCCCGGGTGGAGCCCGCGCCGACGACCGGGGTGTGACCCAGACCTCAAAGATTTGAGAATTTTGGCACTAATCCTAAGAGGAGTTTAAGATCACTCGCGGTGTGCAGTAGCGGTCCGACCTTCTATCTGTTGTCGCCCACCCGACGAAGTGGTGGGCGACAGTTGTACCGCGCAGACATCACCCGAGCAGGCGCGTGGGCGACGTCCGGCAAAGTTCCGGGCTCAACACCGATTCGCAATAGAACCGCTCCCCAATTGTGTGTGCGCGCCTCCTGTAAAGCACCTTCTGGCAGGCAGAACATTACCTTCTGGGCCTTTGCGCTGCGTGCAACGGCGCCGCAGCCGCGGGTCCGGAAACCAGGGAGGTTGTCGTGAGCAGATTCACCGAAAAGATGTACTGCAACGCCCTCACGGCCACCACGGGCATGACCACCGGGGAGCCGGACGCGCCTGTCCGGCATACCTGGGCGGAAGTACACCTGCGAGCACGCCAGGTTGCGGGCGGCCTGGCCGCGGCAGGCGTCGGGCATAGGGACGCCGTCGCGGTGCTGGCCGGTGCCCCGGTCGAGATCGCACCGACCGCGCAGGGCATCTGGATCCGCGGCGCCAGTCTGACCATGCTGCATCAGCCCACGCCCCGCACCGACTTGCAGCGCTGGGCCGAAGAGACCACGGCCGTCATCGACATGATCAACGCCACGGCGGTCGTCATCTCCGACCCGTTCACGCCCGCAGCGCCGCTGCTCTGCGAGCTGGGTATGCGGGTGCTGACCGTCGAGCAGCTACTCGACAACCGCCCCATCGACCCTGTCGACACCTTCGACGACGATCTGGCGTTGATGCAGTTGACGTCCGGCTCGACAGGCTCTCCCAAGGCCGTTCGAATCACCCATGCGAACGTCGTCGCCAATGCCGAAGCGATGTTCATCGGTGCGGACTTCGACATGGATTCCGACGTGATCGTGAGCTGGCTGCCCTGTTTTCACGACATGGGCATGACGGGCTTTTTGACCGTGCCGATGTACTTCGGCGCGGAACTCGTCAAGGTCACACCGATGGACTTCCTTCGCGACACGCTGTTGTGGGCCAAGCTGATCGACAAGTACAAGGGCACCATGACCGCCGCGCCCAACTTCGCCTACAACCTGTTCGCCAAGCGGTTGCGCAGGCAGGCGACGCCCGGCCAGTTCGACCTCTCATCGCTGCGGTGGGCGCTTTCGGGCGCCGAGCAGGTCGACCCCGCCGACGTCGAAGACCTCTGCGACGCTGGCGCGCCGTTCGGGCTGAAGCCTGAGGCGATCCTGCCGGCCTACGGCATGGCCGAGACGACGGTAGCGGTGTCGTTCACCGAGTGCGGCGCCGGCATGGTCGTCGACGAAGTCGACGCCGACCTGCTGGCCGTACTGCACCGAGCTATCCCGGCGACCAGGGGCCACACCCGGCGGCTGGTCTGTCTCGGCCGACCGCTGCAAGGCCTGCAGGCGCGCATCGTCGACGAAGACGGCAGCGTGCTGCCGGACCGCGGCGTCGGCATCATCCAGGTGCGCGGCGAGCCGGTGACCGAGGGCTACACCACCTTGGCCGGTTTCGTCGCGCCACAAGATGAGCAGGGCTGGTATGACACAGGGGACCTCGGCTATCTCACCGAAACCGGCAACATCGTGGTCTGCGGGCGGGTCAAAGACGTCATCATCATGGCCGGCCGCAAAATCTATCCGACCGACATCGAACGCGCCGCCGCCCGCGTGCCCGGGGTCCGGCCGGGCTGCGCTGTGGCGGTGCGTCTGGATGCCGGGGTGTCCCGCGAGACGTTCGCCGTCGGCGTCGAGTCCAAGGCGTACGGGGATCAAAATGAGGTGCGCCGCATTGAGCAACAGGTGGCGCACGAGGTCGTCGCCGAGGTCAATGTCCGGCCCCGCAATGTGGTCGTGCTCGAGCCGGGGATGATCCCGAAGACACCATCAGGAAAGTTGCAGCGCGCGCACGCCTCGGCGCTCATGAACTGATCAGCGGAGCTCATCGCGCCGGGCGGCGTACATTTGTCGATCACCATGGCCGACTACGACGCCCAACCCGGTCGCAAGCCGCCAGCGGAGCGCGAACGCTCGCGGGCACAGATGGAAGCGGACGAGGTCGATCTGCACGCCAAGCTGTGGCGTGCGACGACTGGGAGTTCGCGAGGGACACCATCGAGATCGCCGCGGCGTTCATCGACGGCGGCACGGTAGGGCTGGCCACCGAACTGCGCAACCGGGAGAAGGTATTGGGAACCACGATCGACTCGCGTCGCGATCTGCGCATCCGCTACACCGAACCGGCGTCATCACCGCCGGCCGGGATCACGAACCTCGACCAGTACCGGGACCTCTGACTGAAAGATCCGATCTGATGACTGAGAAGATTTGCTTTGATTGCTTCCATAAGTTGTTCCCTGACAAGCCAATTCGGAAGGTTACGTTGGGTCGGCAATGCGTTGTGTGCAAAGCGCAAACGGATCGAACGGAACAGATGATTCCTGTTGAGGCAGAGGACATTCCGCTGGTTAAGCAAATAGCTCAAGTGCCGCGACGACTAGTGGCGCCTTCCATGACCGAGCCGGCGAGTCCGCACATGTCGGCGAGCTGCGTGGTGAGCGCAGCGAGTTGTTCATGAAACGCCGCTCGCATAGTCCCAGCGTAAGGGTGGTGCTCCTGTGCCGCCCTCTGGCAAGTCTCGTCTAGCTTCTCCGATCGGGACCAGGGTCACGCGCCGCGCCCGGAAGTACGGGCAGGTTCACTGTCGGTCGTCGTGGGTCCGGTCAAAAACACCAGGCGATACTTGCCGATCTGGACTTCATCGCCGGTGGCCAGCACCGCCGAATCCACCGGCTTTTGGTTGACGTAGGTGCCGTTGAGGCTGCCGACGTCGACGACCTGGCATTGGTCGTTCTGTAACCGGAACTCGGCGTGGCGGCGGCTGACGGTGACGTCGTCGAGGTAGATGTCGCTGTCGGGATGCCGCCCGGCAGAAGTAACCGGCTGATCCAGTGGCAACCGCGACCCCGCGTTCGGGCCGCGCGTGACCACAAGCAGCGCCGACCCGGTCGGCAGCCCCTCGATCCCGGAAATTGCGCCTTCGGCGCCCGCGGCGGCGGTGGCGTCGGGTTCTTTGAGGAAGTGGGGGTGGAAGACAGACGTGGTCTCCGCGGGGACTTCGTCAGACGTCTGGTCGTTGTCCTTTTTGGTCACCCACTGCTCCTTTGTGGCTGCGCTGGCGGTGTCCAGGTGTCGTTTCGCTGGGCTGAACCACCCGTGGCGTCCGGCCCACCGCGCAGCTGGTTGTGATGCCGCCTGCCACCGCCTTTCCCTCGGCTAGTACGAGCGACTGTATAGCAATCGAGCTGCTCATCGCCCTTAAGTACTCACTGGCCTGGTTCTTCGCACCGTCCTTTTGGACCGCGCCGGTATCGATCCCCTGACGCTTCAGGACGCATACAAGGACTCGTCCGCGTGCGGCCACCACCTCGCCAATGTCAGACACCACCTGATAGCGAGCGGTCGCCGCGCGGCAGATGGGTTACAGCCGGGCTGAAAACTTCGAGCGATGCGCGCCCACGCGGCTTACGGCGGAGCCCCTTACTTGTCCCGTAAACCTTCGATTAGGGAAGCGCTGGCGGGAATCGTTGCGGTGTAGTAGTTCTCGTCAGCTGCATGCAGAAGTCCGTCTCGATGGCGGAAGGGTCTGCGAGCCTTGCCTGGGGATTGATGACGTTCACTGTGGTGTTCTCAGGACCTGGTCGAGCAGCCAGTTAAGCCTGCGCTCGTTATACCTGACCTCGTTCTCGTCGCCTAGTTGCCGTGCCAGGCGTAGGCGCGCCACGTGGCGTTGATGTTGTGGTGACGACCACCACGGGCCGACCTTTCTGCGTGCGCGGTTACTTGGCCGCGTGGCTTCCGCCGGTTGCGGCCGGCTCGGCCTTAGGCAGGTCGGGTTCGGCCGACTTGGGGGTGCCGGTGAAGGTCAACACCGCACCTTCGCCGGAACCCTCACCATCCCAGTTGTCGACGTCGACGGTGACGAGCTGGCCGGGACCGACCTCCTCGAACAGAATCTTCTCGCTCAGCGCGTCCTCGAGCTCCCGCTGGATGGTGCGCCGCAACGGCCGCGCGCCCAGCACGGGGTCGAACCCGTGCTTGGCCAGCAGCGCCTTGGCCTTGTCGGACAGCTCCATCGCCATGTCCTTGCTCTTGAGCTGGCCCTCGACCCGGCCCACCATCAGGTCGACCATCCGGACGATCTCGTCGCGAGTCAGCTGGTGGAAGACAATGACTTCGTCGATGCGGTTGAGGAACTCCGGCCGGAAGTGCTTCTTGAGCTCGTCGTTGACCTTCTGCTTCATCCGCTCGTAGTCGTTCTCACCACCGCCCTGGGAGAAGCCTAAGCCGACCGGCTTCGAGATGTCGGCGGTGCCGAGGTTGGACGTGAAGATCAGCACGGTGTTCTTGAAGTCCACCGTGCGACCCTGCCCGTCGGTCATCCG
>DASXMA010000202.1:0-21146 GCA_036495965.1 Mycobacterium sp.
GTCTGACGACATCGGTTGCGGGGCAACAGTATCGGTCAATCTGATGTCTCCGGTGGCGATCCCGGCGGCGATGGCGTCGAAGATAGCCCCCACCACGCGGGTGCCGGCTCCGACGGTCCGCTCCGAGGGTGCGTGATATCCGGGGACCGGGCTGCCGTACAGCAGGGCCCACTGAGCGGGATGCGCCACGGCCCATCGCCGTGCCGCGCGCCCGATTGTGATGACGTCGTCACTCCACAGGTCGTCGGCGGTGTCGCGGGCCCCGTCAACCGCGTCGGCTAGGTCGGAATAGGCGTCAACAAGTAGCAAGGTCAGCAGCTCGTCGCGGCTGGACACGTACCGGTATACGGCCGAGGACACCATGCCCAAATCGCGCGCGATCGCACGCAGCGACAACCCGGCTGCGCCGCGATCCACCAGGTGCCGGCGACCCAGCTCGACGATTCGCGCCTCGATTTGCTCCCGCGATTCCTGGCGTTTGCCCACGTGGCCAGTCTGACACAAACGAGATCACCGCTCTTGCTTTTTGGTGAGCGCTGTGAGAGTGTGGCTTCTATGGAGAGCACTGCTCTCATCGCTCTCCATAGAAAAGACCACTTGAGAGGATGCATGATGCCGACGCGATACGAACAACCGAACCGGGCCGCGCGGGCCGCGAACGCGACAATCCGTTGGCTCGCGGAGTTGGGGATCAGCATCGCCGGAACCCGAGCACTGCGTGTGCGGGGCCGCAAAAGCGGGAAACAGCGCGGTGTGGTGATCAACCTGCTGACCGTCGATGGCGTGGACTATCTCGTCTCACCTCGTGGCAACACCCAATGGGCGCGCAACATCCGAGCCGCAGGCGTCGTCGAGATGGGACCGCGCTGGCGCAGTGAACACCTCCGAGTCACCGAGGTCGACGATGCCGCCAAACCCGAGGTGCTGCGGCGCTATCTGGCCAGGTGGTACTGGCAGGTCAAGGGGTATGTCGCCGGGTTGACGCCGGAATCCAGCGATGAGCAGCTGCGAGCCGCCGCTCCGACCATCCCGGTGTTCGTGCTCGCCGCAGACGGCACCTCGGGCTGATGCGCCCTAACGCGCGGTTGCGCGTATCCCGAGATCATGGCGGACCTGCTCGGAGGTGGACCGCCATGACACCGCCGCCGGGAGATCGCCCCAGACGCTGTTGAAAATCCCGACTATCTGCCCGGGTCCCCCGTCGGGGGCCAGGTATACGGGCCCACCCGAATCACCCTGGTGACTAAGGACGCCATGGGACATGGTGAACCAACCGTTGTTGACACTTTCCACCGTCCCGCAGGTCTCGCCGGTGGCGACACCGAAATGGCAGACCGCCTGTCCTGGCTGCACCGTCAGGCCTGGGGTTGAAACCAGTGGACGTCCGCCCGGCAGGATGTTGTTCGCCGGCACGTTGTCCAGCACGATCGCCTCGTAGTCGTTGATCATCTGGTCGGTGGCCACCGTGGAGCCGCTGGGTGTGTTGTCCCGGAACGTCGCGAGATGGCCGATGACGTTGCGGTCCTTGTCGGTGACAATTCCCCCGCCGTGGCAGTGCCCCGCGGTGAACGCGATCTTCAGGGCCGGGTCGACATAGCCCAACGTGCAGAGGTGGCTGTCCTGGTGGATCTCCATGCCCGGGAAGACCAAAATGGGGTCAGCTGCGGCTGTCCTGGCCGGCAGCCCGGGCACCAGCGCCGCGACGGTAATGGACGCGGCAAATGCGCGAATTGCCAGGCAGCGCACCATGCACTCCGTTCCGTCGAGGCCGGCGACGCACCGACCACAAGTTGAGATCACGACGCAAATCTCGTCGACGTTGAGTCTTTCGCGTGACCCGGCCTTGACGTTACCGCGACGTGGCCAGCGGCACAGCGCCGCCGGTTTGGCCGGCTGCCCGGGGCTCCCAGCCCGGGGGCCCGAAAACGTAGCCCAGGCGATCGCGCAGACGGCTCGCAGACCGCCAGTCGCTAGCGATCGCGACGTATTCGCGGATCTGCAGGTTCCAGATGTTGAACGTGTCCACCTGCTTGGTCAGGCCGTAATGCGGGCGGAACAACTCCGGTTGGAAGCTACCGAACAAGCGGTCCCAAATGATGAAGATGCCGCCATAGTTCTTGTCGAGATACACCTTGTCCATCCCGTGGTGCACTCGGTGGTGTGACGGTGTGTTGAAGACGAATTCGAACGGTCGTGGCAGTTTGTCGATCCGCTCGGTGTGCACCCAGAACTGGTAGATCAAGTTCAGCGACCAACTGAAGAACACCATCCAGGGAGGAAGCCCTAGCAGCGGCAACGGAATCCACATCAAGATCTCGCCGCTGTTGTTCCACTTCTGGCGCAGCGCGGTCGCAAAGTTGAAGTACTGACTGGAGTGGTGGGCTTGGTGAGTCGCCCAGATCAGCCGGACCCGGTGCGCGATGCGGTGATAGGCGTAGTACAACAGGTCGACCCCCAGGATCGCGATCACCCAGGTGTACCACTTGGTCGCCGAAAGGTGCCAGGGCGCGACGTAGGCATAGATCGCGGCATAGCCGAGCAACGCCAGGGTCTTCCAGGCGGCGGTGGTGGCTATCGAAACCAGCCCCATCGAGATGCTTGCCATGGAATCCCGGGTCAGGTGGGCGCCGGACGCCGGTCGGGGTTTCTCCGTGCCGGCCGCCTCGATGCGCTCCAGCTTGCGGGCAGCCGTCCACTCGAGAATCAACAGCAGCAAAAAAAAGGGAATGGCGAACAGCACCGGGTCCCGCATCTGCGACGGCAGCGCGAACCAGAACCCAGTGAAGGTATGCACACAGATAGATTACGACCATCGGTGCGACGCCCATCAGGCCGATCCGCTCACCTTCGTCCGTCAGGCGGTCCACACTGTGGCTGATGACAGCGATGAATCGCCCGGCGCTCAAACCCTGCCGGCTGGCCCGGGTTGACGAGGTGTTGAGCCGTTGACCGCTGTCATTGTCGTCGGCTCCGGGTTTGCGGGGCTGTGGGCGGCGCTCGGCGCTGCCCGGCGACTCGACGAGCTCGCTGTTCCGGCGGGCACAGTCGACATCACCGTGTTGAGCACCAAACCATTTCACGACGTCCGGGTTCGCAACTACGAGGCTGATCTGAGCGCCTGCCGCATCCCACTCGCCGACCTGCTCGGCCCCGCCGGAGTTGCGCACATCGCCACCGAGGTGACCGCGATCGACACCACGGCACGCGCCGTCAGCACGTCCGACGGTATGGCGTACCGCTACGACCGCTTGGTGTTGGCGTCAGGCAGTCACGTGGTCAAACCCGCCATACCGGGCCTACGGGAGTTTGGTTTTGACGTCGACACCCATGACGGCGCCCTCGCGCTGCAGCACCACCTGCGCGCTCTTGCCGACGATCCGCCAACCGCAGCGGCGGCTACGGTCATCGTGGTCGGTGCCGGGCTGACCGGCATCGAGACGGCGTGCGAATTGCCGAAGCGGCTGCGCGCGTTGTTCCCCGAAGATTGTGTCACGCCCCGGGTGGTTCTGGTCGACCACAACGCGGTCGGCTCTGATATGGGCTCCTCAGCGCTGCCGGTGATCGAACAGGCCTTGTTGGACAACCGTATTGAAACCAGAACCGGGGTGCGTGTCGCCGCCGTGCGCAAGGATGGCGTGTCGCTGTCAACGGGCGAGCAGCTCGGGGCGGCCACGGTGGTGTGGTGTGCAGGTATGCGCGCGAGCCCGCTGACCGAGCAGCTGCCGGTGGCCCGCGACCGGCTGGGCCGGGTGCCCGTCGACGACTATCTGCGAGTGATCGGGGTGCCGTCGGTGTTCGCGGCGGGTGATGTGGCAGCAGCTCGTATGGATGACGAGCACCTGTCCGTGATGTCGTGTCAGCACGGCCGGCCGATGGGACGCTATGCCGGCTTCAACGTGATCAGCGACCTGTTCGACGAACCGATGCTGGGTCTTCGGATTCCTTGGTATGTAACGGTTCTCGATCTCGGAGCGGCCGGTGCGGTCTACACCGAAGGATGGGATCGGGTGTTGGTCTCGAAGGGCCCACAAGCCAAGGCCACCAAGCGGACCATCAACACCCGGCGGATCTATCCACCACTGACCCGAAAGCGCACTGACTTGCTGGCCGCGGCCGCACCGGAATTGCAGGCGCGTCCCTAGCTATGCGACGCTACTCCGACTGCTGGGCTCTGTCGCCGGCATACCACTGCACCGCGCGAACCCCGGGTTGCAGGGACAGTTCGGCCACCAGTCGCTCGAGCTTGGCCGGCGTATGGCCGTCCATGAGTAAGTGTGCGCTCAAGGTGATTTCGTCGTTGGTGGCATGCCCGGTGTGGATACCACGCAGCGTGATGTCGTTGCTGCCGGCGTGTTGCACGATCTGGGCGCGCGCGTACTTTTCAGATTTGGGTCGGCAGATCACCTGCACCAGATAGGGCTGTAGGCTCTCGTCTTCCTCGATGGTGTTGTCGTGGTCGATCAGCCGGCCGAGTGGACGCCCGAACAGGTGGATGGCGACGACGGTGCCAGTGCCGATCAACGTAAAGACCAGATGCCCGGAAGCGGCCAGCACACCCACTGCCGCAGAGCACCACAGGGTGGCGGCGGTGTTGAGGCCGCGGACGTTGAACCCCTCGCGCAGGATCACCCCTCCGCCGAGAAACCCGATCCCCGACACCACATATGACGCGACTCTGGTGGGGCTGCTGTCTTCGGTGGCGACCGCGTAAAGCACGAACAACGTTGCACCGCCGGCAACCAGCGCGTTGGTGCGCAGCCCGGCCAAGCGCGCCCGCCATTGCCGCTCCAGGCCGATGAGGGCGCCGCAACCCACCCCGACCGCCAGCCGGAGCGCGAAATCGGCGACGCTCAGCGTCTGCATGACACCGCGCTCCTTACCTCGGATTTTCCAGGCCGGGCATCCGCCGGCAGCCCACCACATCTAGCCACATCTAGGTGAACGGCAGGTGGATCCCAGCCAAACCGGCTGCAATGCGGCCACATTCGCGAAACCACCCGGTAGGAAAATGGTCGCCTGAGCCAACCTGCGATCAGTCTCCGTGGTGCCCGCCGGAAGCCGGCTCGCGGCTACTGTGCCAAGGCGTGTTGATTCTTGCTGAGTTGTTGCGGGCAGTAATACTCCGCCGAGATCGCCAGGAACAGGGTTGCGTGGTCGTTGGTCAATCCGGGATTGTTTATCTGCAAGTCCTGGACCAACTCCGGGCCAGATTTGTCGTTACCGATCCACCCGCACACCGCCTTGCCGAATGCGATGGCTCGATCCGAGCTGGTGTAGTTGATGCCAGCATCGCGCACCGTCGCCAAAAAGCCTGTGTCGTCGAAGCCGTCGCCCGGATCGCCAAACGCGGGCGCGGCAAGCCTGATCGTGGTGTAGACGCCGAGTAGCGCTACTAGCAGTCTCATGACTTCGCGCTGTGCCGGCTTGTCAGGCCTTGGAGAGTTGCTGGGGGCAGTAGTACTTCGCGGAGAGCATGGCGAAATTGGATGCCATCTCCATATCCATCCCAGGATTGTGCATTTTCACATCGTGGACCAGCTCCAAGCCGGACTCGCCGTTGTTCAAGCACGAGCACACCGCTCTGCCGGCCCCAACGGCCGCATCCGTGCTGGCAAAGTTGAAGCCGGCCTGGTGCAGAGCAGCGATGAAGCCTGCGTCGTCACCGTCCGGAGCTTTGGGCGGATCGGCATATGCCGGTGCGGCGAGGCCGATCATCGTGGAAACGCCGAGTAGTGCCAGTAGTGTTCTCATAGCTCACCAACTTCCAATTGTGTTGCGTGCTAGCCCAATTGCGCTTCCGACGGCACGACCTTGGATTTGTCGCCCTTTTTCAGGTGCACCGCATGGATGCCCGGTTTCTTGGCCAGTTGCTCGAGCAGAGCATCAAGACCTTCTTGATCGACATTGTGGTGTTGCACGCTCTCGGGCTTCTCCGAGATTTGTGCGACCAGACGCTTGAGTTGCTCAGGCGACTTTTTGTCTTTGAGGTCTTTGATCGGGGTGAGACGGCCGCGGACGCCGGCCCGTACCACGGTGGGGCCGCCCGACCCCATGGCGCTTCCGAGCATCCCCGCCATTGACATCGAACTGAGCAGGCCGCCCTCGCCGAGCGCAGCCGCCGGCACGGCATCAGGTCCGGCGGCCGACAAGGCGGCAGCGACCGTTCTGATAGCCGGGGTGGCAGTGGCCCAGCTCGGCGGGACTGACAACTTTCCGACCAACGTGCCGGCATTTCCCATACTGCCCCGTACTTCACTGAACAGCGTGCCCCGGCCCCATTGTGCTGCCCCAAGCCCAGCCCCCAGCGCGTCTTTCGGGAGCGCGCCAAGTGCTGCCGCGGGCGGGGCGAACTTGAGGAACTGCGACGCGGGAAGGTTGATCAGCAGCCCGATGTCGTTAAACCCGGTGGTGAAGCCAAGCGGAACCTTTACGGCGTTGTACAGGCCCGTAACCCACGCTGACCCGTTTGGCCCTAAGAGGCTGTTGAAGATCCCGTTGAGGAAGTCGGTGTAGTCGGTGGCTAGCTGTGAGAGCCCTGCCAGCGGGCCGCCTGCGGTGGTCGTGCTGGCCGCTGCGCTCGCGGTTGACGCCGCATTGCCGGCCGGGCCGGCAGCGGCTTGGGTCACCGCGGCCGCTTGCATCGCCGTGCCCGCGGTGTTGGTGGTATGTGGCGGCTCGGTGAACGGCGTCAACTTGGCGGCGGCCGCCGACGAGGTGGTGTAGGTGTCCATCGCCACGGCGTCTTGGGCCCAAAATTCGCTGTATTGGGCCTCGTTCGCCGCGATGGCCGCGGTGTTCTGCCCGAAGATGTTGGTCGCCACCAGCTGCGAGAGTAGGGCGCGGTTCTCCGCGATCACCGGCGGCGGCACGTGTGCGGCGAACGCCGTCTGGTAGGCGGCTGCCGCCGCGGTGGCCTGCATCGCGGCCTCGTGGGCCTGGGCGGCAGTGCCCTGCATCCAGGCGACATACGGGGTGACCGCGGCCGCCATAGAGAGCGATGACGGACCTATCCAGGGGCCGCCGCTCAGACTCGAGATCACCGACGAGTAGGAGGACGCGGTGGACTGCAGTTCGGTGGCCAGGTCGTCCCAGGCCACCGCGGCAGCCAGCATCGATTCCGATCCCGGACCGGCATACATCCGGCCCGAGTTGAACTCAGGCGGAAACGCTCCGTAAAACATGCCTAAACCCCTTTTCTGGTGGCGCGCAACTGGTTGGACCGTGCTGGGCTGCTATGAGTCGTCATCGCGTTCATTGCGGTCAGTCCTCCAGAGCCGGGATCACGATGATGGTGGCCGCGGCGGGATCTGCCTCGACGACGGCACCGCCCAGCGCCTTAGCCGCGGCACCACCGCCTGAGTACGTCGCACTGGCGGCCACCGCACGTCCCGCCAGGCTCGACAGGGCCATCTGGCTGAAGGCGCCGCCCTCGCCGGCCACTGCGGCCTCCGGGGCGGCCGCCATGTTGCTGGGCAGCACGGAGGCGAGCGTCCGGATGGCCGGGGCGGCTTCGGTCCAGCTCTGCGGCACCGACATTCTTCCGACCAGGGCCGCTTTGCCCATGGCCCCCGACACCGGCTCGCCACCGACCGCGGAGCTCAGATGTGGCGTCACCGCCCCACCGGTCAGCGGCGCCAACGCCCCGGTGATGGCTTTGGGGGCGCCAAAGGCCGCGAGACCTTGCCCGTTTTGGGCGTACGAGTACACCTGCCCGAACGACAGGAACGGGCCACCGGGTATGGAAGTCAAGCCCTGCAGGGAGTACGGCCCGGAGGCGATGGTCGAGAAGATGTTATTCCATTCTGTCAGGGCTGGTGGCACTGGCGGCAAGTCGACTAGTCCCGTCGACGCCGTTGTCGCCGCCGTCGTGTTGGTCGTTGCGAGGCTTTGCAGCGCACTCGGCACCGAGGTGGTCAGGTGGGACAGCTGCGTGGCTGTGTTTGAGCCGGCGACAGTGCTGGACTGAGTAACCGCGGCCGCTTGCATCGGCGCGGCCGAGTTGTTGGTGGTCTGCGGCGGTTCGGTGAACGGGGTCAGCTGCGACGCGGTCGCCGACGCACCGGCATAGGCATACATAGCGCCGGCGTCTTGTGCCCACATCTCCATGTAGTGGGCTTCGGTCGCCGCGATCGCCGGGGTGTTTTGGCCCAGGAAGTTGGTAGCGATCAACGCCGCGAGCAGGGCGCGATTGGTCGCGATCACCGGCGGCGGCACCGTGGCCGCAAACGCAGTCTCATAGGCGCCCGCGGCGAGTTTAGCCTGCGTGGCCGCCTGCTCAGCCTGAGCACCCGTAGTGCTCATCCACGCCACATACGGCGCCGCGGCCGCCGCCATCGCTATGGAGGACGGACCGGTCCACGGCCCGACGGTCAGGCCCTGAATGGTCGACCCGTACAACGCCGCGGTGGACTGCAAATCGGCGGCCAACTCATCCCACGCCGCGGCGGCGGCCAGCAACGGCCCCGACCCTGCACCGACATACATCCGACCCGAGTTGATCTCCGGCGGCAGCGCCCCGAAATCCAACATTTATTACCTCCGGTCCCTTATTTGGCCGTCATGGTAGGCGTGAATACGCGCTCAACCAGCAAACGCGCTGCAGCTCTAATCGAATCCATCAAATCCACCTCGGAGTGCATGAGGCTGATCGCACTTCTTGAAGACAACAGACCCCTATCCTTCCTTGCTGAGAATTTCTCAGGATCGACATCGGAACGCCCTGTCGGCGCCGCGTCCAATATAGCGGTCATCGTGATCAAAATGTATTCACGATGCGTTCCCGGTAAGTAATCAGAATGTAAAGAAAAAATGTCATGTTTCCCAATCACGGGTGTGAGAACTGTGTTTCGCCATTAATTCATCACCACGATGAAGTACCTGCTCAGCTGGGGTGTAAGCATGTCAAATTGGCACGCCGAATACCGCGACCACAGGTTGGGAATTTGGTGTCAACCAAACTGTATATCGACGCTGCCGGCGATAGTGTTAATTATTGATGCTATTAATTACCGTGTCACCTGTGAAACTTCATTACCCCCTTTATGACATTATTATCAGGGATTAATGCTTTGCGTAGCCAGTACCACTTCGATGGCGTCGAAGTGCATTGCCCTGCGTGTGTGAGACATATATGTCGGCTCGGAATGTTGATTGTCATTGTGGCCGGGTGTGTTAAGCCCAGCTAGAGCCGACGGCGCTGTCGGTTCTGGCCATGTTGCTCCTGGCTGTTTGCGCTTTTGTCCGTGCGCATATATCTGCTGGAGGTTGCGGCCCAGCGCTGGCCGCCTCTGAAGTCACCGATGGCCAGCACGTCGCCAACGCTGGCTTGATGCTCGGCGTCCAGTGCTGCAGCCTGGGCCCGGATGAGGGCGCCACGGACATCGACATCGCTGAATTGATGGTTGATCGTCATGCCACGCTCCCCTAGATTTCACCAAGCGTTACATGCATAGCTGCATCGGTGCTTATTAGCTGCTGGCGGTTGGCTGTGAGGTCAAATCCCCGCGTTTACCGTGGTAAACGCTACGGTCCAGCTCGTCGCGTGCCACGGCTGGCGCATTCACGATGTTGCAGAACGCTCACTCGGCTGAGCCGTTGTTTGTGAGATGGATGCAGTCGGTCTACTATCCTGCGGCCGGTGGGCGTGCGACGAAGAACACGCGGAAGCCATATTGGGGCACAGCACGGCCCTCACCCTGGGCACCCATATGGCCCAGCGGAACCGGAGGCGTGCTTGCTGTCACTGATGTGGGCGGCGCCTCCACGGGTGCGCTTCCCGACGTCGTGACCAACTGGGTTTGCAGCGGCGCGGGGCCGGCCCAGCCCTGTGGTACTGACAGCGGGCCGACGAGACCTCCCTTGCCCATGGTGGCCGTCACGGAGTTGACCAGCGTCGCGCTGCCCAATGGCTTCTCCAGCGCGCCGGCTGTGGGGCCGGCCGCCACGCCGATCGCGCCCTCCGCCGCGCCGGGCGCACCTGCGTCAGCTGGTTGATTCAGGCTGATGAATTTGGACGCGGTACCCAGGTATCTGCTCGGCATGTAAAAGCCGGACGCGAAGATACTGTTCCACATAGTGGCGTCGGGTCCAAAGTCGTTGAAGATCGGGGAATTCAGGAGATTGTCCAGGGCACCGCCACCAGTAGCGGCGGGGGCAGCAGCTTGCGGAGTCGAGGCGGCCGGGGCGGCCAGACTCTGCACCGTACCGGGCACCGCCGACGTCAGCTGGGAAACCGTGCTTTGCCCGGTGCCCGCCGAAGTGGCCGCAGCTTGGCTTACCGCGGCGGACTGCGCCGATGGCCCGGCGGGGTCGGTGGCCTGCCGGGGCGCGTGGAACGGGGTCAATTGGCTGGCGACCGCCGCGGCACCCGCATAGCCATACATGGCGGCAGCGTCTTGGGCCCACATCTCGGCGTACTGCGCCTCGGTGGCCGCAATCGCGGGGGTGTTCTGGCCGAAGAAGTTGGTGGCGATCAGCGCCATTAGCTGAGCCCGGTTAGCCGCGATCACCGGGGGTGGCACCGTGGCCGCGAACGCGGCCTCGTAGGCCGCCACGGCCGCCCCGGCCTGGGCGGCGGTCTCCTCGGCCTGCGCCGCGGAGGTGCTCAGCCATGCAACGTAGGGCGCAACCGCAGCCGCCATCGAGGCCGATGCCGGGCCATGCCACGCCTGGCTGGTCAACTCCGAAAGCACGGAGCTGTAGCCGAGCGCGGTGGCCCGTAATTCCGCGGCCAGCCCGTTCCAGGCCCCCGCGGCGGCTAACATAGGGCCCGCGCCGGCCCCCGAGTACATGCGACCCGAGTTAACTTCGGGAGGAAGCATGGCGAAATCCAGTAGCGCGGTCATTCGTTAGCCTCCTCTCTTTTAGCTAGGCGGTCTCAGGTGGCCCCGTGGACGCTGGCGCGCATAGGGGTAACTGGTGAAGTGCAGTTCCGCAGCGGGTTATCCCGCCGATGGTGGGCGTGTGACGAAGTTGGGTTTGAAGCCGTATTGGGGGGCGTTGCGGAAGCCCCGGCCGCTCATGCCGCCCATCGGCACTCCGGGCATGCCTGCTGCCACCGCTGGAGGTGGAGCCACCATGGGTGTGGCATTTATTGCGGAGGACATCTGGGGCGCGGCCCCCGTCCAGCTCGCTGGTACCGTTAGCCCTCCGACCTGGGGTGCCGCACCCAGGCCTGCGGACACGGCAGCCCCGAGGCCGCCCAGCGGGGCGGTTGTAGTTGCCTGCGCCAGGCCGGCGGCCGCGCCCGCCGCTCCCTCCGCCGCGCCGGCCGCACCGGCTGCGGCACCGCCCGCGCCTTGCCCCGCTAGGCCGATGAAGTCGGCGGCGCTGCCCGCGAAGTTGCTCGGCATGTAGAAACCGGATGAAAAGATGGTGTTCCAGATATTGGCGTCGGGTCCAAAGTCGTTGAAGATCGGGGAATTCAGGAAATCGTCCAGGCCACTGCCACCAGTAGCGGCGGGGGCAGCCCCCGTCGAGGCGGCCGGGGCGGCCAGGCGCTGCAGGGTGCCGGGCACCGACGTCATCAGCTTTGACACCGTGCCTGGTCCGGTGCCCGCTGAGGTGGCCGCAGCCTTGGCCATTGCCGCCGACTGAGTCGTCGTCGCAGCGGGGTTGACGATCGGTTGGGGCGGGGCAAACATGCTCAGCTGGCTGGCCACCGCCGATGACCCGGCATAGCCGTACATCGCGGCGGCGTCTTGGCTCCACATCTCGCCGTACTGGGCCTCGGTGGCCGCGATCGCGGGGGTGTTGAGGCCCAAGAAGTTGGTCGAGACGAGCGACACCAGTTGGGCGCGGTTGGCCGCGATCTCTGGTGGGGGCACCGTGGCCGCAAACGCGGTCTCATAGGCCGCCGCCGCGGCCTCGGCCTGGCTGGCGGCGTGCTCGGCCTGCACCGCGGTGGTGTTCATCCACGCCACATAGGGTGCGGCCGCGTCCGCCATCGCAGCCGATGCCGGACCCTGCCATTCTTCGTCGGTCAGCGCCGAAAGCACCGCACCATACGACAGCGCCGTGGAGCGCAATTCAGCGGCCACACCCTTCCACGCCGACGCAGCCGCGAGCATCGAGGCCGGACCAGCCCCCGAATACATCCGAGCCGAGTTGACCTCAGGCGGAAGCATCGCAAAATCCAGCATCGCGGTCATCGTCCGCCTCCTCGTTTACATACCTGTGTTGTTGACGGCTTCGGTAGCCGGGTAGGAAGTATTACTGGCGCCCAAAATCGAGGTGAGCATCTCGTGGATTGCGGCCACTTGCGTTTACTGCCCCGACACAGGCCGGCACGCGCTGTGAATTGTGTTGCGGTCAAGCCTGATACCTCGTCGGCGGTTGCCGGAGACAACCCGACCGTCGCAGTTGCCGCGGCCACGTTCTGCGCGGTCAACGCGAATCCAACACCATTCAAGTGACCGGCAGCCGTAGCCACCGCTTCCGGATGCCTAACTGCAAGCCACATCGGACTTCTCCTCACCGCAGGGGACCAATGAATTGCTGGTGTCGTCGCATCAGCTGCACCGCCGCGGCGACGCGAAGGCAAGACACTCAAACTGAAACGATAACCGTTTTCATCGCGGCCGGACGGGGGCCCTGGTTTCCTGCCACCGGCATCTTCCGCACCCATTCACATCGTCACGAAGCGGGACGTGCGGTCAGGTTGCTAGGGGCAAGCCCGATCACGACTGTGGACAGGAGATGGGGTCGGTCGCAACGAAATGGTTGTCGGCCTGGAATACGGAATATCGTCGGGACCCATTCGCTCTCACCTCCTCACGACCAGGGCACACGGCGGTGCCAACGCATTGCACATTGGGGATGAGGGCCCAAGGAGACACTCAGGCACAGCACCCCTCTCGTCAGAGCTTCGGCACCACACGGCGTATCCGGCTGAATCGAACCGGAAGCCACTTGGGCTCAACCCTTAAGCCGGGAAGAGCTGTCCTGACCCTGGGCGTCTCTCGACGTTCGAGGTCAGTGGCCTATATCCATGAAGACGCCTCACCTAGCGAGGTGCATACACAGCCATGGTGGCATTCGAACCGGGGAGAGTCAACTTAGCTGCCAGCCAGTTGCAAGAATCCCGTCGGCCAACGCGCAGGCCCCGCAACCACACGTAGAAAAGCGCCTTTGTCGCCCGCGGCGCGGCGGCCGCGGCATTATGGTCACGCGGAATCGGTAACGCGGCCCGTTGCCGGAGCCATGCCCGGTCGGGCCGGCCATCGGCATCCCTGGGGGGTTTGCAGTCCCGCGATGGAGGAAGCCCCAGCGACGGCGGTCAGCCGGCGTATCTGAGTGACAGCGCCATCATCAGCACCACGGAAAATCGCTAGCTCGACTTCTTCTCGGCCACCGCCGCGCTGAGGCCCTCGGCGAGGTCCTCGCTGCTGAGCTCCTTGAACCGGAGCAGGTCGTGCTCGGTGAACTCGGTGGTGTCGCTGGCCAGCACCGCGTCGAGGTCCTCGTCGTCCAGGCGGAAACTCCTGTGGTCGCGGGCCTTTTCCACCACATTGCGCACGAAGCCGGCGTTGCCGAGCGTATCGATACCGCGAATCAGATCCCCGTCTTCCGAGTAGGTCTCGTCAAGGTAGAACTTGGTGTACGACGGCAACAACGCCTCGGCCGATTCATCGGTGATGACGTCTTCGTTCTCCCGCCCCATCAGTTGGGTCAGTGCGACCAGTTCCCCCGGGGTGTAGCTGAAAAACTCGATCACAGTCGAAAAGCGCCGTCGCAGACCCTGATTCACCTCGAGCATCTTATCCATCGCCTTGGCGTAACCCGCACCGAAGACGACGAGCTCGTCGCGATGATTCTCCATGTACATCAGCATCGTGTTGATGATCGCATTGCCGTAGGGGTCGCCCTGCTGGTAACCGCGCTCGTGCAGGGTGTGCATCTCGTCGAAGAAAACCGCACCGCCCAGTGCGCCCTCGAGCATCTCCTCGGTGTTCTTCTCCGCGTCGGCCATGTACCGGCCTAACAGCTTGGTGCGGCTGGTCTCTACGACGAGCGGCTTGCGCAGCACGGTCAATCCACACAGTTGCTTGCTGAAAGCCCGCGCTACCGACGTCTTGCCCGTCCCCGGCGGCCCCAGCAACAAGGTGTGGCGCGATGTCACCGGCACCGGGAGCCCCATCTTGGCTCGGGCCAAGTTCACCTTGGTCGTCGACTTGATGAGTTTGATTTCCCGCTTGGCTTTTTCCATGCCCAGCATCGCGTTGAGCTCGGCATCCCCTTCGGCCAGATACTTCGCAGCCGCCTCGGCGTGGCGAGCGGCCTCGGTCTCCGCGCGGGTCGGCGCGCTGTCCGGATCCCATGGGTCCGTGCGGGCCTCGATCGTTTCCGGATCGGTCAGTATCAGCCGGTAGTCGGGGTTGTCCAGCGCTTCACGGGCCGGGGTGAATTTTGGCTCCCGCGAATACACCCGCCGCAACAGCTCGACGGCCTCCTCCTCGCGGCCCAGGTGGCGCAAGCACATGCCTTGGGTGTACAACGCGACGTTGGCCGCGCCCGGCACCCGGTCGGCCTCGATGGCTGCCTGGCCGCGCCGCACAGCCTCCTCGAAGACCCCTAGCGACGCCAGCGCCGTGGTGGCCATCGCCGCGCCGGCGGCTTTCAGCTCTGGGTTGCGCCAGACCTTTCCCTCGGGGAATTGAATGAGTACGTCCGGCCATCGACCGGTGCGAAAGTACAGCACGCCGCGCACGTAGGTGACCAGCTCTTCATCGAAAGGATGTCTCGGCTCGACACCATCGAGCAGCTTCGCGGCCTCCTCGTAGCGTTTCGCCTCGGCAAGCGCCGCCGCGTACGCAACCGCGAGCGACTCCACGCTGGTGACTGCCAGTCGCAGAAACAAACCGTCAGAGACTTCGGGACGGAACTGCAATTCGGTGACCCCGAGGCGGCGCATCTCCCACCCGAATGTCCTGATTGATGCCCAGGCGCCGGCGAGCACTTCGATGCCTTGCTCACCTGCCAGCACCCGCGCGAGCCATGCATCGCACATCCCCGGATCAATGCTGGAAGCCGTGGTGAACATTTGCGATGCCACCTGCGGATTGTGGCTGGGCTGTAGCCCATTGACAGAAATGCCGGACGCCAACAGTCCGGCAACCATCGCGTTACGGGCGTCCTCGGCGGTTGATTGCGGACGGCTCATTGCGCTGCAGGCGAGGGCATAGCGCTTTCCTGCAGCGCAGCTACCGGCAGCACTAACTCATCGCCCTCGAGCAGTCCCCGGGTAGGCACCACCAGTAAGGCCCGGGTAGTCGGGGCAGGCAGGCTGGCGCGCACCGCCGCTAGTTGGCGGCCAGTGAGCCGATTGAGTCCGTTTGGCAACCCTTTGGGGGTCCGCTTGTCGCTGTGGTAGCGCACCCAGGCCGACACCAGCGGACGGCCGCCCAGGGTGGTGAGCCGGATCGTCACCACGGTCGCCTCGGTGCCTGGCTCCCATAGGTCATTCACCGTCTCGGTGGTGATGTCTGACGGCGTCAACCAGAAACTGGTCGCGAACCCGTTGAAATGCTTCAGGTAGCGCCACCCCGGGCGGCTCCAGGTCGGTTCGAGATCGGCCAGCACAGCCTTGTCGACCTCGGCGATCTCGTCGGCGGTCAACGGCCGGGCCGCGCAGCTTTGTCCATCGAGATCCTGGGCGAGCCGCTCGGTGGCCGCGACGAACGTCGAAGCAAGCGAATCGCGGGCCGCCACGGCGGCAACGTTGTGCTGTGGGTTCATCCGCAGAACCAGCCAGGTGCGGCGCACATACGAGGTGGGCTGATCGCCCACCATTTCCCACTCTTCGGGCCCCCAGTCGTCGAGCTTCGACAACTCGGCGGCATTGCCACCGCGGCGTATCTTCACCGAGACGATGTCGATGCCATCGAGGTGGATGTCGAACTGGTGCAGCCCGGCAGCGACCGCCTGCACCAGCAAGGTGGGGGCCGACACGGTCGTCCGATGACGGTGGCGCCCTAGGGGGTCGTCCTCACCGCCGTCCACAGCGATCACGGAGACCAAACGGCCCGCGTACTCGCGTACGCCGACTGTGTCGCGTCCATATTTACGCTGGTAGTCGACCGCGGGCGTGCAGCCCGCAGCCAGCGCGGTGCCCGGATCGGCGGACCAATCCCATAGCCACGTGGCCAATCCGGATGTCAGCGTGAGGCCGTGCTGGGTGACCAGCGACAGCAGCGTGACAATCACCGCGACGCCAACCCCGACCCAAAACGCGATATGGTGCTCGCCCTGCCAGGATTGTGGGCAGTGACTGGCCACCAGCAAGATCACAATGTCGACCAAAAACACCGCAGTGACCCGCAGCCAGGACAGAGACAACCCAAACCTAGGCTCAGCCTTCATTGCTATCGCCGCTCCGCCCTCATTGCTGCTTCCGTCGCTTCATCATCATCGCTGCGCCAAATATTGCGCCGCCGATTAGTAATGCACCGGTCAGTCCCCCGGCGGCCACCCATATTGGCACCATATCGCGGTGCGGGGCCGGCTTAGGCACTATCAGCGGTGCTGACAATTGCTGCGGCGGCTTTGCTGGGCCCTCAGGCACATCCCAAGTCAGTGCGGCCACCGGGTCGACCACGCCGTAGCCGATCTGGTCATCCACCCCGCGGGCAGGCGCCCTGGCGGTGCGGGTCAACCGGTTGATGACCTGAAACGCCGATAGCTGGGGGAACTTAGCGCGGACCAGTGCAGCCACCCCGGACACGATCGCGGCCGAGAAGTTGGTGCCGGCCGGAACCAGCAGCGTGTTGTCCGGGCCGTCAATCGCATTGATCAGGCCGTCATCACGGGGCGAGAGCCCGACGATGTCGGTTCCGGGGGCGGCGATGCCCACCCACGGCCCGGCGATGCTCGTAGCACCTTGGCCCTGACCGCCTTGGGTCAGCGGCCGGCCTTCTGGGTCCACCGCACCGACCGTCAGCACATAGTCGCTGAACCAGGAAGGCGTTACCACGGTGGTGACAGCGTTCCAGTTGCGCGGATCCTGGGGCTGCAAGGGATCGAAGATCGGGTTCTGCTTGCAGTCTTTCTTGCTGCTGTCGCCGGCCGCGGCCACGATGACGGCGTTCTTGTCGACAGCCGCGTAACGAACCGCAGCACCCAGCGTGCGCTGGTCGATGATGTTGCGCGCACTCATGCAGATCACATCGGAGATGTTGATTATCTGGGCACCCATGTTCGCGGCATGCACGATGGCGCGTGCCATCGTCTCGACGTTGTCGATCTTCGCCCGTGTCTGCGGATCCTCATCACCCGTGTAGGCATCCTTGAGGCCGAAGGCCTGGCTGGACTGCCGAATCGAAATGATGTCGACATCGGGGGCGACGCCGCTATACGCGTCGGGCGCCGGTGCCGAAGGCGGGGGCGGTGGGGGCGGTGGCGGCGCAGTTGGCTTCGGCGGGTCGAGTGGGGGCGGGTAGATCGGGTTGTCGACGCCGATTGCGTGCGCGCCGCCGGAGTAGCTGGGTATGGTCAGGGTGCCTCCGGCGCCACGATTGGCTGAGGGAGGCTGGCCGGGTCCTGGCGGCGGGCCCTGACCGGGCGCTGGCGCTGCTGGCGCTGCTGGCGCTGGCGGCGCTCCGAAGGGTCCCGGTGGAGGAGGCGCTTCCGACTGGGACTGGGGCGCCTGGGGCGGCGGGGGAACCATCGTCACGGTCTGCGGTAACGGAGACAAAGTGACAGTCTGCGGCGGTGGTGCTTTCGGGGGCGGTTCGGTGGTCGGAATGGTGACAGGCTTGCGCGGTCCCGCGGGCGGCGCCGCTGCGCCGTTGGCGGGCGCCGCGCCGATCATCGACGCCACGATCGTGCCGTGGGCGTCGCAGTCCGACAATCCGTCGCCACCCATGATGTAATCGCCGCCGGGGATCAGGTGCTCAAACCGGGGGTGTGGAGTCACGCCCGTGTCGATGACCGCGACTTTGATCCCCGCGCCACGCCCGAACTGCCATGCCTCCTGCAAGTTCAGCATGTCCATGTACTTCGGCTGCAACCGAAAATCGGTGCCCGGCAACACCCCAACCTCGGTGCAGTACGAATTCTGCTTCATCGGCGCCGGCGGTCCGGGCGGACCGTCGGGCGGAACCGCGGCCGGATCGACTGTCGGAGGCGAAATCGCGTACGCGGGCGGCAAGCCGGCTAACGCGCCTGAGGTAAGCAGGAGGGCGGCGACGGTCGCGCGGGACGCGCGACCACGCCACGTCTTGCTGCTACCGGTACCGGATCGCTGCATAGGCATTCATCAACCACAATGCCAACGGGAAAATCGGCATCAGGCAGAGGTATTCGATCCATTCCACGAACTTGCGGAACAGCGGGCTGTAGATGGTATTGGGCACTACCGCCGCGGCCGTCAGACCCGCTGCCGGCAGCAGAACCAAGATGCCGGTGCAGATCGACACCGAGAGCGGCGAGTGCAACACCAGCGCGTACCGCACCACCACGGCGCCGACGATCAGCACGGAGGTCCCGGCCAAGGTGATCGCCTGCCAGCGGTCGACGTAGGAGCGCCCGCGGAGCATCAGGAAACCAGCGCAGAAGCCAGCGAGCAACACTGGTAGCCAGCGTTGCCCGGTGTGCGGATCGCACAATGCGGCCAGGGAAACCACCATCAGCACGCCCAGCCCTATCAGCAGACCCGTCAAGAACGACCGGGCGCGTTCTGCCTGCAGCAGCACATCGCGGACGGACGCGGGTCCTTCCAGGACCGGAGGACCACCGCCGGAACGCACCACAGTGGTGGGCAGGTCGGGTCGAGCTTCAAACACCCACCGGCTGGTGGCCGACGGGAACACCGGCAGCCGAATGCCGGCCAGTCGACGCGACATCGCTGGTGCAGCTTGGTAGGCCAGCACGCAGGCCATCACCACACAGCTGAACAGCGTCACCGCACTGCTCATCGCGACCATCCGCGCCAGGGCCGCAATCGCGGCCACCCCAGTTACCGTGATGATCGCGGTGTAGATCCCGAGCCGGCGCCCGGTGAAACGCAGGGCGAGCATCGCGGCGATGGTGAGCACTCCGAAGCCCAACACCGCTTGCGGGGACCCGACTCCGCCAGGTGGCGCTGCTGCGGCGGCGACTGCCAGTGGCGCCAGGCCGCTCAGCAGCATGATGTCGCCGACGCCCCGATCCTGGTCCGTTTGGGCCCGCTTCAGCAGCAGCACAGACACGCCCAACACCACCGCGGCGATCACCATGGCGTAGATCGTTGTCAGCCACGAGTTGTGGTGGAAGCGCCACCAGCCCAGCAAAGCCGCCGCAGCGGTCACGCCGATCGCCACCATCGAGGCGCCAACCTGCAACGCAACCACGGGGTCGATCGCGGCGAACCGTTTGCTGAGGTTTTGCGAAACGGCGGTGGAGATGTGCTCGACGACTTGCGATCGCTTCTCGGTGTCGACGAGGAACCGAATCCACAGCCGGTCGCCGTCATAGACGTCCTGCTCGGTGAGTGATTGGGTGGCCCGCAAGGGCGTGCCGTCAACCAGGCACAACGCCCACTTGCCACGGCCCGTGGCTTCCAGCGGCGTCTCGTCGAGCTCCCGCAGCCGGCTGTTGACCACTTTCAGCAGCGGGTCGGTCATCACCGAGACGGGGGCATTGGCATCGAGCAGAACGCCGATCTGGACACCGTCGCCGGCCATGATGCCGACGACGACAGCCCGAGGCTGTGAGATTCCCTCAATATCAGGCTGTGCAGGCTGTAGCGCTTCAACTACCGCAGTCATCGCTGCGCACCCCCTACCGTGGTGGATGTGTAAACCTGTGCATCTAACCGCGCGGGGGCTGCTGCCGACACCGTGGCGCCGCGGCCCCCTCGGATGTGCAGCTCGACTAATTCGGATTTCATCTGTCTTGCCCTCGCGATTATTAGTTGTGGTGGCTTTGCTGGTGAATCATCCCTAATGATTCTAGAGAAGTATGCCGTGTTTCCATCTCGCCCGCACGTTATTGGCAAAAACGTTGGTAAACAATGTGTTTCACAACCGAGTTCACACCCTTCGATGGGTTTTCCACTCACCGTACGGCAGCGTGTCCAGGACGGTTTTTATACCGACCTGCACCAATTGTGGGGTCGCTGGGCAGATAGCCAACCACGCCTCCCCCGAACCTGCGGTTCGCACCTGTTGGTAAAGCGCGATGCGGCCGCCCGAACCGTCTTTCAGTGAAAGCACTGAGGCGCTTGGGCCCTTGGCGTCGTCGCGGTATTGGCGTGCATACACCGCGACCTCGGCCGCCGGGTCCGAAAGCGCCTGCCCGAGCGCGGCCACCGTGGCAGCGCTGATGCCCATTCGCCGTAGATCTCCGCCGGAGAACACGTTGAAGCCCGACTCTTGCCACGACTTCGTTACTTCGAGCATCTCCTCCAGCGGCACGTTGACCGCATTGATCGCCGCGGGCTCCGCATGATGGATCGACTCGAGGCCGTCCAGCACAAGTGACGCGATCGAGGCGCTGTCCGCGACGGCGACGTCGTCGACTGTGATGTCGTCACCAACCCGAACCGCCGATACCCAGTGCTGACCGCGCCGGGCCAGCACCACGCGAAACTCGTTCTCAGGGATATCGCGGGTGCCGGGCGCCTGATTCTCGTCGTCGACGACGCCGTAGAGCAGCTTGCCCCGCGATAGCAAGGCGACGACCTCTATGTCCGGTGCGGCGAGCACTCGCATTCGAGCCGCGACCTGCTCTTGTACCTCGTTCAACTCACCGACGACGATGCCCTGCTCACGCATGACCGCCATCCCGGGGTGGTCGATGAGCCAGTCGCTCGAGTCGGTAGACACGTAAGGCCGGCACCGCAATTCCGGCGCGACGTGCCGAATGTCCAGCAGTGCCTGGAGCATCCAGAAGCCGTCGACATTGACGGTGATGTCGGTGCGGGTGGTCTGTGAATCCATCGGTACCTCGAAAGTCGACGTGCTCGGATAACCGCAGGACGCGGCAGCACACCGATGTGTGGTGTGCTGCCGCGCCTGAAGTCGGGGTTTAGGCCCAGCTGGACCCAACGGCGCTGTCGGTGCTGGCCATGTTGCTGCCGGCGGTCTGCACCTTCTGCCCGTGGGCGTTGGCCTGCTCGTAGATCACCTGGAAGTTACGACCCAACTGGGTGATGAACTCCTGGCAAGCCA
>DASXMA010000203.1:0-12834 GCA_036495965.1 Mycobacterium sp.
CCTGGGACACACCGGTCGTATCCAAGCTTCCGTGGTTCGAGCTCTCGGATCCCTATGTCAGCAGCCACGTGACCGTCGCCGACCTGTACTCGCATCGCTCCGGACTACCCGACCAGGCCGGTGACCAGCTGGAGGATCTGGACTATGACCGTCACCAGTCGCTTGAGCGGCTACGGTACCTGCCCCTGGCACCTTTTCGAATCAGCTACGCCTACACCAACTTCGGGCTGACAGCCGCCGCCGAGGCGGTGGCCGCCGCGGCGGGCAAACCGTGGGAGGACCTATCCGACGAGGTGCTCTATCGCCCACTGGGGATGGCGTCGACGAGTTCGCGATTCAGCGATTTCCTGGCCAGACCCAACCACGCTGTCAACCACGTCAAAGTCGGAGACAAATGGGAGCCACGCTTCCAACGCGATCCCGATCCACAGACACCCGCCGCCGGGGTGAGTTCGTCGGTCAACGACATGGCCCGCTGGCTGACGATGGTACTGGCCAACGGGACTTACAACGGCCAGCGGATTTCCTCGCCGGAGGCACTGCTGCCTGCCATTACCCCGCAGGCGGTTTCGACGCCGCCGGCGACTCCGAAGGCCCGGGCCAGCTTCTATGGTCACGGGTTCGCCGTGTCGGTGAACTCGTCGGGTCGCACGACGTACAGCCATTCCGGTGCCTTCACTTTCGGGGAGGCGACGAACTTCGTGGTGATGCCGTCCGAGGACCTGGCCATCATCGCCCTGACCAACGCCGGGCCCTACGGCATTCCTGAGACGCTGACCGCGCAATTCATGGATCTGGCGCAGTACGGCCAGATTCGCGAGGACTGGGCGGCCCTGTACAAGAAAGCGATCGCCTCGATCAACAACCCGGAGGGTTCGCTGGTCGGCAAGCAGCCTCCCGCCAACGCCGCGCCGGCCAGGCCGCTGAGCGACTATCTCGGCGTGTATGCCAGTGACTACTGGGGCCCGGCGGTCGTGACCGAACGAGACGGCGCGCTGCAGCTCGCGATGGGACCGCAAAACCAGACGTTGACGCTCACGCACTGGGACGGCGATACCTTCACATTCCCGCTTACGAACGAAAATGCGCCGCCTGGAACGATTTCCAAGGCAGCCTTCGCCGGAAATACGCTGAATTTGGAGTATTACGACGCTAACAAGCGGGGGACGTTCACCCGATGAGCTCATCGGTGATTAGAGGACTGACCGATGCCGAGGTGGCGCATCGGGTAGCCGAAGGCCAAAGCAACGCCGTCCCGCAACGCGCCGCGCGCAGCATCGCGGATATCATTCGGGCCAATGTCTTCACTCGCATCAACGCGATCCTGAGCGTGCTGCTGATGATCGTGCTGGTAACGGGCTCGGTGATCAACGGGTTGTTCGGCCTGCTCATCATCGCCAACAGCGTCATCGGCATGGTCCAGGAGATCCGGGCCAAGCAGACGCTGGACGAGCTGGCGATCATCGGGCAGGCAAAACCATTGGTGCGCAGGCAATCCGGGACACGGGCGCTGTTGCCCAGCGAGGTGGTGCTCGACGACGTCATCGAGCTCGGTCCCGGCGATCAGATCGTCGTCGATGGCGAGATTGTCGACGAGGAGAACCTGGAGGTCGACGAGTCGCTGCTGACCGGTGAGGCGGACCCGATCGACAAGGACGTAGGCGATCCGGTGATGTCGGGCAGCTTCGTCGTCGCCGGCACCGGCGCCTACCGCGCCACCAAAGTCGGCCCGGACGCCTATGCCACCAGGCTCGCCGAGGAGGCCAGCAAATTCACCCTGGTGAAATCTGAACTGCGCAACGGCATTAACCGGATTCTGCAGTTCATCACCTACCTGTTGGTGCCGGCCGGATTGCTGACCATCTACACGCAGTTCTTCACCACGCACGCTGGCTGGCGGCAGTCTGTACTGCGGACGGTGGGTGCGCTGGTGCCGATGGTGCCCGAAGGCCTTGTCCTGCTGACGTCGGTCGCCTTCGCAGTTGGGGTCATCCGGCTCGGTCAGCGTCGATGCATGGTACAAGAGTTGCCAGCTATCGAAGGATTGGCCCGCGTCGACGTGGTCTGCGCCGACAAAACCGGCACCTTGACCGAAAACGGCATGCGGATCTCAGACGTCGAAAAATTAGGCCCTACAGAACAATCTGTCGTCGATGTGCTGGCCTCGCTGGCCGCCGCCGATGCGCGCCCCAATGCGAGCATGCAGGCAATCGCCGAGACTTACAGCCAGCCACCCGGCTGGATCGTCACCGCGACCGCACCTTTCAAGTCGGCGACCAAGTGGAGTGGCGTTTCCTACCGCGACCACGGCAACTGGGTGATCGGCGCACCCGATGTGCTGCTCGATCCGGCTTCGGCGGCTGCGGAACGCGCCGAACGTATCGGCGCCCAGGGACTGCGGGTACTTCTACTGGGTTCCGCCGAGATGGCGGTGAATCATCCCGACGCGCCGGGACGAGTCACCCCGGTCGCGCTGGTGGTGCTTGAGCAGAAGGTGCGGCCAGACGCCCGCGACACACTGGACTACTTTGCCGCCGAAGCTGTTTCGGTCAAAGTCATCTCCGGTGACAATGCGGTGTCGGTGGGCGCCGTCGCGGGCAAGCTCGGGCTGCATGGCGAGACGATGGACGCGCGTCAACTGCCAACGGAGCCGGCCCAACTGGCTGACACGCTGGAGTCCTACACCACGTTCGGCCGGGTACGGCCCGACCAGAAACGTGCCATCGTGCACGCCCTGCAATCGCACGGTCACACGGTGGCGATGACCGGTGATGGCGTCAACGATGTGCTGGCCCTCAAGGATGCCGATATCGGCGTCGCGATGGGCGCCGGCAGCCCGGCGTCGCGAGCGGTAGCGCAGATTGTATTGCTGGACAACCGATTCGCCACGCTTCCTTACGTCGTCGGCGAAGGCCGGCGAGTGATCGGCAACATCGAGCGGGTCGCCAACCTGTTTTTGACCAAGACGGTGTATTCGGTGCTGCTGGCGCTGTTTGTGGGTATCGAATGCCTGTTTTCCAAACTGCTCAAGGTTGATCCGCTGCTGTACCCGTTCCAGCCGATCCACGTCACCATCGCGGCGTGGTTCACGATCGGAATCCCGTCGTTCATCCTGTCGCTGGCACCCAACAACGAGCGCGCGCACCCCGGCTTCGTGCGGCGGGTGTTGACGTCAGCGCTGCCATCCGGACTCATCGTCGGCGTTGCGACTTTTGTCTCCTATCTGCTGGCCTACCACGGTCGCCACGCCACGTTCCAGCAACAAGACCAAGCCTCGACCGCGGCGCTGATCACGTTGCTGGTGACCGCGCTATGGGTGCTGGCGGTGGTGGCGCGTCCCTACCAGTGGTGGCGGCTAGCGCTGGTGATTGCCTCCGGATTGGCCTACGTGGTCATCTTCAGCATCCCGCTGGCCCAGAAGAAGTTCCTGCTCGACCCATCGAATGTGGTGGTGACGTCGACCGCACTGGGCATTGGGGTGCTGGGCGCCGCCGCGATCGAGGCTACGTGGTGGATCAGGGCCAGGATGCTCGGCGTGCAACCGCAGTTGTGGCATCAGCCCCGGAGCACCGCAAGGATGGCTGCGACACCGACAAGTTAGGGTCCTACCAGCAAAGTAGAATTCCCGGGCATTCTGGGGATCAGCGGGGAAGGGACTGCGGATGGGATTCCTGGACAAGGCAAAGGACCTGTTGTCGCAGAACGCCGACAAGGTCGAGACGGCGATCGACAAGGCCGGCGAGTTTGTCGACGAAAAGACTCAGGGCAAATACTCCGACACCATCCACAAGGTGCAGGAAGAGGCCAAGAAAGCCGCTAACCCTGAAGCCAAGGGCGACCAACAGAACTGAGCTCATGGCGAAACTCTCTGGATCTATTGACGTACCCCTGCCACCCGGAGAGGCCTGGAAGCACGCCTCCGACCTCTCCCGGTACAAGGACTGGCTGACCATTCACCGGGTGTGGCGCAGCAAGTTGCCCGACGAGCTAGAGAAGGGCACGGTCGTCGAATCGATCGTCGAGGCCAAGGGCATGCACAACCGGATCAAGTGGACGGTGGTGCGCTACAAGCCACCGGAAGGCATGACCCTCAACGGCGACGGCGTCGGCGGAGTGAAGGTCAAGCTGATGGCCAAAGTTGCACCCAAAGACGACGGCGCTGTCGTCAGCTTTGACGTGCACCTCGGTGGACCGGCGCTATTCGGGCCGATCGGCATGATCGTCGCCGCTGCGCTGCGAAGCGACATTCGCAAATCGTTACAGAACTTCGTCACCGTATTCACCGGGCCCGATCCGCGCCTGAACGGGGATCGTGGCTTCGGTCGCTGATCGCCTGGCGGAGCTGCTTCGAACCACCGCAGGCGTCGACCCACCCGTTCGCATCCGCGCTTGGGACGGAAGCGAGGTCGGTCCAGACGACGGCCCAGTCCTGGTAGTGCGAACACGGCGCGCTTTGCGCCGATTGCTTTGGCGCCCAGGTGAACTCGGCTTGGCCCGGGCATACGTGACCGGTGACATCGATGTCGAGGGTGACCTGACCGACGGTCTGCGACGGGCCTGGCGGTCGCGCCCGGGTGCCGGCATGCCGAACTCGCCGCAGAGTAGGGCGGTGGCGGCGCTGCACGCACTGCGGCTGGGGGCACTTGGTCTGCCGCCCAAGGCTCCGGCCAGCGAGGCGCGGTTGTCGGGCCGGCTGCACACCCGGCGGCGCGATCGCGCCGTGATCGCTCACCACTACAACCTGTCCAACGATTTCTACCGGCTGTTGCTCGACGACCACATGGCGTACTCGTCGGCGTATTTCACCCGCGAAGACCAGTCGCTGCACGACGCGCAGACGGCGAAGTTGAACATCATCTGCCGCAAGCTGGCTCTCAAACCGGGGATGCAATTGCTGGATGTAGGTTGCGGTTGGGGATCGCTGATCCTGCACGCCGCACACCGCTACGGTGTGCGCGCCACCGGGATCACCTTGTCGGCCCAGCAGCGCGATTTCACCGTCGCCCGGGCCGACGAGCGCGGTCTGAGCGACAGCGTCGAGGTTCGCCTGGAGGACTATCGCGACTTGGGCAACCAGGCGCAGACGTTCGACGCGATTGCGTCCGTCGAGATGGGCGAGCACGTGGGGGAGCGGCTGTATCCGAGCTACGTCGCAATCCTCGATCGTGCGCTGAGGCCCGGCGGCAGGCTGTTGTTGCAGCAGATGTCGCGGCAGGCCGATGCGGCACCGGGCGGGGGAGCGTTCATCGAGGCCTACATCGGGCCCGACATGCACATGCGTCCGATCTGGCAGACGCTGCGCTACCTGCAGGATGCGGGCTTCGAAATCCGTTCCGTCGCCGCGATGCGCGAGCACTATGCGCGCACCGCCGAACATTGGATGAACACGCTGGAAAACCACTTCGACGAATTCGTGGCGCTGCAGGGCGAAGAAGTGGCCCGGGTGTGGCGGTTGTACCTGGCCGGCGTCCGCCTCGCTTTCGAGGAAGGCCGGATGGGCGTGGATCAGATCTTGGCAGTCAAACCGGGCGGCCGATGAGTTTGTGGTTTGGCGCCAGTCGGTATGTGTGACCCCCGATCGCGGGGCCAGGACACTACAAGGAGGTCATTGTGCCCATCCGTGACAACGCGCCGCTGGGCGCTCCCTGCTGGATCGATTTGACGACGTCGGACGTCGACCGCGCCCAGGACTTCTACGGCACGGTGTTCGGCTGGACGTACGAGTCGGCCGGACCCGAGTACGGCGGGTACATCAATGCCGCCAAGGACGGCCATCGCGTCGCCGGCCTGATGGCCAACCGGCAGGAGTTCCAGTCTGCGGACAACTGGGCCACCTACTTCCACACCGCCGATATCAACGCGACGATGTCTGCGGTGACCGCGGCGGGTGGCTCGGCGTGCATGGGACCGATGGAAGTACCCACCAAGGGATTCATGGCTATGGCGACCGACCCGTCGAGCGCCTTCTTTGGCTTGTGGCAGCCGTTGGAGCACCGGGGGTTCGAGGTGATCGGCGAGGCCGGCTGCCCGGTCTGGCACCAACTGACCACGCGTGACCATCGCGCCGCAGTGGACTTCTACCGTGAGGTTCTCGGGTGGCGGACCGAGCAGGTTTCCGACACAGACGAATTCCGTTACACCACAGCGTGGTTCGGCGACCAGCAATTGCTCGGCGTGATGGACGGCAGCAGCTGCCTCCCCGAGGGTGTGCCATCGAATTGGACGATCTTCTTCGGGGCCGAGGATGTCGGCAAGACGCTGCAGGTGATCGCCGACAACGACGGTGCTGTGGTGCGCGCGGCCGAGGACACTCCATACGGTCGGCTGGCAGCGGCGACCGACCCGACGGGTGTCATCTTCAACCTGTCCTCGCTGCAGGGCTAGCCGCGGTCGTCTCGCGCCGCGTGGCGAGCGACGACCGGTCCGACACCCATTACTGTCGAAACCATGACCCGCCGCCTGCGCCCCGGTTGGTTGGTGGCATTTTTCGCCTTGGTGGTTTCGGCCAGCGCCTGGATGCCCTGGCTGACCACCGCGGTCAACGGCGGCGGCTGGGCCAACGCCGTCGGGGGCACCCACGGCAACCTGGAACTCCCGCGCGGGTTCGGTGCGGGCCAGCTCATCGTGTTGCTGTCCTCGACATTGTTGGTCGCCGGGGCGATGGTGGGCCGTGGACTGTCGGTGAAGCTTGCTTCGATTGCCGCGCTGGTTATTTCGCTGCTGTTGGTGGCGCTGACCGTGTGGTACTACAAGCTCAACGTCAACCCGCCGGTGTCGGCCGAATACGGTCTTTACGTCGCTGCGGTCGGCGCGGGCTGCGCAGCGGTCTGCGCGCTCGCCTCAGTGATTGCCGCACTGGCTTCCGGTCGGTTCCACCGCTGAAACCTCAGGCGGTCGGGAACTCGTGCTTACCCGAGGTGGAGCTGTCGTCGGGCTCGTTGACGCCGAACACGAAAGGCGCGAACACCACTTCGCGGCCATCGGGGTCGCGATAGGTGACCGCACCCGCCGCCTCCCAGTACGCGTGCTGCTCCACGGGCGCAAGCCCCGCCTGGCGAAGACGTGCAATAGCCGCTTGTTGTGCCTGTTTATCTGGAAAATACAGGCACAGCTGTTCGTGATGGTCAGCCGGGACGTCCTCGTCCGCCTCCACGATTTCCATCGTAAGGTTCCAGCTGGGCAGGCCGAAGATTGCTCCGTTGCTGCCGTAGCTGGCCTCGAACGTCTCGAAGAGCGGCAAGCCAACCAGCTCACGGTAAAACCGCACTGTCTCTTCGAAGTTCGACGAACGGCGGGCGAACCGGATGGCGCCGATCGACGCCAATTCCGCGGGCCAGTGTGTTGTCCGGTGTGTCGAGCCAGGCCACATGGTCACAACCCGATCGCGCTTGCCGCCGAGTCCGCCGTATCCCAGCGGCGCAACTGCTCACCGGGCGCCCATGTCGAATGCGTTCCGCTGGAGATGCGCTCCGGCAGTTGAAGTTTGCACACGGGGCCATCGGCGATCCGGGCGGCGTCGAAGATCACGCAGTACGAGGCATCGGTGTTCATATCGGTGGTGAGGGTGACCAGGTAGCCGTCGTCCTCGCCGGTCGCGCCCACCCGCGGCGCCACCGCGGTCTCGCTTCCGTAGACACCGTCGCCGAACGAGAATCCCTCCTGGCTTCCGGTGAGTAGATCGTGTTTGACCAGCCCGTCGAACAGGAACCAGCCCGGCTTGCCGGTGGCGGCGTAGGTGTAGCGGTAGCTGGTGGCCGCGTAAGCCGGGTTGATGGTGCCGAATTCGGTGATGGACTCCGATAGCTGCTCTTCCTTCACCTCGCCGGTGACCAGGTTGAAGCGCCAGCGGTGCAGCCGGGCCTGCAGGCGATCCAGTGCCAGGAAGCGAAAGAGCTTCTCCCACTTGGTTCCGCCGGTGTCAATCGGCTGAGGATCGCCTTCGAAGAAGCCGTCGAGCACAATCTCGTCGCCATCCTCGTAGGCGTTGGTGAAGTGCAGCACGAACGTCGGGTCCGCCTCGAACCATCGGATGTCGTCGGTCCCGCCGCGGCGCGGGATCACCGCGAAGCGCGACGGAAGGTCGGGATAGAAGCGCGGCAGGTGCACATCGTGTTCGAGCAGCCTCGGATCCCAGAACAGCGGGAAATCGTTGAGGATGGCGTAGTTTTCGGTGAACGCCATGTCGTGCGGCAGCCGCGGCCCGGACAGCGGGACATCGACGTAGTGGGCCAGCTCATTGCTCTGGTCGACGACGCCGTAGCGCATGTACGGCTCTTGCTTGCTGTAGTTGAAGAACAACAGTTCGCCCGTCTTGTTGTCGACCTTAGGATGCGCGGACACACCCCAGTCGACCGGGAAGCGCCCGTTCCAGGTTTCCTTGCCAAGGGTGTTGGCCGAGTACGGGTCGATCCGGTACAGATCGCCGCACTGGTAGAAGCTGGTCAGCGCGACACCGCGGTGGACGATGACGTCGGTGCTCGACGCGTCCTTCATCCGGGTGCGCGCGCCCCAGCCGCGCTCGCGCTGGGCCAATTGCACTGGCTCAGCCAGCCCCGGCCACAGCGGCTCGCCCGCTTCATTCTCGGCCAGGAATCCGTCGGTCCGTACAAAGCGGTTGCGGTAGAAGGCTTTTCCGTCGCGGAAGCCGACCACGTGCAGCATTCCGTCGCCGTCGAACGGGTGGTAGGTCTTCAACGCAGGGTGCAGCGGGTTTTCGGTGTTGCGGAGGTAGACGCCGTCTAGGTCGCGAGGGATCTCGCCCCGCACGGGGGCGAGGTCGTAGGCGTCCCACTCGGTGGTCTGTGGACGCCACGGTCCGGTCCGGTAAGGGTGGTCGTCGTCTTCGGGCAGCGTGGACAGGAACTTGCCGACGATCTCAACATCCATGTCATGAGCCTTCGGTTGTGCTGACAACGAAACTGACCGTGGTCGCGGTGCTGCCGCCGAAGTTCAGAGTGCCAAAGGTTTTCGCATCCTCGACCTGATAATCGCCGGCCGCGCCGCTGACTTGCTTTGCCGCATCCAGCAGCATCCGCACGCCGGAAGCCCCGACCGGGTGTCCGCCGCCGATCAGGCCTCCGCTGGGGTTGATCGGCAGTCGGCCGCCGATCTCGATCTCCCCATTTTCGATGGCTTTCCACGATTCGCCCGGGCCGGTCAGCCCGATGTGGTCGATGGCCAGGTACTCGGTGGGGGTGAAGCAGTCGTGCACCTCGATCCCGTTGAGGTCATCGAGGGTCACCTGGGCGCGGCGCAACGCGTCGAGTACTGCGGCCCGCACATGCGGTAGCACGTAGGGCGCCAAGTCACCTTGGGCCGTGCGGTCCAGTTTCTGTCGCAGACCCAGCCCGACGTTGCGATGTCCCCAGCCGTCGATGCGGCCGATCGGGCGGGCATCCGGATGATCGCGCAGGTAGGCATCGTTCACCAGAACCAATCCCGCGCCGCCGTCGGTCATTTGGCTGCAGTCGAACCGCCGCAGCCGGCCTTCGATAATCGGATTGGTCGCGTTGTCATCCGTGATGGGGTCGGGGACCGTCCAGCCACGGGTCTGGGCGTTGGGGTTGTGACGGGCGTTGGCGAAGTTGAGCTGGGCAATGGCCCGCAGATGAGTGTCGTCCAAGCCGTAGCGCCGGTCGTATTCGTCGGCGATCTGCGCGAACATCGACGGCCATAGGTAGCGCGCGCCCGCTCCCTCGGGCACGGTTTTCTCCAGCTCGACCCCCACCACCAGCGCGGTGTCGTAGGCGCCTGACCGCAGATCAGCCATCGCCGCCAGCGCCGCCACGCTGCCGGAGGCGCACGCGGCTTCGTGCCGAGTGGCCGGGGTGTCCCAGAGGTTGTCGCAAACCGTGGCCGGCATAGCACCGAGGTGGCCCTGACCGGCGAACATCTCGCCGAAGGCATTCCCGACATGGACCACTGCAATGTCGGCGGCGTCCACCTTGGCCGAGGCGAGGGTGCCTTCGACGACCTCAAGTGTCAAAGCCGCGAAGTCGCGGTTCTCTTTGGTGAGGTTGCGAGCGAAATCGCTCTGGTAGCCGCCGAGGATCCACACGGCTGTCGAGCCATCCATACGCCGCACGCTACTCCTGAATGATGCGCGCGTTCAGCCATATTCGACACGCGTTCAGGAGCCTGAAAAAGGCGGACCCGTCGGCTCTCGGGCTGAACCGACGGGACCTAGGTGCGCGCGTAGGCCGGCCGACGTGCGCACCCGTTTTGGTGCATTACCACCGCTGGCGGCAGGCAAACATCACGACTCGCCCGGCCGCCGGGCTGCCGATGCTGTGCTGACCTGCCCGAATGCCGCCTTTCCACAGCTCAGCGACGTGTCGGCGGTTGAACAGCGCCTTCGACAAGCGGTGTCGGTTCGGGTCCGTCCGGCGGGCGTGTCGCGAGAGCGTGGGGGCCGGCCAGGCCGTGCGAGTCGGCGAGGTCGATGTCTGCCAGGTCGACTCCCTTGGTCTCGCGGGCGGCCACGGCGGCAATGGCGCTTACCGCCGCGGTGCCCGCCAGATACCACGCGATGGGCACGGCGGACTTGTAGGTCTCGAGCAAGCGAACGGCAATGATCGGTGCGAGCGACCCGGCCACGATTGAGGTGACCTGATAGCCCAGCGACACCCCTGAGTACCGCATCCGGGTCGGGAACATCTCCGCCATGGTGGCCGGCTGGACCGCGTACATGAGGCCGTGGAACACCAGGCCGATGATGACCGCCGACATGATGATCGCGTTGCGGCCACTGTTCATCATCGGAAATGCGAAGAACCCCCAGGTAGATGCGCTGACCGCGCCGATGAAATAGATTGGGCGCCTGCCAAATCGGTCGCTGAGATGCCCGAATAGGGGGATGACCACGAAGTGCACGGCGTGTGCCGCCAGTAGCCACCACAAGATGGCCTTGGTGTTCGCGTGCACATGCACTTTGAGATAGGTAATCGAGAAGGTGACCACCAGGTAGTACATGGTGTTCTCGCCGAGACGTAACCCCATGGCGGTGAAAATGCCACGCGGGTAACGCTTTAACACCTCAATCACACCCATGCGCGCTGCCTTGGAGTGCTGGGCTTGTTGCTGTGCTTCGAGGAAGATCGGCGCGTCGGTCACCTTGGTGCGTATGTAATAGCCGATCAGGACGACGACCGCAGACAACCAGAACGCGACGCGCCAACCCCAACTGAGGAACGCCGCATCCGACAGCGTCGACGTGAGAACGAGCAGCACCGCTGTGGCCAACATGTTCCCGCCCGGAACACCGGCCTGCGGCCAGCTCGCCCAAAAGCCGCGGCTGGCGTTGGGGCTGTGCTCGGCGACGAGCAGAACCGCGCCGCCCCACTCGCCTCCGACGGCGAAGCCCTGAATGAACCGCAGCGCCACGAGCAGCGCCGGGGCCCAATATCCGATTTGCGCAAACGTCGGCAGACAGCCCATCAAGAACGTGGCGGTGCCTACCAGCAACAGGCTGAGCTGCAGCAGCTTCTTGCGTCCGTACCGATCGCCGAGTTGGCCGAATACGATGCCGCCCACTGGGCGGGCGGCGAAGCCGACGGCATAGGTCACGAAGGCGGCAAGGATGGCGTCGAGGTCGTTGCCGCCCTTGGCGAAGAACACCTTGCTGAAGACCAGTGTGGCCGCCGTGCCGTAGAGGAAGAATTCGTACCATTCGACGACGGTGCCGGCCATGGACGCGGCGACCACGCGGCGAAGGTACGCCCGTCCGGATCCGAATCCCTTGGGCTGCAACTCGTTACGCACACTCATCGGGTCGCCCTCCTTGGCAGACTTGCCCACCCGGAGGCCCCGATCGGGTTCTCGCAGGTCACGGGGGTGATGGGTGTGCTGGCGGATGGCAGCGTACCCGGCCGCAAGACTTGCCGCACGGCGAAGGGGCGGCGGGCGCCGTCGCAGCGTTTAGCCGGGCACGTAACTGGTCATGCCGCCGTCGATGACGAACTCCGCGCCCGTGGCGTAGGCCGACTCGTCGCCGACCAGGAACAGCACGAAGGCGGACACCTCGCCAGGGGTGGCACCGCGGCGCATCGGGATGGAGGTCATGGAGTCCTCGGTGACGCCCCGGCTCATCGGGGTGTGCACCAGGCCGGGGTGGATGGAGTTGACCCGGATGTTGTGGGGCGCCAGTTCAACCGCGGCCGATTTGGTGATGCCACGCAGGCCGAACTTGGACGCTGGCGCGGTGCGCTCGGGCATGGAGCTTGAGCTGCACCGCGTCGCCACAGTGTGGCGTTCGCCACAGTTATCGACAGCGGTGGACTGAAACTTGCTCGCTCCGTGTTATAGGGAGAACAACCACAAAAGAAAAAAACGACCCGGCTGTTCTCTTCCAGCCGGGTCGTTTCTGTTGGGCGCTTACCCGCGCCGTGGTGCTCACAGCTCGCGCAGCACGGGCCAATGTCTCAGCGACAAATCATCGCCACAGCCGGAGGGAAACGCGACTATGTCATCAACGCGTTAGCACTCCTTCAACGCGACGGCCACGTGTCCGACAAGACGCCCTACAAACTGCTGCGGCCGTATGCGGAGGAGCTCAAAAGTGCTTGACCGTTCCTCGTTCCCCAAGCGTTCCCCGGGAACGCTCGAAGACCCGAGTTTCCGACCGTTCTCCCGTTCTCCCGCCTATAAGGGGAACGGGACGGGGACCGGCCTCGGGGGTATCCAAACGCCAAATCCAGGAGCCAAGCGTTCCCCAAGCTGTGGAGGGCAAAGAAAGATGACATGTGATGAGGACCCCCTCGGCTCAGACGCTCGTTGATAGAGGCGTCAGAGAAATGTTTCAGTAGCTCGAGGAGGTCCCGATGGCAATGGTAGGCG
>DASXMA010000204.1:0-6113 GCA_036495965.1 Mycobacterium sp.
CGGGCGGGTCTGGCCTGCGCTGCGCTGCCCGGTTTCGTGGCCTTTGCCGGCGATCACCACGACGTCACCGGTGTCCGCCCAAGCGACCGCGTGCCTGATCGCTGCCCGCCGGTCGGCGATCTCGATTACCTGCGCCACACCGCCTTCGGCTGCCCCGGCGATGATCTCGCGGCGGATTGCCGCGGGGTCTTCACCACGCGGGTTGTCGTCGGTGACGACGACCAAATCGGCCAGCTCGGCAGCGATTTCACCCATTGGCCTCCGCTTGCCCGGGTCTCGCTCGCCACCGGCACCGAACACCACCGCCAGCCGGCGATCCGACCGCAGCAAAGTGGCCAGCACTGCCCGCAACGCGCCCGGCTTGTGGGCGTAGTCGACCAGCGCAAGAAAATCCTGGCCGCAGTCGATTTCTTCCAGTCGCCCGGGGACGCGGGTTTCCAGCAGTCCCCGCGACGCCTGCTCCACGGAGACCCCAACCGTTTCGAGAATGGCCAGCGCGACAAGACAATTGGCGACGTTGTAGCCTCCGGGTAGCCGGATGCCGACCCGGTGGTGCACGCCGGTGGGGTCTATGACGGTGAACTCCTGTCCCCCGGCGGCCATCGGCGTCACGTCGATGGCTCGCCAATCGGCGGGCCGGTCGGTGGCGCTGACGGTGATCGCATCACCGGCCCGGGCGGCCATCGCGCGCCCGGCGACGTCGTCGATGCACACCACGGCACTGCGAGCCCGCAGCGCCGAGTCCGGGTCGAACAGCAATGCCTTGGCCTCGAAGTAGTCGGCCATGGTGGGGTGAAAGTCGAGGTGGTCACGAGACAGGTTGGTGAATCCGCCGACCGCGAATCCGGTGCCGTCCACCCGGCCCAGCGCCAGCGCGTGGCTAGACACCTCCATGACGACGGTGTCGACCCCGCGCTCGGCCATTGCGGCCAGCATTGCCTGCAGTGCGGGAGCCTCCGGCGTGGTCAGTGCGCTGGGGATATCAGCGCCGTCGATGCGGATGCCGACGGTGCCGATAAGCCCGGGGGTGCGCCCGCCGGCCCGCAGACCGGACTCGACCATATAAGTCGTGGTGGTCTTGCCGGATGTTCCAGTGATCCCGACAATCGTCATCTGCTCGGACGGGTGTCCGTACACGGTGGCGGCCAGTCCCCCGAGCACGCTGCGGGGTGCGGGGTGCACCAATGTCGGCACGGGCGGGATATCGGACAACCCGCCCATCTCGGTGATCCCGGCGGGGTCGGTGAGCACCACGACGGCACCGCGTTCGATCGCTTCGCCGGCGAACCGGGCGCCGTGGGTAGACGAGCCGGCCAAGGCGGCGAACAAGTCACCGGGCTGGACGTCCTGGGCACGCAGCGTCACACCGGTGACGGGCACGTCCGGCACGGCCGCGCGGCGATCTGGGCTGCCGGCGACGACCGCGCCCACCTGGGCGGCCAGGGCGGGCAGCCGCACGCCCGCGGTGCCGCCGGGACGCAACCCAGTGGGCACCATCTGTGTCACCTCCCTCCGACGCGGCGTGATCCCCATGATCAGCCATGACACCCTACCTAGGTGCACCCGGCCGTGAGGTGTCGTCGCGTTTGAGTGGGTGGTCAGCCCCTAGGTGGCCTGCAGTGTCAGCGGCGGACCCGGGTCGGGCGACAGCGGGACGTTCTCGCGCTGCATCAGCCATCCGGCGATGTTGTGGAACAGCGGGGCCGCCGAGTGGCCCGGCGTGCCGTCCGCGTTGCGCTCCGGATTATCCATCATGATGCCGATGACGTAGCGGGGGTTGTCGACGGTGGCCATTCCGGCGAAGGTGATCCAGTAGACGTCGTCGAAATAGCAGCCACAGCCGGGGTTGATCTGCTGGGCGGTACCCGTCTTGCCGGCCATCTGATAGCCGGGCACCCCGGCCGCCGGCCCGGTGCCCTGCTGGTAACCCATCGGGTCACGTTGCACGACGGCGCGCAGGATCTGCCGCACGGTCTGCGCCGTCTGCGGCGACACCACCCGAATCCCCTCGGGGCGTGGTTCTTCGGTGCGGGTGCCGTCGGGCGCGATGGTGGCCTTGAGGATCCGCGGCGGTATCCGCACTCCGTCGTTGGCGATCGTCTGATACATGTCGGTCATCTGTAGCAGGGTCATCGAAAGGCCTTGGCCGATAGGCAGGTTCGAGAAGGTGCTGCCCGACCACTGGTCGATGGGCGGCACCAGTCCAGCGCTCTCACCGGGCAGCCCGACGCCGGTGCGCTGACCCAGCCCGAACTTGCGGACCATGTCGTAGAAGCGTTCCGGGCCAACGCGCTGCGCCAGCATCAGGGTGCCGACGTTCGACGACTTTCCGAATATGCCGGTGGTGGTGTAGGGCATCACGCCGTGTTCCCAGGCGTCATGCACGGTGACACCGCCCATCTGGATCGAGCCGGGTACATGCAGCACTTCGTCGGGGTTGGACAGGCCGTATTCGATGACCGAGGATGCGGTGATCACCTTGTTCACCGAGCCCGGCTCAAACGGCGAGGACACCACCAGGTTGCCCAGCTGCTTGTCACCCTGACGCCCGATGTCTTGCGACGGGTCGAAGGTGTTGTCGTTGGCCATGGCCAGCACATCGCCGGTCTTGGCATCCAGGACGACGGCCGAAACGTTGTGCGCTCCAGACGCGTTCTTGGCCAGCTGGACCTGCTGCTGCACGTAAAACTGGACGTCGTCGTCGATGGTGAGCTGGACGGTCGAACCGTTGACCGCCCTGTGCCGGTTGCGGTAACTGCCGGGAATTACCACGCCGTCCGAGCCGCGGTCATAGGTGACCGAACCATCGGTTCCGGACAGCACGGCGTCCAGGGAGTCCTCGAGCCCCAGCAGTCCGTGACCGTCCCAGTCGATGCCGCCGACGATGTTGGCCGCCAGCGATCCGCCCGGGTACTGGCGCAGATCCTGCCGCTCGGAACCGACCTCGGGATACTTGTCGGAGATCGCACTGGCGACAGCGGGGTCGACGGCGCGCGCCAAATAGACGAAGTTGTCGTTGCTTTGTACCTTCTTCAGCACCGTCTGAAAGTCCGGCTTGTTGTTCAGCTGGGTCGCGACTTCCTTGGCAAGATCCCGCAGCCGCTGCTGTGGATCAGGGGCGGCCGAGTTCTTCTTTTTGGCTTCCTCTAATTGCTGGCGAATCCTCTTCGGCTGAAACGTCAGCGCGCGGGACTCGGTGGTGAATGCCAGCCGTTCGTTGTTGCGGTCGACAATGCTGCCGCGGATCGCCTTTTCGACGTCGGTGACCTTCAGCTGGCCGGCGGCCTGGGCCCGCAGGGTCGGGGCATCCGTCACCTGCAGGATGAACAACTGTACCGCCGCTACCAGCATCAACACCAAGATGACGGCATTGCCGGCCCGATGCCGGAGTACGAACGACGCGCCCCGCGTCCCCACTTCCACCAACTGGCGGGTGCGCCGCGCCCGCGCGGAGCGGCCCGGCGCCGCATCTGGCCGTCCGGCGGCGCGGGCTTTCTTGACTTCCTTGGCTTTCTTGGCTTTTTTGGCTTTTTCGGGCTTGCGGGGCCGCCGCGGTTGCTTCTCTTCCTTGGCTTCCCGTGAGCTACCGGGACCGCGGGTCGCTCGAGTCGCCTGCGACCGGCGCGTTCGCCTGGACTCGCCGCGGCTCATCTGGGCGCACCCGGCGTGGTAAAAGTGGGGGGCCCGAACTGTTCACCGCTAGCCGGCGCGAGCACCGGGCCCCCGGGGACAACCGGCACCACAGCCTGGGGGGCCCCAGCCCCCGCCCCCGGTTGCACCGGAATCGGCACTTCCGCGGGTAGCGGCGCGGGCACCTGAGTCGGTACCGGGACGGCCAATCCACCCAACGGAATTGGCACCTCGGCGGGCGCCGGAACGGTCGCTGGGCCTGCCGGAGCCGGCAGACCCGGCATCGGCATCACACCCCCTAGCTGCCCGGTGACCGGTCCGCCGGGCATACCTGGCAGCTGCGGAGCGGTCTGCGGTAGGTGCTGGCCGCCAACCGTTGTCGAGCCGTCCGGCGCACGCAGCAACGCCTCCGGTCCGGACCTGGTCGGCGCGGGAGGACCACCGGGGCCGGGTTGCACCCGAACCGCGACCTCCGGGGGCAGCACCGACGGCTTCGGGGGCGGCGGCGGACCCGGTTCGGGAAGCTTGCTGTTCAGCGGCGGTGGCGGAACGCCATCGGCCGGCTTGGGCGCGCCGACCACCACCCAGTTACCAGCCGGATCCTGGACCAGGTGGGCGGTGTCCCTGGTCGGGATCATGCCCTGCTTGCGGGCCGCCTCAGCCAGCGCCGGAGCGGACTCCGCCTCGCGCACATCGCGTTCCAGCGACTCCTTCTGCTGCTGCAGCAGCCGGTTCTTCGCCCGGGCGTGGCTCAACTGGTAGGAGCGCTCCGCGGAGTCGGTGGATAACCACAGCGTCAGGCCCAGCCCGAGACCGAGGGCACCGATGACCAGCACCACAAACGGAACCTTGCTGGCCAGTGTCCGGGGTCGCAGGTCAATCGAGGCCAGCCGGATAGCCAGCCGCTCGGTCAGGCGAGGCCGGACAACCTTGGGTGCCTTGGCTTTTCGCGCCTTGGCTCGTGCCTTGGCCTGGGTTGTGCTCTTGGGACGGGCCGACCGCTCGACCGGCCGGGCAATCGGGCTGGTCTGCGGACCGGATTTGGGCGCCCGCGCCTCGCGGGTGGGCGCGGAGCTCCTCCCCGGTCGGGTCCGGCGCGACGACGCCGAATCAGCCGCGGTGCGCCGGTCTTTCCGGGAAGCACCGTCACGTCGATCCCGGTGGTCACTGACAGCGCGGCGTTTCTGCGCCTCGCGCTTTGCCTTCATGCGTCGCCCTTCCCGGTTGTCTGCTGCGCTTCGAAGTGGTGCTGCACCCGTTGCACGGCCCGTAATCGCACTGCGGCGCTGCGCGGATTGCGTTCGATCTCGGCGGCATCGGCGCGCTCGGCACCGTGCGTCAACGACCGGAATTGCGGCCCGTGGCCTGGTAACTCAACCGGTAAATCCATCGGCGTGCGCGAGGCGACCGCGTCGGCGAAGACGCGCTTGACGATGCGGTCTTCCAGGGACTGGTAGGCCAGCACCACTATGCGGCCCGCGACGCTGAGCGCGTCCAGGGCGGCGGGAATGGCGCTGCGCAGCGAGTCCAGCTCCTCGTTGACCGCGATCCGCAGCGCCTGGAACGTGCGCTTGGCCGGGTGCCCGCCGGTGCGTCGGGCCGCAGCCGGAATCGCTTGGTAGAGCACGGCAACCAGCTCGGACGTCGAAGTGAACGGCGTGCGGGCACGCTGACGGACGATGTGCGCCGCGATACGGCGCGCGAATCGCTCCTCGCCGTAGCGGCGCAGGATGTCCGTCAACGCAGCCTCGTCGTAGGTGTTGACGATGTCGCCGGCGGTAAGCGGTGAGCCCGGGTCCATCCGCATGTCCAGCGGCGCGTCCTGGGCATACGCAAAGCCCCGCTCGGCGCGGTCGAGCTGCATGGACGAAACGCCGAGATCGAATAGCACACCGTCAACCGATTCAACTGGGGCATAACCGGACTGGGTCAGCGCTGCGGCAAGCCCGTCATATCGCGTGTGCACCAGCGTGAGCCGGTCGTCGAATTGCCTTAGCCGATTCCGGGCGATATCCAGGGCGCTGGGATCGCGGTCGATTCCGATCAGCCGCAGGCCCGGCAATTCGGTGAGGAACCGTTCCGCATGCCCGCCCGCGCCAATGGTGGCGTCGACGAGGACCGCCTCCGAACCGTCTGCGTTGTAGCGGGTCAGTGCGGGAATGAGCAGCTCGACGCTACGTTGCGCCAGGACAGGCACATGGCCGAATTCTTCTGGGCCGAAATCTCCTGGGCCGAAATCTCCTGGGCCGAAATCTCCTGAATCGTCAACCACCGCAACACCTCCGCGGATCGGGCGAGCCGCCCCTGCACTCCCGCGACCCTGGCGGGCCGCCAAGGCGAGGGCCCAGGCACCGAGGTCCCTGTCCGAAGGCACGAACCTGGCGTTGGGGAAGTACGCCAGGGTCGGTTCGGGCAGAGGCCACGATGCACGGGCATGCGCCTCAGATGATGTCGCCGAGTGCTTCATCGCTGGCCGCGGAGAA
>DASXMA010000205.1:0-3995 GCA_036495965.1 Mycobacterium sp.
GTGGGTTCCCCTGCCGCTGTTGGGAATTCCACCCTGGATGGTGTTCTTTGCCTTTTCGGTGAACTTGATCTACCAGTTCTGGGTGCACACCGAGCGGATCGACAAACTGCCGCGGCCGTTCGAATTCATCTTCAACACGCCATCACATCACCGCGTGCACCACGGGATGGACCACGTGTATCTCGACAAGAACTATGGCGGCATCTTCATCATTTGGGACCGATTGTTCGGTAGCTTCCAACCGGAGTTGTTCCGCCCGCATTACGGCCTGACGAAGCAGGTGGACACGTTCAACATCTGGAACCTGCAGGTCCGCGAATACGTCGCGATCGCTCGCGACTGGCGGTCGGCAAGCCGGCTGCGCGATCGCCTGGGCTATGTCTTCGGCCCCCCGGGCTGGGTGCCGCGCGCGGCTGGCCAAACCGACGGCGCGGTGCCGCTGGCCACGTCACGGTAACGTCAAGACTAGGTCGCGCGAAAGACTCAACGTCGGACAGGGTTACGCCGTAACCTCAGCCTGCGGTCGGAGCCTGCGCCGGCCCCGACGGAATGGAGTCCATGGTGCGCCGCCTGGCAATTCGCGCGTTTGCCGCGTCCGCTACCGCCGTTGCGCTAATGCCCGGGCTGCCGGCCAGGACAGCCGCAGCGGACCCCGTTTTGGTCTTCCCGGGCATGGAAATCCACCAGGACAGCCACCTCTGCACGTTGGGCTACGTGGACCCCGGCTTGAAGATCGCGTTCACCGCGGGGCACTGCCACGGCGGGGGAATAGTCACCGACAGGGACCGCAACGTCATCGGCCATCTCGCGACCTTCCGGGACAACACACCCAGCGGCTCGACGGTGGCCACCGACCAGACGATCAACGACTACGAGGCGATCGTGCTGGACAACGTTCCGGCGAACAACATCCTGCCGGGCGGACGCCCACTGGTTTCAACCCCGGGTCTGACCGTGCAGCCAGGACAGGCGGTTTGCCATTTCGGTGTCGCCACCGGCGAGACCTGCGGGACGGTAGAAAGCGTCAACAACGGTTGGTTCACCATGTCCCACGGCGTCCTCAGTCGCCAAGGTGACTCGGGTGGGCCCGTATACCTGGCCCCGGACGGGGGACCGGGGCAGATCGTCGGGATCTTCAACAGTGTCTGGGGTGATTTCCCGGCGGCGGTGTCCTGGCGGTCCACCTCTGAGCAGGTCCGCCAGGATCTCGGGATGCGCGCCAGCGCCAGTTAGGGCGCATCAGCCCGAGGCGCCGCCTGCGAGCACAAACACCGGGATGGACGGAGCGGCGGCACGCAGCTGCTCATCGCTGGATTCCGGTGTCAACCCGGCGACATACCCCTTGACCTGCCAGTACCACCTGGCCAAATAGCGCCGCAACACCTCGGGTTTGGCGGCATCGTCCACCTCGCTGACTCGGAGGCGTTCGCCGCGCCAGCGCGGTCCCATCTCGACGACGCCCGCGGCTCGGACGTTGCGCGCCCACTGGGTGTTACCGCGCGGTGAGACGAGATAGTCCACGCCGTCGACGGTCAGCAGGTTGATCACCACACCGCGCTGTTTCCCGCTCTTGCGGCCCCGCACGCGCAGCGCTCGGGTTCCGGCGATGCTGATCCCCATCTCGGCAAGCCAACGGATTGCCGCGTTCGCAGCCCGCGCGGCGCGGTTCGGTTCTTCGTATCGCGTAGGCATGATGCACATCCTCTCGGGTGATCTTTATCTTTGCGAGTTGTGAGAGCGGTGCTCTCGGTGATAGCCACGCTCTCACAGCGCTCACGAAAAAGCAAGAGCGGTGATCTCGTTTATGTCAGACTGGCTACGTGGGCAAACGCCAGGAATCGCGGGAGCAGATCGAGGGACGAATCGTCGAGCTGGGTCGGCGCCACCTGGTGGATCGCGGCGCGGCCGGGTTGTCGCTGCGTGCGATCGCGCGCGACCTGGGCATGGTGTCCTCTGCCGTGTACCGCTATGTGTCCAGCCGTGATGAGCTGCTCACCTTACTGCTGGTTGACGCCTATTCCGACCTGGCCGACGCGGTGGACCGGGCCCGCGACACCGCAGGCGACCTGTGGAGTGACGACGTCATCGCGATCGCCCGGGCGGCGCGGCGATGGGCCGTGGCGCATCCCGCTCAGTGGGCCTTGCTGTACGGCAGCCCGGTCCCCGGATATCACGCTCCTCCGGAGCGCACCATCGGAGTCGGCACCCGCGTGGTGGGAGCTATCTTCGACGCCATCGCCGCCGGGATCGCCACCGGAGACATCAGATTGACCGATACTGTTGCCCCGCAACCGATGTCGTCAGACTTTGAACGGATTCGCCACGAATTCGGCTTTCCCGGCGACGATTCCGTCGTCGCCAAGTGCTTTTTGTTCTGGGCGGGGGTGCTGGGCGCGATCAGCCTCGAGGTCTTCGGGCAGTACGGCGCCGACACTCTGACCGATCCCGAGGCGATCTTCGACACCCAGCTTCGGCTGCTGGTGGACCTGCTGTCCCAGCATTGATGTCCGCTCGAATTAGAACGTGTTCATTCGCCATGTCCGGGCACCAAGCGCCCGCTTGCGGCAAAGTCTTTCTGGGCCTTTCTGCTGGCTGGCAGGCTGGGCTATCCTGCCAAACGATGACCCTCCCCGTTAAATCACCGACGCAGATCGCGTGGGTTACCCCGGACCTGGACGCCACTGAAACGGCCCTCACCGGCCTATTAGGCGTCCGGAAGTGGGTGCGGATACCTGACGTGCACTTTGCTCCGGATGCCTGCAGCTACCTTGGCAAGCCCGCCGATTTCGTCGCCAGCATCTCGCTGAGCTATCTCGGCGACATGCAGTTGGAGTTGATCTCACCGGTCCGCGGGCAGAGTGTCTATAGTGACTTTCTGCGCGACTCGGGGCCGGGTTTGCACCATATCTGCATCGAGGCCGAGAGTCCCGAGCGATTCGACGCGGCGCTGGCCGAGGCCGCTGACCACGGCGCCGCGGTTGTGCAGCAGGGCGTGATGCCGGGCGGAATTCGGTTCGCCTACGTGTCAGCGCCGCAGGCGGGCGTGCCGTTTGTGGAGATCGCATACATCTCGCCCGAAATGCGCGCGTTTTACGACTACATCAAACAGGAGCAGCGGTGAGCACCGACATACCAGCAACCGTCAACGCGGACACGGTCACGTACTGGTCTGATGACGTCGACGTGGTCGTGATCGGTTTCGGTATCGGCGGTGGGTGCGCGGCGGTGAGCGCGGCGGCCGCCGGTGCACGGGTGCTGGTGCTCGAACGGGCTGCCGTGGCAGGCGGCACCACTTCCCTTGCCGGAGGTCACTTCTACCTGGGCGGCGGCACGGCCGTCCAGCAGGCGACCGGTAATCCCGACTCGCCCGAAGAGATGTACAAATACCTGGTTGCGGTGTCACAGCAACCGGACCGCGCCAAGATTCGTGCGTACTGCGAAGGCAGCGTCGAGCATTTCAATTGGCTGGAAGACTTGGGATTCCAGTTCGAGCGCAGCTACTTTCCGGGGAAGGCGGTGATCCAGCCCAACACCGAGGGGTTGATGTTCACCGGCAACGAGAAGGTGTGGCCTTTCCTCGAGAAGGCGGCGCCGGCGCCACGCGGCCACAAGGTGCCCGTACCCGGCGACACTGGCGGCGCCAGCATGGTGATCGACCTGCTCCTCAAGCGGGCCGCAAGCCTGGGCGTGCAAGTCCGCTACGAGACCGGTGCCACCGAACTGATCGTCGACGGTTCGGGCCCAGAGATGAGGGTGACCGGTGTGATGTGGAAACAGTTCTCCGAAACCGGTGCGATCAAGGCAAAGTCGGTCATCATCGCTGCCGGGGGATTTGTGATGAACCCGGACATGGTAGCCAAGTACACGCCGAAACTGGCCGAGAAGCCGTTCGTGCTTGGCAACACCTACGACGACGGCCTGGGTATCCGGATGGGCGTATCGGCCGGCGGCGCAACCCAGCACATGGATCAGATCTTCATCACGGCTCCGCCGTA
>DASXMA010000206.1:0-2888 GCA_036495965.1 Mycobacterium sp.
GTCAACCAGGCCTGCCGGGTCATCAGCGAAGGATGATCCGGGCTGGCCAGCCATTGCCCCAGCGCCACCACCGCTTCCACACCGGAGCGCCGCGCGGCCACGGCAAACGCCACCGCGCTGTCGAGCGCATGGGGATGGTACGGAGGGTTGAAGTACAGCCGGTCGACCCCCTCCATTGCGGACGAAACCTGTCGGATGTCAAACATATCAGCGACGACGACCTCGGCGCCCAAGTCCCGCAAGCGGGCGCTGCGCGCGTCGTCGCGATGCACCATGGCTCGCGTCGTGACGCCCTTGTCCAGCAGTTGGGCGGCGACCGCGCCGCCGATCCTGCCCGTGGCCCCGGTGACTAAAATGCGATTATTCATCGGATTTCCCTTTCTGTTAGACGTGCCGGCTCCCTGGACGGTAAAAGCCGGCCGACGACGATCGCTGCGCCCAGCGCGATGCCCGCGCAGACCAGCGTGCTTACCTGCAGGCCGTCGAGGAATGCCTGATCGACGGCGTCGCGAACATAGCCGGCCCGCTGCGCGGGTAGCTGCTCGATCACCTTGTGCGCCAGAGCCATTGAGTTGCGCATCCCCTCGGCGGGCAGTCCGGTCAACGCGGGCGCCGCGCCGAGATGCCCGGAGTACACCGACGCAAAGATGCTGCCCGCGATGGCCACTCCGAGCGTGCCCCCCAATTCACGCGTGGTGTCGTTGACGGCCGAGCCGACGCCGGCCTTGTCGGCGGACAGGGATCCCATGATCGCCTCGGTGGCCGGCGCTGTCGTCAGCCCGAGGCCGCCGCCGAGCAGCACCATCTGCGCGGCGATCTCGGCGTAGCTCGTTGCGGCGTTGACGGTGGACGCCCATCCCAGGCCGGCTGCGAACACGGCCAGGCCCACGGCGACGACCGCGGTGGTGCCGATCCGCTCGACGAGGCGCGGGCCTGCGATGCTGCCCAGCGCGATCGTCGCGGCAACCGGCAGCAATCGCACCCCGCTCTCGAAGGCGGTGTAGTTCTTGACGAATTGGAAGTACTGGGTGATGACGAAGATGAAGCCGAACAATGTCAAAAAGCCGGCGGTCACCGCCAGGCTGCCGCCGGAGAACCGGCGATTGAAAAACACCGAGACGTCCAGCATGGGATGGGTGCTGCGGCGCTCCCAGAGCGCGAACCCGGCGAGCACGATTGCGGACACCAGGAAGCCGGTCGCGGTCCGGGCGTTGGTCCATCCCCAGGTGGGCGCTTCGATGACGGTGTAGACCAACGCCGTGATTCCGGCCGCGGAAAGGATCAAGCCGCCGGCGTCGACGCGCGGCGCCGCCGGGTCGCGCGAAGTCGGAACGAACAACATGCCGCCGACGATGGCCACCGCCGCGATCGGAATATTGACCATGAAGATCGAACCCCACCAGAAGTGCTCGAGTAACCAACCACCGCTGATCGGCCCCACCGCAACCCCGACACCCACCATTGCCGCCCACAGTCCGATCGCCTTGGCGCGAGGTACCGGGTCGGTGAAGATGTTGGTGATCAGTCCCAGGGTGGTCGGGAAGATCACGGCCGCGCCCACGCCCATGGCGGCACGAGCGGCAATGAGCTGATCCGCCGAAGTCGCCTGTGCCGCAATGCCTGAGGTGATCGCGAACAGTGCGAGCCCGGAACTGAGCCAGCCCCGCCTGCCGTAGCGGTCGCTGAAGCTGCCGGCCGACAATAGCAGCCCGGACATCACGAGGGTGTATGCGTCGACGATCCATTGCAGCTGCGCGGTGTCGGCGTGAAGGTCGCGCGACAGGGTGGGCAGGGCGACGTTGACGATGGTCGCGTCGACGCTGATGACGAAGACGCCGAGGCAGATGGCAGCAACTGCGGGGATCGGGTGGTTGCGGAACACTGGGCCGGTACGCATGGACAAGACAGTAAAGCTGACAGACAAATAAATCAAGTAACTAGTAGAAAAAGATGTCTGGTACTGATAGGGTGGCATGGTGCCGACTCGCAGGAACTACAACCAGAACTGTCCGATTGCGCGCGGGCTCGACATCCTTGGGGAGCGGTGGACACTGCTGATTCTGCGCGAGCTGGTCGGAGGACCGCGCCGCTACGGTGACCTGCGCGCTGAGCTGCCCGGTATCGCAACTAATTTGCTCGCTGAGCGGCTCGGTGAGCTGCAAGACGCCGGGCTCGTCGAGCGTACCGACTTACCGGCCCCGATCGGACGTACCGTCTACACGCTCAGCGACATGGGCTGGCAGCGGGTACTGCCGATCCTGCAGAGCCTCGCGTGGTTTGGGCTGGACCGGCTGGACTCGATCGACAGTGGCCCGCTAACGCCGCTGACCGGGTTCCTGCCTGGGATATTGCTGGGCTTCGACTCCGGTAGCGCAGCCGGCCTGGAGGCGACTTACCGTGTCGAGATCGACGGCCGCCGTTTCGAGTTCGCCGTAACGCAAGGCCGCCTGTCTGGGGCTCACGGTGAGCCTTCGGTCACTCTCACCGCCAGCGCGGCAGATCTCGTCACTGCCCGTCTCGGGGCAAGCGAAGCCAAGCGCAAAGCAGCGCTGCGCAGGATCAACTTCACCGGCGACCCGGATGCCGTGGACGCACTGCGTCAGGCTTTCTCGCTATAGGCCGTGTCGTCACACTTAGATTGTGTTGATCCACTTTTCGAGGCGCCGGGCCTCGCGAGCCATGACTTCGGGTTGTGCCAGGGCGTTGGTCAGGACCGCGCTGCCCTCGTAAGCGATGACGAGTTCGAGCGCCAGGTCGCGGGCGTCGCGGCGACCCATGGCGTGGAACTGCTGCTCGATCCAGTCCAGCAGGGTTTGCATGAGCGGAGCGGTCAGGGAATGCGATTGGCCCGACTGGTTCGCGAGCTCGGTGCACAGGGTTCCCAACGG
>DASXMA010000207.1:0-4657 GCA_036495965.1 Mycobacterium sp.
AAGGACCCTCAATGGCGGGGACCAAGTCCTGCTTCTCTACGGCTCGGCAAATCGTGATCCGGCGATATTCAACGAACCCGATGAGATCGTCCTCGATCGGCATCCGAATCGTCACGTTACGTTCGGCTATGGCGTTCATCGATGTCTGGGGCATCACGTGGCTCGCCTTGAACTCGACGTCGCGCTGCGCGACATGCTGGGTCTGCTGCCAGCGCTCGCACCGCAAGGCAGGGTCGAGTGGTCGTTCGGCGAGAACCGCGGGATCCGATCCCTACCCGTGACGCTTGTTCACGAAGCATCGGATGCAGTCAGGGAACACTGAGGGTTCCGGCATGAAAGTCTTGACGAGGGTTGAGTGAAAGACATTGGGTGACGCGTGGCCGTTGGCATTGACACCAAGCCAATCGTGGTCTGGGGCAGGGGTTTGCGCTCATAAACGTTGGCGCCGTCGTTATAGATGACGTGCCGTTCGGCGCGGCTGAGTTCCCGCTCGCACCGGCCGCGACGGTCAGGTCATCGTGACTTGCCGATCACGGTGCCGGATGGAACGCTGCGTCGTCATCGCGTCCGGTAGCGGCATGTCGGGGCCGCCTGCAACTTCGCTGAGGTCAGGCACTCAACTCGCGCTGCCAGTCATCAACCACCGCACTCCCGTGACGACGATCGCTGCCTTTCCGCGGCCGATCGCCTGTGTCAACCCCGTTGGATAGCTGTCAAAACCCTTCGGAATCTGCCTATTTCGCTATAGCGAAGATCACACGACACTCGCGTCGGCCGCGGAGTACGTTCGGATGCATGGCACACCTATATAGCTTAGGTATGGACTGGTAGTGCCATGCGTGAAGCAGCCGCTGACGGTTTCGAAACGCGACGGGATCGACAGCAGATCAGCGACGCCATGAGCCAGCTGTGCCCCACGCATCGCGCCGTGATTCGGCGAGCGCATTACCTGGGATGGACGACGGCGCAAGTTGCCGACGACTTGAGAATCACCGATGCCATGGTGAAGTGCAGGCTGCACGACGCCCTGCATGCATTGCGGTTCACTTTGAAGGACATGACCGCTTAAGGGCGCCGCATCATAGGGCTGTGGAGCCCGGTCGACGGGTGACCGATGTCGTCCGCACGATGACCGGGCAGTGGAGCTGCCGGGAATCGAACCCGACGCTCTACCAGGCAATATGCCTTCTGAACTGCTGGTTCGTTCCGTTTCGATCCGATTCAGTACCTCTGTTACCTGCGGTTTCGGTTTCGGGTCTTGACGGCGTCAAGAGCCCCACGCGGTGGTTCTACTGCTCGTCGGCGGAATTCGCTTCGCGGCCGCGCCGGTTTGTAGGCTTCGGACATGGCGTTCAACAGCGGTGAGCTCTTCGCTGGCTACGTTATTCAGCGCTTGCTCGGCACTGGTGGTATGGGTGAGGTTTACCTCGTCCAGCATCCACGTCTGCCTCGTCACGACGCGCTGAAGATTTTGTCATTGGCCTCAACATCCGACGAGGAGTTTCGCGCGAGATTCAATCGCGAAGCCGAATTGGCAGCGACGCTGTGGCACCCACATATCGTCGGCGTTCTCGATCGTGGTGAGTCCGACGGCCGGCTCTGGATCTCGATGGACTATGTGGACGGCGCTGACGCGGGTCGATTGGTTCGGGACCGCCACCCGCGCGGCATGCCAGAAGAAGACGTGTGGGAAATCGTGACAGCTGTGGCTGATGCGCTCGACTTCGGTCATGATCACCGTCTGCTCCATCGCGACGTCAAGCCTGAGAACATCCTTGTGACCGCGGCCGATGGCCACCGCCGCAGGGTGTTGTTAACCGACTTCGGCATCGCTCGCAGAATCGATGACGTCAGCAACCTCACTGAGGCCAATGTCGCCATAGGAACTATCAGTTACGTGGCCCCCGAGCAACTTTTAGGCAAGCCGCTTGACGGCCGAGCGGATCAATATGCGCTGGCTGCCACGACCTTTTACCTACTAACTGGCGCCCCACCTTTTCAAGACTCAAATCGCGCGGTGGTACTTAGCCACCACCTCAATACGCCACCACCCCGGATATCGCAGCGCCGACCCGATCTCGCGCACCTGGACGCCGTGCTGGCAAGGGCGCTGGCCAAAGACCCGAGCGAGCGGTACCCGAATTGCATCGACTTCGCTCGAGCCCTCACGCAGCAGGGTCCCGGCCGCGATGTCGCCGCACCGCATCCGCAATCCGGCTCACAGACGTCGGGGGCGGGCCCCGCCGAGAACCTCGGTTCAGACGAACGTCCACCCACGCAGCGTCTTGAGCGCCTGGTTGTCAATGGGATACTACGCGGCGTACAGCAAAGCGCGGTCGATGCCCAAAGTCAGGTCGGGATTTTGTCGTTCCAGGTGGTCCCCTACGAACCACTAGACAACGGGCACACTCATGTTCCGGTTGAAATGCCAACTGATCTCGTAGCGAGTCAGCTCGCAGACGGGGATGAGGTCGAGGTCAGCGGCGCCTGGGATGGCGACACCCTCGATGCCGACAAAATCATCAACTTCTCAGTAGGAGCTCCACCGAAGCGACGTCGGTCCCAGGTCCCCGCCAAATCGCCGCGAGACAAGGCACCGAAGAGCAGAAAGGTCCGGATCGTTGCAGTCGTCGCCGCCGTCGGTGTGATCGTCTTGACCGCGGCCGCGGTTGTGTACTTCACCGAGGGTTTCGGCATCTGGACTCGCCCCGGACCAACCGTCAAGCCGGTGAGCGCAACGGTGTTTTCACCCGACGGTGCCCCCGACAATCCGCAGAACGCCAATTTGGCAATCGACGGCAACCCAAGCACGGCATGGTCCACCGTCACCTACAAGGACGCCGTCCCTTTCCCGAAATTCATCGAAGGAATGGGTCTGCTGCTGCACCTGTCCGAACCGACCGCACTGAGCGCCGTGACGATCGACGTGTCCAGCACAGGAACCCAGGTGCAGATCCGCTCGTCGCCCACCGAAGCCCCAGCCAAATTGGCCGACACCACCGAGCTGACCCCAAACACGCCACTGCGGCCGGGGCACAACCGCATAGCGGTGCATAACCGGACCAAGACCTCCAATGTGCTGGTGTGGATCTCCACCTTGGGCAGCACCCATGGCGAGAGCCGGATGGAAATCTCCGAGATCACCCTGCAGGCGGCTGCGTAAGGTTGTCTGGCTCGGTGTGGGGGAAGCGGCTAGGCGAGGACCGTCCACTTCTGGGTCAGATCGTTTTCATGCTCGGCCTGGTGCTTATCGCGGTCGGTCACGGCTGGGCCATCAACTGGGCGTACGTTCGTCTAGCCGGTCATCATCGGCATCATCAGTACAACGCAAGTAGCACGGACACCAGCACATCGTGTTAGACGCCACTGTTTGTGGGTCCGCTCAGGTGATGCCCTACACAGCGATTGGGCCACCTCTCATAATCCTGATAGCCCCCGTCTGGCATTCGTTCGTTTAGCAGCTGGACAAAACGACCACATTGGCGGATGAGGCGGAGCAGAATCTGCATGCATACGGCCCAACCCGGAGCCGTAGCCGGAGTGGCTTTAACTACCTCTTTCCAAGAATGCGACGATCCAAATGAAGATCACTAAAGCCCGCCCTAACTGGGGCTGGGGGACCAAGGAGCCTGTGCCGATATTCACCGAGGCCGAGATCCGTGCGGCCTGCGAGGACTTCGGGCTGCGGGACATTGATACGGACAGCGTCATCGAGCAACTCAAGGAGAACCGTCAGAGATAGCGAGCTGCCGGGGCCGATCCAGGCGAGGGTGGACCACCTGAACGAGACGCTGGCTGATGACGGGTTTCACCACGCGGTGCAGACGTGCCGGCCGCCGAAGCCTGAGCACATGAGACCGAGCTGGAAAGCTGGGTCCGTGAGAACCAACTCGACGACTGCCCGTTCTGCCCCGAGAACTGGCCCAACCTCTACATGATGTACATGATGGCTCTGCCGATCCATCGGTCCGTATGGCATGGGCCGACTCGATGCCATGACGCCGGGCATCCAGGAGGGTCGCCCACACTGTCTTGAAACAGACCACATATGCGACACACGCCGGCCAGCTTCTAGGCCAAGCGATTCCCCAGGTCGTGGAGTCGGTATCCGTTCAATTCAGGCCTGTGACCTGCGTAAACTCTGTGGAGCTGCCGGGAATCGAACCCGACGCTCTACCAGGCGTTTTGGGTTCTGAGCTGCGGTTTCGTTACGTCTCGTTCCCGTTCAGTCCCGTTCGTTACCTGCGAGTTTGTTTCGGGTCTTGACGGCGTCAAGAGCAGCCAACCCCTCCATTCAGGAGTGTGCAGCATGAACCAGCCTCAAATCGGCATTGCGGAGACCTTGGCCCGATTGCCCTGGGTGGTGGAGTGTCGGGGCTCAGAAGTTGTCATCTGACCTTCACGACGACCTTGCCCTTCGCGCGCCCCTTTTCTACGTAGGCCAAAGCGTCCGTGGTCGATTGGAATGGAAAGACCCGATCTACCACGGGACGTATGACACCGGAATCGATGAGGCCCCCGAGCTCGCGCAACTGGTCACCACTTGCTTTCATGAACAAGAACGAGTAGGTCACTCCGCGCTGCTTGGCTTTCCGTCTGATCCGGAAGCTGAGGACACGCATCGCTTGTATCAGGAGCCAGTTCACCCCGAACTCTT
>DASXMA010000208.1:0-4316 GCA_036495965.1 Mycobacterium sp.
CGTCGACCTGGGTCCCGGGCAGATCGATGTCGCCGAAGGTGACGAGGCGATTCTGTTCGGGCCCGGCAGCAGAGGCGAACCCACCGCTCAAGACTGGGCCGATCTGCTCGGCACCATCCACTACGAAGTGGTCACCAGCCCCCGGGGGCGCATCACCAGGACCTATCGCGAGGCGGGAACCGTTGAGCGATGAGAAAACTCGCAGGCGCCACAGGGAGAGGGCTTGGCTTGCGGGAGGTGCGGGGCTGACTGCGGTCGCCACCATCGTCGGGGCCTCCGCCCGCCGTTCGGTGATCCAACGCACCGCAGGAATCGAAGACCCTTACGCCGATGAGGATTTCGAGAGGCTGGACAGCGACCGCAGCTATATGGTGACCACGCCCGACGGTGTATCGCTGGCGGTCCGCGAAGTCGGTCCGGTGGACGCGCCGGTGACCATCGTCTTCGTTCATGGCTTCTGTCTGCGTATGGGCGCCTTCTACTTTCAGCGGACCCGGCTCGCCGAGAAGTGGGAACCGAGAGTGCGCATGGTCTTCTACGACCAGCGCGGGCACGGGCGCTCCGGCGAAGCCGAGCCCGAGACTTACACGCTGACCCAACTGGGCCAGGATCTGGAATGCGTGCTGAAGGAGGTCGCTCCGCACGGGGTGATGGTGTTGGTCGGCCATTCGATGGGCGGTATGACGGTGTTGTCGCATGCCCGGCAGTACCCCGAGCAGTATGGACGCATGATCGTTGGTGCGGCGCTGATTTCTTCTGCCGCCGAAGGGGTTACCCGGTCGCCGCTGGGCGAGATTCTGAAAAACCCGGCGGTCGAAGCGCTTCGGTTCACCGCCCGGTCGGCTCCCAAGCTGATGCACCGCGGCCGCAACGTGTCGCGTTCGCTGATCGCCCCGATTTTGCGGGCCGCGTCCTACAGTGACCTGCAGGTCAGCCGACGACTGGATGCCTTCTCCCAGCGCATGATGAACGGCACCCCGATCGCCACCCTGGTGGGCTTTTTGCACGCGCTGGAAGTACACGACGAAACCGCCGGGCTGTGGACGTTGTTGCGCATCCCGACCCTGATCGCGTGTGGTGACCACGACCTGATCACCCCGGACGAGTACTCGAGGAAGATGGCGGCCTCGCTGCCGCAATCCGAGCTGGTCATCGTCACCGGGGCCAGTCACCTGGCCCTGCTGGACAAGCCCGATGCCATCAACGACGGGCTGGTCCGGCTCGTCAACCGGACCACTCCGAGCAAGAGGGTCCTGCGCTACCGGCGTTTCCGGGAACGGTTCCGCCGCCATGGCTGAGTCTGATGGCGTCGACCCGGCGCGCCCGGCTTCGCCGCACTCGCGATCGCCGCAGCGGTCCGGCACGGCCACCTGCGAGCGCGTCGAGGACACCGTGGCCCTGGGGTCTCACTTGGGTGAGCAGCTGCGCGCCGGCGACGTGGTGGTGCTCTCCGGTCCGCTCGGTGCCGGAAAGACGGTGCTGGCGAAGGGTATTGCCGCGGCGATGGATGTCGACGGTCCGGTCACCTCACCGACGTACGTGCTGGCGCGGGTGCACCCGCCGCGTCGGCCCGGCGCGCCGGCGATGATTCATGTCGACATCTACCGGCTGTTGGACCACTCGGATCCTCCAAGCGCCGACCTGCTTGGCGAGCTCGATTCGCTGGACCTCGATACCGATCTCGAGGAAGCGGTCGTCGTGGTGGAGTGGGGCGAGGGTCTGGTTGAACGCCTCTCCGAGCGGCACCTGGACATCCGCCTCGAGCGGGTCAGCCACTCCGACGTGCGGATCGCGACCTGGGAGTGGAACCGCTCATGCGCCTGATACTCGCCCTCGACACCGCCACCCCGGCAGTCACGGCGGGTGTCGTGCGGCTTGACGACTCGTCATGCACCGTCCTGACTGAGCGGGTCACCGTCGACGCCCGGGCGCACGCCGAACGGCTCACGCCCAATGCGCAGGGCGCCCTGGCCGAGGCCGCGCTGACGATGGCTGATCTTGACGCCGTCGTGGTGGGCTGTGGTCCCGGCCCGTTCACCGGCCTGCGTGCCGGGATGGCAACCGCCGCCGCATACGGGCACGCGCTGGGCATCCCGGTACACGGAGTGTGCAGCCTGGACGCCATCGGGGTGCGGACCACCGGCGACACACTGGTGGTCACCGACGCCCGCCGGCGCGAGGTCTACTGGGCCCGCTACCGCGACGGAGTGCGCACTGCCGGCCCGGCCGTCAACGCCCCGGCCGACGTCGACCCTGGTACGGCAAAAGCGGTGGCAGGCTCGCGCGAACACGCGGGGATGTTCGGCCTGCCGCTGTGCGAACCCGTTTACCCGACGCCGGCCGGGCTGGTAGCCGCGGTGTCCGACTGGTCCGATAACCCGGCGCCGCTGGTGGCGTTGTATCTGCGCCGGCCCGATGCCACGCCCTTGGCGGCCCGCCGATGACCGCCTGCAGCGAGCCCGTGACCATCGGCGCGTTGACACAAGCCGATGCCGCGCGGTGTGCCCAGCTGGAAGCCCAGCTGTTCGACGGTGACGACCCATGGCCGGCGGTGGCGTTCAACCGTGAACTGGCCAGCTCGCACAACCATTACGTGGCCGCGCGCGTCGCCGGCAGGCTGGTGGGTTATGCCGGTGTCTCCAGGCTGGGACGCAAACCGCCGTTCGAATACGAGGTGCACACCATAGGCGTAGATCCGGCGTTCCAGGGACAGGGCATCGGCCGTCGGCTGCTTGACGAGCTGCTGAATTTCGCCGACGGCGGTGCGGTCTACCTGGAGGTGCGCACCGACAACGAGGCGGCCATCGCGCTGTACCGCAGCGTCGGTTTCGCCCAGGTCGGCCTGCGCCGGCGCTACTACCGGGTCAGCGGCGCCGATGCGTACACGATGCGGAGGGTGGGGGCACCTCCCGCTTGCGGGGGAGGCTCGTGACGATCATCTTGGCCATCGAAACCTCTTGCGACGAAACCGGAGTCGGCATCGCGCGGCTGGATGCCGATGGCGCTGTGACGCTGTTGGCCGACGAGGTGGCATCCAGCGTCGACGAGCACGTCCGGTTCGGCGGCGTGGTGCCCGAGATCGCCTCACGGGCGCATCTGGAAGCGCTTGGTCCCGCCATGCGCCGCGCGCTGGCGACGGCCGGCGTGGAACAACCCGACGTCGTCGCCGCCACCATCGGGCCCGGGCTGGCCGGTGCTTTGTTGGTGGGAGTGGCTGCGGCCAAGGCGTATTCAGCCGCGTGGGAAGTGCCGTTCTACGCCGTGAACCACCTGGGCGGGCACCTGGCCGCCGACGTGTACGAACATGGACCGCTGCCCGAGTGCGTGGCGCTGCTGGTGTCCGGTGGGCACACGCACCTGCTGCATGTGCGTTCGCTCGGTGAGCCGATCATCGAGCTGGGCAGCACGGTCGACGACGCCGCCGGCGAGGCCTATGACAAGGTCGCGCGGCTGCTGGGCTTGGGCTATCCGGGCGGAAAGGTGCTCGACGAGCTGGCTCGCACCGGCGACCCGGATGCCATCGCGTTCCCGCGCGGCATGACCGGCCCGGCCGACGACCCGTACGCGTTCAGCTTCTCCGGGCTCAAGACCGCCGTCGCGCGGTACGTGGAGAGCCATCCCGACGCGGTCGGCCTTTCCAAGGCCGACGTAGCCGCCGGGTTCCAGGAAGCCGTCGCCGACGTGCTCACGATGAAGGCGGTGCGAGCGGCAACCGGGCTGGGCGTGTCGACTCTGCTGATCGCTGGGGGAGTGGCCGCGAACTCGAGGCTGCGTGAGCTGGCCGCGCGGCGCTGTGTGGCGGCGGGCCTGACGTTGCGGATTCCCAGGCCGCGGCTGTGCACCGACAACGGGGCGATGATCGCTGCGTTCGCCGCGCAGTTGGTGGCCGCGGGAGCATCACCCTCACCGCTGGGCGTGCCCAGCGACCCGGGTCTGCCGGTGGTAAAAGGCCAGGTGAGCTGAGCTCAGAGCGTAAATACGCGGGAAGCACCAAGCCGGCCTTGAGTGCTAGCACTCGCATGTATAGAGTGCTAGGTGGCAATCGGCCAACCCCCTGCGTCGGCACCCGCGACGACGGCGCGAGGGCACGGACGGATGCCGAATCACCTGGTAATTCGGACGGTTCGGGGCAAGCCCCCGGACCGACCGCCAACCCCGGTCCGGGCGACCCGGACCCGATCCAAACAGTGGAGGGCTCCAATCGTGGCGAAGGTGAAGATCAAGCCACTCGAGGACAAGATTCTCGTGCAGGCCAACGAGGCCGAGACCACGACCGCGTCCGGTCTGGTCATTCCTGACACCGCCAAGGAGAAGCC
>DASXMA010000209.1:0-4797 GCA_036495965.1 Mycobacterium sp.
CCGATGCGGGAGAAGGTGAACAGATAGTGGTCGTGGCCGCTCTCCACGACGAATGTGTCGCCGTGCCGGGCACGGGCCGCGGCGATCGCGGCAACGGCATCGCCCACCGAGACGTCCCATGGGAGACCGGTGCCTTTCGCGTACGGCGGAGCGGGAACCGGGGATGCGCCCGTCAAGAGTTACCGCGCCGTTCGGTTCCGCAGCCGGTCCATCACGCCGCGCACCGCGTGCTCGGTGACCGACAACGGGGACATCACCGTTTCACCCACCCCAACCATGTAGTCGATCCGCTGGACAATCGCCTCCACCGGCTCGACGAGCGCGATCAGCCGCCGGGCGAGATTATCGAGGCTGTGCAGCACGCCTTCCAGATGATCCAGACCGCCCTCGAGCCGTTCCACCGTGCTGTTCAAGGCCGATAGTGAGCTGTTCAGCTCGATCATGGTTTTGCCCAGGCCGTCGAGGACGTCTTCGACCTGTTCCACGGTCTTGTCGGCGTTCAACGCCGCTTGGGTGAGGGTCTTGATCCGGCTTCGCTCGGGCCCGTTGCGCACGGTTTTGTCTGCCATGACCGTAATTATGACCCCGACGGAACCAGGGGAGACCACCGCGGATCTAACCGGATGTGCAGCGACGACACTGTGACGGCGACTGGAAAGTCCAGGTAAGCAGCCACCCCGATGGGTCCGACATCGCCCGGCGGCTTGGTGACTACGTGGCCGGGTATGCCGACCGGGAGGCCGAGCGGGATCGCGATTAGTCCGACCACCCTTTACCGGGAAGTTTGGCCGCAGCCTCCTCGTCGAGCAGCCAGAGCGTGGTCTCCAGCCCGATAGCCCCGGCGGCCGGTACGGAGACCGGTTGCGCGCCACCGATGGCAGCGGCCGCCGCGTCGGCCTTCCCCGCCCCGGAAACCATCAGCCAGACCTCCCGGGAACGCTGAATAGCCGGCAGTGTCAAGGTGATTCGTTGCGGCGGCGGTTTGGGGGAGTCTTCGACCGCGACGACCATGCGGGTGGTCTCGAGAACGGCCGGGGTGTCGGGGAACAGGGAGTTGATGTGGCCCTCGGGGCCCATCCCCAGCAGGTGGACATCGAAATTCGGTACCGGCTCACCGGGTGAGGCGTTGGCCGCCAGCAACTGTTCGTAGGCCAGCGCCGCGGCGACCAAATCATTGCCGAATTCGCCATCACTAGCGGCCATGGGATGCACCTGGCTCGGCGGGATGTCGATGTGATCGAGCAACACTTCCCGTGCCTGCTTTTCGTTGCGCTCGTCATCGTCCCCGGGAACGTAGCGCTCGTCGCCCCAGAACAGATGCACCTTCGACCAGTCGATCTGCTGCCCTTGGGTGCCGAGATATTTCAGCAGACCGATGCCATTGCCGCCGCCGGTCAACACGATCAGCGCCCGCCCCCGGGCCGCGACGGCAGTCTGGATGACATTGACCAGCCGGGCGCCGGCGGCCCGGACCAGGGCCTCGCTGTCCGGGACGATGTCGACGACTGTGCTCATGCGTACTGCACCTTGTCGATGCCTTGCAGCGCGGCATGGTAGATCTCGTCGGCGTCTAGCCGCCGCATGTCTTCGGCCAGGCACTCACGGGTTTCCCTGCGCGCCAACGGAACCAGGGCATCTGGCCGCCCGGTCCGACTCAGGGTGGCCGTGGTGCCTTCCTGGGGCCGGCTCAGGGTGATGGTCTCGGTTTTGCGTTCCAACTCGACTTTGAGGTCGCCGACCACTCGGCGTACCGGTCCGTCGATGCAGCTGGCCAGCCAGCCCGCCAGCACGTCGAGAGCGGGTTCGGTCTTCAACCCGGACACCAGCGCCGATTGGATCGGCTCGTGGGGCTTCTGGTCGACCGCGGAGGCGAGCAGCGCCCGCCAATAGGTGATACGGGCCCAGGCCAGATCCGTATCACCGGCGGTGTATCCGGGAAGCCGGCTCCTGATTGCCGACAGCGGGTCGTCACCGTTGGTCGCGTCGGTGATGCGCCGAATCGCCAACTTGCCCAACGGGTCTTGGGCAGGCACCGCCGGGGCGAGACAGGGCCACCACGCCACCACCGGGATGTCGGGGAGCAAGAAGGGAGTGACGACGCTCTCGGCATGACCGGCCAGCGGCCCGGACAGCCGTAGCACCACGACCTCCCCGGCGCCGGCATCACCACCGACCCGAACCTGGGCATCCAGCCGCGCCTCGGCGGCGTCGGGATTGCCGGCTGTCACCACGATGACCCGGCTCGGGTGTTCGTGGGTGGCGGCGTTGGCGGCCTCGATGGATTCCTCGAGTAGGGTGTCGTTGTCTGACTTGATGATCAGGGTCCCCACGCGGCCCATCGTTACGACGCCGGCATTTTCGCGTAGCTCGTCGAGCTTCTTGTTGACCGCGGTGGTGCTGGTGTCCAGCATGTCAACGATCATGAGCGCCGCCATTCCCCATTGCTTCGTCCCCCGCAAGCGAAGGGCGCCCCCACTGCATCGTCGCCGGCGCGAATCATGGTCGCCGCCATTCCCGGCCGGTCCGGCGCAGCATCTCAAACGCCGACGCGGGTCCCCAGGTGCCCGATTCATAGGGATCGGGCTTGCCGTGTGTTGCCCAATAATCGAGGACAGGATCGAGTATTTCCCAAGCCAATTCGACCTCCTCGTTCACCGGGAACAGCGATGGCTCTCCGAGCAGCACATCCAGGATCAGTCGTTCATATGCCTCGGGCGAATCTTCCGCGAACGCCGAGCCGTAGGAGAAATCCATGTTGACGTCGCGGACTTCCATCGCGCTACCCGGGACCTTGGAACCGAACCGCAAGGTGATCCCTTCGTCCGGCTGTACCCGGATGACAATGGCGTTGGTGCCGAGCTCGTCGGTCATGGTGGCGTCGAACGGCAGATGCGGCGCGCGTTTGAAGACCAGAGCGATCTCGGTCACCCTGCGGCCCAACCGTTTTCCGGTTCGTAGGCAGAACGGCACGCCGGCCCAGCGGCGAGTGTCCACCTCGAGCGTGATGGCGGCGAAGGTCTCGGTGGTGGAGTCCTTGGCGAAGCCCTCTTCGTCAAGCAGACCGACCACTTTCTCGCCGCCCTGCCAGCCGGCAGCGTATTGGCCACGGCTGCTGGTCTCATCGAGCGGCTGCGCGAGTTGGGTGGCCGACAGCACCTTGATCTTCTCAGCCTGCAACGCGCGCGGTTTGAAGCTGACCGGCTCTTCCATCGCGGTCAGCGCCAGCAGCTGCATCAGGTGGTTCTGAATGACATCGCGGGCGGCGCCAATGCCGTCGTAGTAGCCGGCCCGCCCGCCCAGCCCGATGTCTTCGGCCATGGTGATCTGCACATGGTCGACGTAGTGCGCGTTCCAGATCGGATCCCACAGTTGATTGGCAAACCGCAGCGCCAAGATGTTCTGAACCGTCTCCTTGCCCAGGTAGTGGTCGATCCGGAATACCGACTCCTCCGGAAAGACGGAGTTGACCACGTGGTTGAGGTCGCAGGCGCTCTCAAGGTCGTGGCCGAATGGTTTCTCGATGACGACCCGGCTCCACCTGTCTTCTTGCGGACGTGCCAGCCCGGACTTGTGTAGCTGTTCGCATACCACTGGGAACGACTTAGGCGGGATCGCCAGGTAGAAGGCGTGGTTGCCGCCGATGCCGCGCTCGGCGTCGAGCTTCTCCAGGGTCTCGGCCAGCCGCCCGAACGCGGCCTCGTCGTCGAACTCGCCCCGAACGAACCGCAAGCCGTCCGCCAGCCGCTCCCAGATCGCCTGGCGAAACGGGGTACGGCAGTGTTGTTTGACGTCATCGAGTATTACCTGGGCGAAAGTGTCGTGATCCCAGTCGCGGCGGCCGAAGCCCACCAGGGCGAAGGTGGGCGGCAGCAAGCCGCGGTTGGCCAGGTCGTAGACGGCCGGCACGACCTTCTTATGGGCCAGGTCGCCGGTGACACCGAAAAGCACCATCGCGCACGGGCCGGCGATTCTGGGTAGTCGCTTATCTTCTTTGTCCCGCAACGGGTTATGCCACTGCGCGGCACCAGCCACCCGGCTCATTTGGCAGCGGAGTCCAGCTGCTTCTGCGTTTCACTCAGTAGCTCGGTCCAGGACTCCACGAACTTCTGCACGCCCTCGTTCTCCAGGACCTTGAACACGTCCGTCAAGTCGACCCCGACCGCCTCCAGCTTGTCGAAGACTCCCTGGGCAGCCTGTGCGGTGCCGGTGATGGTGTTGCCGTTGATGACACCGTGATCGGCCACCGCTTCAATTGTCTTCTCCGGCATGGTGTTTACCGTGAACGGTGCGACTAACTCGGTCACGTAGAGGGTGTCGGAGTAGTCGGGGTTCTTGACCCCGGTCGATGCCCACAGCGGGCGCTGCACGCGGGCGCCGTCGGACTTGAGTCCTTGGTAGCGTTCGCCGTTGTCGAAGACTTCCTGGTAGGCGGCATAGGCGAGCCGGGCGTTGGCGACACCGGCCTGGCCGCGCAACCCGAGCGCGTCAGGCGAGCCGATCTTTTCCAGCCGCTTGTCCACCTCGGTGTCCACGCGGGAGACGAAAAACGATGCCACCGAATGGATTTTGGACAGGTCGTGTCCGGCCTCACGGGCTTTATCCAGCCCGGCCAGGTAGGCGTCCATCACCTGGCGGTGTCGTTCGACGGAGAAGATCAGGGTGACGTTGACCGAAATCCCTTCCGCCAAAGTGGCGGTGATGGCCGGAAGTCCGGCCTTGGTGGCCGGGATCTTGATGAACAGGTTCGGCCGGTCGACGATCTTCCATAGCTCGACGGCCTGCGCGATGGTCTTGTCG
>DASXMA010000210.1:0-2529 GCA_036495965.1 Mycobacterium sp.
ATCTCCGACCAGAACGCCGGCCCCATCGCGTTGCCCTTGCCCGGCCCGATCAGCGTCACCTGCGCAACCTGGTCTTTGGTCTCGACTGTGACGGATTCGTATGTTTCGCCCATATCGAGACCGTAGCGTGGCGAATATGCCTCGTGATTTGCGACCCGGACCAGATTCACCACCTACCGATGAGCTGCACAGCGCCGAGGACACGCTAGGGGTGTTGCAGCGAGTTCTGCACTCCATCGCCGCTGACGACATGTGCCGACAGACCCCGTGCACCGAGTTCGACGTGGCCCAGCTGACCGGGCACCTGCTGAAGTCGATCACAGCCATCGGGGGCATGGTGGACGCGGAGATCCCAGAGCCCGACGAAAGCGACTCAGTGGAACGTCAGATCGTCGTCGCGGCCCGGCCCGCCCTCGATGCCTGGCACCGCCGCGGCCTGGACGGCACCGTGCCGTTCGGCAAAGGCGAGATGCCGGCCAAGGGCGCGTGCGGCATCCTGTCGCTCGAATTCCTGGTCCACGCTTGGGATTACGCTGTCGCTGTGGGGCACGAGGTCAACGTCCCGGAACCGCTGTCCGAATACGTGCTGGGGTTGGCCCATAAGGTCATCAGGCCGGAGCTGCGCGGCAGCGCCGGCTTCGACGACCCGGTTAACGTGCCCGAAGATGCCGCCGCGCTGGACCAGCTGGTCGCGTTCACCGGCCGTAACCCGGCCCGATAGTTCCAAGCGCCACCGCCGCTGCCGAGCGTGAAACCAGCTTCACGCTGGTCGCCGAGCGTGAGCCCAGCTTCACGCTCGACGGGTCGGGATCTACACCCGCTCAAGGTAGAAGTAGTAATAGCGGCCGTTATCCAGGACGCCCTTGCCGTTCATGATGCCCATCACCGCGCCGTCGTCGATCTTCTTGAAGTGGTCGTGCACGGGTTGACCGTCGTAGACCATCGTCGCGGTGACCTCGCCGCGGAAGTCCTCCAGCCACAGGCTGGCCTCGCCGTTCATCCGCTCCACGTTGGAGTACTTGTTGCCGTCGGCGTCCAGACACACCAGCGGCTGACAGTCCCAGGTCGACTTGAAGGTCTTGCCGAACCAGCCGAGCTTTTCGAGCGCGCCATTGGCTCGGTGTCCGGTAGGAAACTCCCCACCCTTCCACTCGCCGATCAAGCCTTCGATTGTCGCGGGCTCAAGCATCGCCCAGAAGTCGTCGAGCTCGGCGTCGGTAATGCCGTCGCCGCGTTCCTTGAATTCGGTAAATATCTTGCGGGCCAAGGTCATTGCTCACTCCTCTGGTTCGGTTTGCGTGATCCAGTCGCGGGCGAACCGCAGCAGGGCGTCGTTCTCATCCGGCGCCCCGATGGTGACCCGGACACCGTCTGTACCGTACGGGCGGACCACGATACGCGCGTCGGCGGCCTGCTTGACGAAATCCAGTGTGCGGGGCCCCAGCGGCAGCCAGACGAAGTTGGCCTGCGTCGGTGGCAGCGCGAAGCCGGCATCACGCAAGGCCGCACCGACCCGCGCGCGTTCGGCGACCAGGGCATCGGTGCGGGCCAATAGCTCGTCGGCAGCGGCCAGCGACGCGATGGCAGCCGCCTGCGCGGGGCTGGACACGGTGAACGGCACGTAGACCTTGTCGAGCGCAGTGATCAGGTCGGGGTGGCCGACCGCGTAGCCGATGCGCAAACCCGCCAGCCCGTATGCCTTCGAAAATGTGCGCAGCACAACGACATTGCTGTGGATTCGGACCAGATCCAGGCTAGCCGGCGCCATGCCGTCGCGAATGTACTCGACATAGGCCTCGTCGATGGCGATCAGGATGTGCGGGGGGACCGCCTGAATGAAGCGGGCCAGCGCGTCCGGGTCGACGACGGTGGACGTCGGATTGTTCGGGTTGCACACGAAGATAAGCCGGGTGCGTTCGGTGACCGCGGCGAACATGGCATAGAGGTCGAAGGTGTGGTCGCTCAACGGCACCTGGATGGGGGTGGCGCCGGAGACCAGGACCAGCGGTGGGTAGAGCTCAAAGCTGCGCCACCCGTAGATAACCTCGTCGCCCGCCGATGCGGTGATCTGAATGAGTTGCTGGCACAGGCTGACCGAACCGCAACCGACGGCAACGTGTTCGGGAGCGAAATCCGAGCCCAGATGTTCGGCCAGCGCCGCCTTGAGCTGCACGCAGCCATTGTCGGGATAGCGGTTGACGATATCGGTGGCTCGCTCGATGGCCGTGCGCACGCTGGGCAGCGGGCCGAAGACGGTTTCGTTGCTGGCCAGTTTGATGGCGCCCGGCACCGTCTTACCAGGAACATAAACTGGCAGCCCGGCCAGCTCCGGCCGTAGGCGGGCAGTCACTTCGACAGCATATGTCGGCGCTGTGTACGCTATGCCTCCGGCGGTTCCGGGACACCGGGAAGGGGTCGGGTACCCTCAGAAAGTCCAATGGAGGCGTGCCAGAGCGGCCGAATGGGGCTCACTGCTAATGAGTTGTCCCCCTTCAAGGGGACCGGAGGTTCAAATCCTCTCGCCTCCGC
>DASXMA010000211.1:0-30641 GCA_036495965.1 Mycobacterium sp.
CAACGGGTTCTTCCTCACCCTGAACACCGCGGTCTTGACCACGATCGGCGTATTCCTCGGCATCTTCTGGAAAGACCGGCCCAATGTGCCGGTGTTCAGCCTGGTGCTTCCGCTGGTCCTGTTGTTGGTGCTGTGCCTAGCGTGGTTCTGGCTGGTCCGGTCCTATCGGCAACTGAATTCGGGGAAATATGCGGTGATCGGGGCGCTGGAGGAGCGGCTGCCGGCATCTCCGTACTGGCGGGCCGAATGGACGGCGCTGGGCGGGGGCAAGGACAAAGCGATCTACTGGCCGCTGACCCATCTCGAACAATGGGTGCCGTGCGTGTTCGCCTTCATGTATATATGCGGCTTCCTTGTAGTGCTGCTGGCGAAGCCAGGACATTTCTTATAAGCCAAACAATTCGGACGTCTTCAGAATGCGGTGCGCGCTACCGTAGCGGCACTGGCGGCTGCCTGCCGCATCAGGAGCAAGCGCATGGGGCGTGAACGAGGATTTCTGGGACGACATTCTGCGGCACATCCGGCCTCGGGTGCTGGTGCCGGTTGTGGGCCCTGACTTGATACCAGTAAAGAAACTCTTCACAGTGAGCATGATGTGAGTCCTGTCCTGTGAGTCCTGTGAGCCCGCTGGACGCACCATTGACGAGAACGGGCGGACATCGTCGGTCAGGCGGGTGAAATCGACTCCTGGCAAGGTGGAGCCGTCGGGTGAAGACCCACGACGATTTGGCGCTGAGTTGGTGGCGCCGGACGGGAGCGGCAGCGCACGGGAGCCGCCACCTCTACTGATCGCGTCATCCACCGTTAATTCACCGAATATGACTGGAAATCAACGCGAATCGGTGAGATTCAACGCGCATGCGAAATCGACCAATCATGTTGTCCCTCAAGCGCTAACGGAACCCGGTGAGGTCTATGGAACAGCTGAAGGCCTAAAGCCGGTCGCAGGTTCGAATCCTGCCGGGGGCACCGACGTTCCAGCAGCTCAAACACTATTTCCGCCGCACCACCGAACCCGTGTGCGATCTGCTGTGCGATCTACACCCCGGAACCCACTGATCAGACGGCCCCGACACCCCGGCAGCAATGCACATCGGCGGGACTGCCAGCGACGACCCCGCGACGTAGCTGCGGACTTCGGTCAGGATCTGTCCGAGGAGCGCTGGGATGGTCAGCCTGCCGCGTCCCCGATCTCGCCCCGACTGATGACACTCGGCACCGCAGCCACGACCGGCCCTGACGCGGTGAACCGCCGCACCGAACACCCGAAGAACACCTTGTCCAGCTAGTCCCAAGGCACCAAAACTCGACCCATCCTCGGCTTACACTTCCGCAATGTTCTCGGAGACGCGCTATGCGATGAACGGCGACCTGCGCGTCGCCTATCGCGCGTCGGGTGAAGGACCTCGCGACATAGTTTTAAGATCTGGCCCTTCCCGAAGCTGTTCCCACGCATGGTGGAGGGCTGCGAAATCACCATCGCGAACTGGTGTGACGACTGCAGCTACAGCCACGTCGGCCCGTGCCCCGACGACGAGGAGGGAAATCGACATTGTAGCAAAGGAAAAACATGGATGACGAATGGGATTGGCGCAAGCTAATCGACGAGCTTACGCCAAAACAAATATCCGAGATAGAACAACGCGAAGAGCGCGAAACCGGATGGTATGACGACCTCAATGTAAAGCTGTACGCAGCTGCAAACAGTTTCGCCTCAGACAACGCAAAGGCGCGTCTCGTAAACCGGTACGCTGACTACCCTGAAGCTGCAAAATATGCGGCTTACTGCTGGGATCGGGGAATGTCGCTGCGCGGCTATGACGGTGCGGCGCAACTCGGAAAGGCTCAGGCGCTTGTTATTCAGCTCATCGATCAAAGATCCATCGACGTCGCCGATGAGCACGTCACCGAAATACTGGAAAACATTTACGGCAAGAGTCTCGGTGTTGACATTCCCGCCTGCTGGGAGCTGTATCGGCAACAGCAACGAGCGGCATATCGGCAGGAAATTCAACAACGATACGCCCGCCCATTGGCCGTGAATTCGGGTGCGGCCCAAGCCATTAGCCGCCACACCGGACCACCGCCCGCACTGTGGGGCGCTAACTTCAATGTCCTGTGGTCTTCTGGTGAACCGCTGCTAATCGAAGCCGGATACGGTGCCGGTAAAACCACGCTGGCCGGATTGCTTGTCCGCGCACAACTTTTCGGCGGTGATGTTCTCGGGTATCCGGTGCAGAGATTGCCGGATGGTCAGAAGATCTTGTATCTGGCCATCGATAGGCCCGACCAGATAATGCGATCCATGAGTAGGCAATTCAGTCCCCAACAGCTCGCGGAGATGGAAATCACTGGGCGGCTTATCATTTGGCGGGGACCACTGCCAGCCGACGCGGCCGAAAACAATGACCTGTACGTGGATCTGTGCGACTACCATCAGGCACATTACGTCTACGTCGATTCACTGAAGGACGCGGCCCGAGGACTCACCGAGGACCGCGCCGCAGCCGCATACCAAGCGACCCGAACCCGACTGCTGGCCAGGGGTCGGCAACTCGTCGAGCTGCACCACCTGGCGAAGTCGGGTGCTGACTATGGCTCGGTGTGGCTGCGTGCCGGTGCGGGGTCGGTGCTGCGGATGTCGGGCAAGGCTGGCGGGCCAACAGGTGTACTCACGCATGAGAAGCAGCCAGCGCACCGGGTTGACCCGATCAAGATCGCACACGACCGCGACCGGGGCGAAATCGACGTGGCCCAAGCTGAGGCTCCGGTGGAGTTGGTCGGCTGGATCGCGGACCAGGAAGACGGCGTGACGGCGGCTGATGCGGCCCAGTTGTTGTATGGGGAGGTCGGGAGAGCTGAACTTCGGCGGACCAAGCGGAAGCTGACCGATCTGGTGGACTCTGGCGAGCTGCGCGCAGTCGTCGGTCAAGGTCGGTCCAACCCGACCAGGTGGTACTCGGAAAGTTGACATTAGACAAGCTAAGTGTGCACTTTGTGAACACTTTTATCAGTTCAAGATCAACCCACGCAAACCCGCAGCTCAGAGACGTTTGCCAACCTGACATCTCTGTCACATCCGTGCAGCTCAGAGCGTCGGAGGGGGGGTGGGGGTCGATCGCGGCGTTTGCCCGCACTGTCGAGCGCCGACCGCCAGCGCTGAGAGCGCCTCGGCGACTTCCCGATCCCGACCCGACGCGACTTGCTGATAGATCAGCGACGCCTTCGCCGTGGAGTGACCCAGCCGGGCCATCGTCTCGACAAGATTGGCCACCCGCGCGGTGCTCGTACCGGCGAAGTGCCGCAGATCGTGGAACACGGCATCGGAGCGTCCGATCGCTTTCAGCGCAGGCTCAAAGTAGCTCCCCCGGAACGATTTGTCGTTCAGATGGCAGCCACCCTTTGCTGGCGGAAACAGCAGCGCCTCAACATCTTCGGCGACGAAACTATCCAGATGATGTTTGATGTCGGACTGGATGTGCGGCGGCACCGCCACCGTCTTATGACGCTTCTCTTTGGTCACGCTGATGTGACAACCCTGACGATGCGTGACCGCCCGCGTCACGATGATGGACTCACAGCCCGGCCCAATATCCTTGCGGCGCAACTCGATGACTTCGCCCCAGCGCAGCCCGCACCACGCGGTGATCAACACCATCGCCTTGAACCGCTCGGGCGTGATCGCCTCGGCGAGCGCGTTGACCTCCTGCACGGACAGCACCACCGACGTGCGCTTGGTCGGCGCGTTCATCGCGCCACGGATGGTGCACGGGTTGGTCAGCATCAACTCGTCGGTGACAGCCGTGTCACAGATCGCGTGCAGCAGGGCGTAAACCTGGGCGTTGCGCGTCGGATGCTTGTCATCGAGGCCCGCGTACCAGCCGCGGACCGTCTCCGCGGAGATGTTGCACAACGGCAGCCGCCCGATCACCGGATCAATCAGCCGCGCCTGCTGCGACTCGTAGCCGCCGCGGGTGCGCGGGGTCAACTTCCGCTGGGCGATCCACGTCGTCGCGTACTCGCTCAGCGTCAACTTCCGCGACCGCTTGGCTGCCGCCCGCAGGTTCGGCGGCGTCCAGACGTCCCGGTCAATCAGACGACGCTCATCACCCAGCCACCGCTCGGCGTCCATCTTCGCCGCGAACGTCGACGACGCGTAATGACGCACCCCGTCCGGCCCGATGTACGAGGCTTGCCAGCGTTTGCTCGGCGGCAGACGCCGGGTGTAGCCCCAGCCGCGTCGTCCCTGCTTTCCGGGCATGTGGTCACGCTCCTTTTGTGCGATCTGTGTGACCATCTGCATCGTACCCACAGGTCCGGTGAAGTCACCGCGCGTCGCGCTAGATGGGTGCGTAACCGCTGATCAGAGTTCATTTCTGTCGCTGTGCGTCACGCTGTGTCTCCACCTACCCCGTCAGTTTCGAATCCTGCCGGGGGCACGTCACGGGCTATTTTTGGATGACGATCAAGATCAGTCGACGTTTGGCTGACTAGCGCCCAGCACCGCACCCGGCTTGTAGCGGTTAATCGCCGCACTGGACTGGTTTCCAATTGGAAACGGGTGACCTGGCCTCTACGACGGGCCCCTCCCACGGGTCGGGCGGGTACCGGATGATCTCGCTCACCTCCAACTCCTGCTCACCGGGACCAGCTCCTTGGCGCCGTGCTGACTGCGCCTGCAGTGCGGCCACACCACCGTGTAGAACGGCTCGCCCTCCCACCACCGGCAGCGTTCGACGTCGGCCGGGCAGGTAGCCGCCGCCCGGCGCGGGTACACAAGGTCGCCAGAAGCCTTGCCCCGCACTGCAGTCGGCGCCGCAGAAATTGGACATCGCGCACACGCGGGCGACCGCTTCGCCCTCACCGCACCCCGCACTGGCCCAGCGCCAGCGCAAGCACCCGGTGCTGGCGGGACTCGTCGGTCAGCCGACACATGCCATCGGCGGACTGGTAGACATGGCGGTGGGCCGTGTGGCCCTATGTGAACTCGGAGGCAAGCCATGACCGCCAGCACCGATCGCGACCCAAAACCCTACCCACTTCACCAGCGTCCGCTGCGCACACTGGACACCCTGCCGAGGGTTGGAATCTGGGACCTCGCTCGTGATCACGGCCGCTTCTTCCGGCCGGGCGGGCGGCGCTCGCCGCTGTGGGAGCTCGGCGAACGCTTCCTGATCACCGTCCCCCTGGGTCCGAAGCTGGTCGTAACCTCGTCCCCTCAGGACGCCAAGTCGGTGTTCTCCGAGCGCGACGGCGCACTCTCGTTCGGCCAACTGCTCCGCCGATTCACGCCCCACGAGTCGCTGTTCGGCAGCGACGCGTTCATCTTCCTGGATGGCGAGGCTCACGTTCAGGAGCGGCGCAAGATCGCGCCGGCGTTGCACGGCAAGGTGCTGAAGTCCTACGAGAGGGCAATGGTCGACAGTGTGCTCCGGAGGCTGCCGGAGTGGCCGCTCGGCCAGCCGGTCGAGTTCAGCGCGATCGGCAGGCAACTCTCGCTCGACGTGATGATGACCGTGATCTTCGGCGTCTCGAAGCCCGAGCGGATGCAACGCCTGGAGCGCGCGATGCTCGAATACTGCGCGGTGACCGAGAGCCCAAGCTTCCTTGGCGTCGGCCTCCTCACGATGGCGCTGCGCGGCCGCTGGCTGCCGATCCCCAAAGTGGCGCGCACCGCCGCGGCGGTCGACGCGATCGTGGTCGAAGAAATCGCGGAACGCCGGCACACGGGCTCACGCCCCGACGACTGCCTGACCATGTTCCTGGAGCTCAACGAGCAGGAGGATCAGCCGCATGACGACGCGTTCCTGGCGCGCTCGATGCGTGGGCTGATGCTGGCCGGCTACGCCGCCACCGCGGTCACCCTCGGGTGGCTGGCCGACTTGCTTGTCCACCAACCCGACGTGCTCGCCGCACTTGAGGAGAGCATCGACCGTGGCGAGGATGGCTATCTTGATGCGGTTATCGCCGAGTCATTACGGCTGCGCCCGGCGTTGCCGGTCACCGGTCGGCGTGCGCAGCGGGCCTTCAACCTCAACGGGCTGCTCGTCCCGCCCGGTGCGTACATCGTCATCGCGATCATGGCACTGCACGAGCGCGCCGACCTGCACCCCGACCCGCTGGCCTTTCGTCCCGAACGCTTTCTGGGCTCGCGACCCGAGACCCACACCTGGCTGCCGTTCGGCGGCGGTGTGCACCGCTGTATCGGCGACGAGTTCGCGCTGTTCGAGGCGCGCGTGCTGTTGCGGACCCTGCTCCGGCATCGCCGGCTAAGCGCGGTTGATGGTCGCCTCGGCGGTCGCCCCAGCAGCACACACCCGTTGCTGGTGCCGGCAGGCGGAGCTCCGGTCGTGCTGTCCGCGCGCGACTGAGCCGGTGAGTCGGCGCCGCGTTCGAGGTAGCGACCGGCAAGGGGTCACCGACGCCTGCTATCCGCACCACGGCAGGGTTGAATTCCTCGATTTCCTCAACGAGGTCGCCCGGTCCTACCCCCGGCGCAAATTGCATGTGGTGGTGACAACTACCACACTCACATGCGCCCAGAGATCAACGACTGGCTGGTCAAGCACCCGCGGATCATCCTGCACCTCACCCCCACCTCGAGGTGGTGGCTAAACTTGGCGGAGGTGTTGTTCAGGCGATCCGGGAGGCAACCTTCACGACTGTTGCCGCGTTCGTCGCGGTTAGCGGCTTCTTCTGGCGGCGAAGGGTTATGGCATCTTCGGGACGGCGATGTTGCTGACGTCCCTTAGTTGAGGTCAAGATCGGGTAACAGGATGCAAAGGGCACGGGGGTTGACGACGCCAACCTTGCTAGACCTTATGCGGCAGCGAGCCGAACGCTATCGAGACAAGGTTGCGTTCGACTATTGCCACTATTCTCCCAGCGGGGAAGAACATAGCCGGCTTACTTATCACGAGCTGGACGTCAAGGCCCGAGCAATCGCGTCCACTTTGCAACGACAGGGCGCCGCCGGCGAACGTGTACTGGTGCTCTGCCCCTCGGGCCTGGACTTTGTCGCCGCCTTCTTCGGGTGTATCTACGCCGGAGCGGCCGCAGTACCGGTCCACCCGCCGGTGCGCAACCGGGTATTCGGCCGCGTCGCGTCGATTGTCGCGGATGCGCAAGCCGGCTTCGTCCTCACCACCGCCGAGTTGCAAGCGGAGCTCAAGGCTGCGGTGGACGACTTGGCCGGCGGGAGTTCCCTGCAGTGGTGTGCCGCGGATGCCGTCATGCCAGCCGCCGCTGAGGAGTGGGTCATGCCCGACGTCGACGCGAGCGCGACCGCCCTCGTGCAGTACACCTCGGGTTCGACGAGCTCGCCGAAAGGCGTTGTGGTGACGCACCGCAATCTGCTGCACAACCTGGATGCCATCCGTGGGGCGTGGGGACGCGGAGACGACGACGCGATCACCGTGTTCTGGCTGCCCCTCCATCACGACATGGGTCTCATCGGCAGTATCCTCGAAGCGCTTTACGTCGGCTGCACTTCCTTCCTTATGCCGCCGGAGGCGTTCATTGAGCGCCCAATGCGGTGGCTGGAAGCTATTTCCCGACACGGTGGCACGATCACCGCCGCGCCGAACTTCGCCTACGAGCTCTGTGTCGAACGCAGCACGGTGGAGGAACGCGCGGCCCTCGATCTGTCCAACTGGTCGTCGGCCATGTGTGGTGCGGAGCCGGTGCATGCCGCCACCCTGCAGCGGTTCGCTGACGCCTTCGGCCCGGCTGGGTTCCGGTCGGAGGCGTTCAATCCGGTGTTCGGGCTGGCGGAGGCTACCCTGCTTGTGTCCGGTAGGTCGGATTGGACCGTGCCGGTGGTGCGACACGTGGATGGCGTCGCATTACGAGAGCAGCGTGTCGTGAACGTCCCGCCGGAGCACCCGGCCGCCACGTCGTTCGTGGGCTGCGGCCGCGCACAGCGCGGCCACGAGATCGTCGTCGTGGATCCGGTGACCCGGCGGCCATGTGCGGCTGGCGAGGTTGGCGAGATCTGGGTCGCCGGCGGGAGCGTCGCCCAGGGCTACTGGGCCAGGCCGGCAGAAACGAACGAGACGTTCTCGGCGTTCCTCGCAGACACCGGGCGCGGACCGTTCCTGCGCACCGGTGACCTGGGCTTCCAAATGGAAGGCGAGCTGTTCATCACGGGCCGGCTCAACGATCTCATTGTCATCCGCGGCCGGAACTACTACCCGGAAGACATCGAGGCCACGGTGCAGGACAGCCATCCGGCGCTGCTACGCGGCCGCGGGGCAGCCTTCTCGGGCACGCCGCAGTCGGGTGGCTCCGAACGGCTCGTCGTCGCGCAGGAGGTGGACCGCGATCGGATCGTTGATGCCGACGTCAGCGAGGTTATCGACGCGATCCGCACCGCGATCACCGAGCACCATGAGATCCAGCCGTACGCCGTGGTCCTGTTGGAGCCGTTACGGATCCCGACAACGTCGAGCGGAAAGATCCGGCGGAGCAGGTGCCGGGAGCGCTTCCTCGACGGCGACCTCGAGGTGTTCGCTGAGTGGCACGCACCGTCTCTACCCGATCCCCGCCCGAGGCCGCCGCCCGCCGGGGAGGCACCGGTTGGCGAAGGGCGCGGCGCGGGGGAGATCGCGGCCTGGTTCCTCTCCCGGCTCTCTGAGGAGCTCGGCCTATCACCGACGGAGATCGACCCATCGTTACCGTTCGCCCACTACGGTCTTGACTCGGTTCGTGCCATCCGGCTGACCGCCGCGTTGGAAGCCTGGCTTCAACGCGAGCTCTCGCCCACGGTCGCGTACGAGTACCCCACGATCGAGCTGCTGTCCGAACAACTAGCCGAGGACGCACCCGCCGACGAACGCCCCGTCGCAGCGGCCGAGAGCGACGGTGGTAGGCGGGCCGCAGGCGCCAATGAGCCGATCGCGATTGTTGGCATCGGCTGCCGGTTTCCGGGTGCAGACGGGCCGGCGGCCTTTTGGCGGCTGCTCTCCGACGGAGTGGACGCCATCACCGACATTCCGCCGGACCGCTGGGATGCGGACGCCTCGGAGACCGCGGCCACCCGCCGGGGCGGGTTCCTCGATCAGGTCGACCGGTTCGACCCCCAGTTTTTCGGCATCTCGCCGCGGGAGGCGGCCCGAATGGACCCGCAGCAACGCCTGCTGCTGGAGGTGGCATGGGAGGCGTTGGAAGACGCCGGGCAGGTGCCGGAGCGGCTTGCCGGCAGCCGCACCGGCGTGTTCATCGGCATCTCCACCTATGACTACGGACATTTCCAGCTCGGCCAGCCTGACAGCATCGATGCCTACACCGGTACCGGGAGCGCGTTGAGCATCGCGGCCAACCGGCTGTCGTACTTTTGCGATTTCCGCGGGCCGAGCATGGCGATCGACACCGCCTGTTCGTCGTCGTTGGTCGCCATCCACCTGGCATGCCGCAGCCTGCGCGAGGGCGAGTGCACGCTCGCCCTCGTCGGTGGCGCTAACGTCATCCTGTCGCCGGCGCTCGGCTTGAACTTCAGCGAGGCCGGAGTGATGGCAGCGGACGGCCGCTGCAAGACTTTCGACGCCCGGGCGGACGGGTACGTACGGGGCGAAGGCGCCGGAATCGTCGTCCTCAAGCCGTTGGGTCAGGCGCTGGCCGATGGTGACCCGATCTACGCGGTGATCCGTGGCAGCGCCACCAACCAAGACGGTCGGACCAACGGGCTGATGGCACCCGGCCGAGCGTCGCAGGAAGCCGTGTTGGCCGAGGCCTACCACCGCGCGGATCTGTTGCCGGGTGTGGTGCAGTACGTCGAAGCGCACGGCTCGGGCACGTCTCTGGGCGATGCGATCGAGGCGAAGGCCCTGGGCGCGATCCTGGCGCAGGGCCGCGCGCCGGGCAGCAGGTGCCTGGTCGGTTCGGTCAAGACCAACATTGGCCACCTGGAGGCGGCGGCCGGGGTGGCCGGGCTCATCAAAGTAGCGCTGGCGCTGCGCCACCGGGCGATCCCGCCGAGCCTGCACTTCGCGGAGCCCAACCCGCTTATCCCGTTCGACAGGCTGCCATTGCGGGTCGCGCAGACCCTCACGCCGTGGCCGGAGAACGGCGGCCGAGCAGTCGCCGGAGTCAGCTCGTTCGGCTTCGGCGGCGCCAACGCGCACGTCGTCGTGACCGAGGCCCCACAGGTTCGGGTCACGCAACCGGCGGACGACACGGCGGAGGAGCGCGTCGAGCTCCTGCCGCTGTCCGCCCGGTCCCCTGAGGCACTGGCCGCGCTGGCGGGCCGGTATGAGCTGGCCCTCGCGACCGGGGTGCCGCTTGCCGACCTTTGCTACACGGCCGGCGCACGTCGCGGCCACCACGACCATCGGTTGGCCGTGGTTGGAGACTCGCCCGCGGAGCTGTCTGAGGGTCTTGCCGCGTACCGACAGGGAGGAGCCCGCCCCGGGCTGTTCGCCGGACGTTGCCGTCCGGGTCAGCGGCCGGGCGTGGTCTTCGTCTTTTCCGGTCAGGGGTCGCAGTGGTACGGGATGGGACAGCGGTTATACGGACAGGAGCCGGCATTCCGGGACGCATTGGACATGTGCGACCGCGCTATGCGCCCGCACCTGGACGGATCCATAGTCGCGGAACTTCTAGCCGACCAGAACCACTCCCGGCTGAGCGACATCGGCGTGATCCAGCCCGCCATCTTCGCCGTCCAGGTCGGGCTGGCCGCGCTGTGGCGATCGTGGGGGGTAGAGCCCCAGGCCGTGGTGGGGCACAGCTTGGGTGAGGTAGCGGCGGCACACGTCGCGGGGGCCCTCAGCCTTCAAGACGCCGCACGGGTGATCTGTGGGCGGGCCCGGCTGCTCCGGCGGGCGAATGGCAGCGGGGGCATGTTAGCCGCGGAGCTCTCCCATGCAGAGGCGCAGGAGCTTATCGCCGGCCGGCAGGCTCGGGTCGCGGTAGCGGCGAGTAACAGCCATCGATCGATAGTGCTCTCCGGCGATCCAGCGGTGTTAACCGATCTCGTCACCGCGCTGGCGCAGCGCGGCCGTTTCTGCCGTTGGGTGGACGTCGACGTGGCCTCCCACAGCCCACAGATGGACGCGCTGCGCGCCGATCTGACCGACGTGCTCGCCGGGCTACGGCCTGCGGCGGCAACGATACCCATGTACTCCACGGTGACGGGCGACCTCCTGACCGACGGTGCCCTCGACGACACCTACTGGGTGGAGAACCTCTGCTCGCCGGTGCGCTTCTCGGCCGCTATACGGCGGCTACTCGACCTCGGCCATGATGCGTTTCTGGAGGTCAGCCCCCATCCGATCCTGTTGAGCGCGGTACGCGAGGACGCGCAGGACCTGGGTCGCGCGTGCACCCTGCTGCAGTCCATGTCCCGTTACGACGGGCGACGCGGCACGCTACTCGCGTCACTCGGCGCCCTCTACACCCGCGGGCAGCCGGTTACCTGGGAGCAGCTGCATCCCTGGGGTGGGCGATGCGTGGCGGCGCCGACCTACCCGTGGCAACGCGATCGTTTCTGGCTGGATCCCACGGCCACGAGCAATGGGCCGGCTCGTCCCGCCGGCTCCGACCAGGTGGCGTGGCGCGGGCCGCTTCGCTCGTCCGTGCACCCGAAGACGGTGTTCTCCGAAATCGAGGTCGGCACGGAACTGATGCCGGTGCTGACGGACCACCGGGTTCATGGTTCGGTGGTCCTTCCAGCCGCCACTGTCCTCGCGCTTGTTCTGGCCGGGGCCGGGCGGGCCTTCGGCGCGACGAGGCGCTTGCTCCGAGACGTCGTTTTCCACCGGTCGCTGGTGCTCGCCGACGCGCAGCGGCGCACCGTCCAGCTCGTACTTCAGGGAGATCCCCCGGGCCCCGTTTTGTTCGAGTGCCACGGTCTGGAGCCCAGCACGTCGGGACCGTCGCGGTGGTCGCTGCTGGCGAGCGGCACCGTCGATGCGGGTGGGCCGGACGCCGCCGACGACGAACGGCACCTCCCCGGCGTCACCCGGGCCCTTTGCCCGGACGCGATCGCAGGGCCGTCGTTCTACCGTCGCCTGGCAGAGCATGGCCTGCAGTACGGGCCAGGCTTCCAGGCCGTGGCAGACATCTGGCGCCGCGACGGCGAGGCGATCGCCCGGCTGAGGCCACTGCTGGCGGGCAGCTCGATAGTCGACGCCGACGGCTTCGACGCCCCCATCCTGGACGCCTGCTTTCAGGTCCTGGCCGCGACGCTTTCCCCGCGCAACGGCCGATCGCGCGACACGTACCTGCCGGTGGGCGTGTCCGAGTTACGAATCCGCGGGACGTTCCTAAATGGCATTTGGTGCCACGCGCTGCTGCGCCCGGGGCCAGACCCCGAGCCGAACATCATCGAAGGCGACGTGTTCCTGCTACGCGAGGACGGGCAGGTGGCCGTGGCGGTCCGCGGGCTGCGCCTGCAGCGGATCCCGGACGCTGGACCAGCTGAGCCGGCGACCGGTGCGACGGATCCTCGTGACGGGCTCTACGAGCTGCGATGGCAGCCCGCGACACTCGGCGCGCCTGATCAGGACGCGCCGAGCGGACCGGTTGTAGCCGGAAGTTGGCTGATCTTCAGCGACGGCAGCACCACTTCGGACACGATGCGGCACCTGCTTAAACAGCGTTCTCAGACGTGTGCGCTCGTCGAGCCGGGCGTCGACTTCATGCGCCTCGGACCTGACCGTTACCGCCTCGATCCGACGCAGCCGCAACACTTCCGGCGGCTCCTCGGGGAAGCGTTCTTAGAGCGGCCACCCTGTCGTGGCGTGGTGCACCTGTGGAGCCTGATGGCCGCACCGCCGGCTGAGACGTCGACCGATTCGTTGGAGTCCGCGCGGGCGCTCGGCGCGGCAAGCGTGCTGCACCTCGTGCAGGCGCTGACGGTATCCGGCTGGCCGGACACGCCGCGCCTCTGGCTGGTTACACGAGGAGCGCAGGCGATCGGTGGCGACGTCGAGGCCGTGTCCATCGCTCAGGCACCCCTCTGGGGGATGGGCCGCAGCATCGACCACGAGTATCCGGAGCTGCGCTGTTCGAGGGTCGACCTGTCTTCGGAGGGAACTCCGGAAGAGCTTCACGCACTGGTCCAGGAGTTGTCCGCGGATACCCCCGAGGCCGATGTGGCGCTCCGTGGCAACCGGCGCTACGTAGCGAGATTGGCCCGCTACCACGACGCAGATGTACGCAAGCCCGTACCTTCTGCCGCACCGGCTCAGCTGCCCGCGCCCGACACCGACATGCCATTCCGCATGGAGTATCCGGAGCGTGGCCTGCTCGACGATATTCGTGCCCGGGCAGCCACCCGACGGCCGCCAGGGTCGGAGGAGGTCGAGATCCGTGTTCGCGCCACCGGTCTGAACTTCATCGACGCGATGCGTGCCCTCGGCGTGTACCCAGGTCAGGACGATGGGCCCGTGCGGGTGGGCATCGAATGCGCCGGCACGGTGACCGCCATAGGTGACGGCGTCGACGGCCTACAAGTGGGGGACGCCGTCATCGCCTTGGCGATGGACGGCGTCGGCTCCTTCGTCACCACCCCAGCGTGCCTGGTGGCCGCCAAGCCAGCGCACCTGAGCTTCGAGGCGGCGGCCACGATACCTACGGCGTTCCTGACGGCCTACTACGCCCTCCATGAACAGGCACGGCTACGCCGTGGCGAGCGCGTCCTCATCCACTCGGCAGCCGGTGGCGTCGGTCTTGCGGCGATCGAGGTCGCGGGCTGGCTGGGCGCGGCGGTGTACGCCACCGCCGGCACCCCGGAGAAACGACAGCACCTGCGCGCACTCGGCGTCCAGCACGTCTCGGACTCGCGGTCCCTGGCGTTCGCCGACGAGGTGCTGGCCGCCACCGACGGCGAAGGCGTGGACGTCGTGCTCAACTCGTTGACGGGCGAGGCGATCGCCAAGGGCCTCGCGGCCCTGCGGCCGTACGGCCGATTCCTGGAGATCAGCAAGCGCGACATCTACGGGCACGGCCGACTACGCCTGTGGCAGTTGCGGCGCAACGCGTCTTACATCGTCATCGACCTGGCGCAGCTGATCATGGATCGCCCCGCCTACGTGGGTGCGCTGTTGCACGACATCGTGGCCTACGTCGAGCGAGGGGTGTTCCGACCGCTGCCGGTGCGAACATTCCCGGTTGCCGAGACCGCCGCCGCTGTTCGGTCCCTCGCGCAGGGCAAACAAATCGGCAAGGTCGTCGTGTCGGTGGACCAGCCGGTGCCACCGGCGGGTCAACCGGCCCAGCTCCCAGTCGGATTCGAAGCCGACGCCACTTATCTCATCACCGGCGGGTTGGGCGGGATCGGCCGTGCGGTCGCGACGTGGATGGCCGAGCAGGGCGCCCGGCATCTGGTCCTCATGGGGCGTGGTCCTGCCTCGAAGTCCGCGCAGAAGACGCTCGACGCGTTGCGGGCGGAAGGCACCGAGGTGGTCGTCGCGCGCGGCGACGTCGCCCGGGCGGACCAGCTCGCAGCTGTCCTCCAGTCGATCAACGCGTCCATGCCGCCACTGCGTGGGATCGTGCACGCAGCGGGGACCCTCGACGACGGCATCCTTGCGCGCCTCGACGAGCGACGCCTCCGGGACGTCATGGCACCCAAGGTCGAGGGCGCCTGGAATTTGCACGCGCTGACGCGGGACACGGCACTGGACTTCTTCATGCTCTTCTCGTCGGGCGCGTCACTGCTGGGCTCACCTGGGCAGGCGCACTACGCGGCGGCGAATGCGTTCCTCGACGCGTTGGCGTGGCATCGACGCGCGGAGGGTCGCCCGGCGCTGACCATCAATTGGGGACCATGGGCTGAGGTCGGTCTCGCCAACCGGCCCGAGCAGCAGCGTCACCTCACCCAGCACGGCATTGAAGCCATGCCGGCGGCCGACGGCGTGCGAACGCTTTCATATCTGCTCCCGCTCTCGGCCACGCAGGTCGCCGTCCTCCGCGTGGACTGGGCGCGCGGCCGCTCCGAATTGCGCCGAGGTCTGAACCCGCCGCTGATCGCAGACCTGCTCCGTGCACCCGCAGGTCAGCCGGCCGTTGACGACGCTCTGCGCCGCGCGGGCCCGCAGGAGCGCCGACGGTTGCTCCAGTCGTACTTGCGCGATCAAGTTGCCGGCAAACTCGGTCTGACACCGTCGCGCCTGGACATTCAGTTGCCCCTCAACCAACTCGGGGTTGACTCGCTCATCGCGGTGGAGCTGCGTGCCCAGATTGAACGCGACTTGGGCATCGTTGTGCCGGTCGTCCAGCTGCTGGATGGACCAAGCGTCTCCGGTCTCGCCGACTGGCTCGGCGACCGCCTCTCGAGCGCGGGTCCACCGGAGCCCGATCCGACCGTGGCAGCCGACACGCGCGCGGCGCGGCCGAACGGGGCGCCGATGCCGGAGGCGACCGGTGGCGCTGGCTCACGTTGGATCGGCCTGCTTGCTCAGCTGCCGGAGATTCCAGAGGACGACGTGGACGGGCTGCTTAGGGGACTCCTGGCCGCGAGGGAGGGGAAACATGATGGATAGCTCCATCGACATCTCGGGGCTCTCCGCTGAGGAGAAGCGCGTGCTGCTGTCCCGCCTGCTCATGGAGCAGGCGGCGGTTTCGGCGTCGGCGCATCGGTTGTCGTACGGACAGCGGTCCCTGTGGTTCCTTCATCAACTCGCACCCGGCAGTCCCGCATACACCATCACCTATGCCGGGCGGATCAGCGGCGACGTGGATGTGTCGGCGCTGGAACGCGCCGCTCAGGCGCTCGTCGACCGGCACGCGATACTGCGCACCACATATGCCGTGCGCGACGGCCACCCGCTTCAACTCGTCCATCCACAGTGGCCGGTGTGTATCGCCCGCCACGACCTCGGCCCCGACGATGTTGAGCTTGACGAGTGGCTGCGTCGGGAGTCGAATCGCCCGTTCGATCTGCAAACCGGCTCAGTGCTCCGGCTGACTTTGCTACGGCGCGCACCCGACGAGCATGTCCTCGTCTTGGCGGTGCATCACATTGCGGTCGACTTCTGGTCCATCGACGTCATTCTCGACGAGCTCCGCCTGCTTTACGCCGCAGAACACGGTTCAGAGCCACCCCCGCCCTGCCCACAGCGCTACGTCGACTATGCCGAGCAGCAGGTCCGGATGGTTGAGGGAGCCGAGGGAGAACGCCAATGGCAGTACTGGAGTCGGCAGCTGACCGGGGAGCTGCCGAACCTCCGGTTACCCATCGACCGGCCGCGACCGGCGGCTCAGACCTACCGCGGCGCCGTGCATCGCTTCACCCTCGACGGTCGGCTGACCGCTGGGCTCAAGGAGGTAGGCCGGCGCGCCGGCGCGACGCCGTACATGACATTGTTCGCGGCGTACTCCACGTTGCTGCACCGCTACAGCGGCCAGGACGACCTCCTCATCGGCTCACCATTCGGGTGCCGCGATCGGGCGGGGCTGGACAGTCTGGTCGGCTACATTGCCAACCCGGTCGTTCTGCGCGCCGACCTGCAGGGCGACCCGACGTTCATGTCGTTGCTTGGCCGCGTCAAAGAGACGGTTCTGGGTGCACTCGCGCACCAGGACTATCCCTTCATGCTGCTCGTCGAGCGCCTCCGCCCGACCCGTCATCTGAGCCATACGCCGCTCTTCCAGGTCTCGTTCGCCTGGGAACAGCCGCGCCGTTTCAACGACAGCCCGGGCGGTACGGGCGCGGCCCCGGGTCGGGGGGCGCTTGACCTGACGACTATCCATATCGGACAGGGCGGTGCGCCCCTGGACTTGATGATGCAGGTGGCCGATACGGACGGGCAGTTCATCTGCGAGTTGCAATACAACACAGACCTTTTCGATGACGCGACGGTTGAACGCATGGCCGGGCACTTCGCGACGCTGCTCGGCGGCATCGTCACCGATCCCGGCAGGCGCTTGTCGGAGTTGCCGCTCCGCACCGAAACCGAGCGCCGTGAGCAGGTGGTGTGGAACGAAACCCAGGTCTGCTACGACGCGCCCGACTGCCTGCACGAGATGGTGGCGGCAACGGCTCGACGCAGTCCGACGGCCATCGCGGTGTCGTTTGACGACCGCGAGATGACGTACGCGGAGCTCGACCGGCGGGCGGATGCGCTGGCACACCGGCTCCAGCGCCGCGGTGTGGGCCCGGACAGCGTCGTTGCCGTCCTATTGGACCGCTCAGAAGACCTGGTCGTGGCCCTGTTGGGCGTGCTCAAGGCGGGTGGTGCCTTCGTGCCGCTGGATCCGGCGCAACCCAACAACCGCATTGCCGCCATGCTGACCGGCGCGCCGGGCGTGCCCGTCTGCGTCACGCACCGGCGACATCTGGAGCGCCTGGCGGGATTCACCGGGCACCTGCTGTGCCTCGACGTGCCGTCGACACCGGTGCCAGAGGACGCCATCGTGGCTCCCGCCGGTACGACCTTGGACAGCCTCGCCTATGTCATCCACACCTCCGGCTCCACCGGCGTGCCGAAGGCGGCGCTCAACACCCACCGCGGAATTCGCAACCTGCTGTTGTGGATGCAGGGAAACTACGGGCTCACCGCCGAGGACCGGGTGCTGCACCACACACCGGTGACGTTCGACGCCTCGGTGGCGGAGATCTTCTTGCCGTTGATCGTCGGCGCACGGCTTGTCATCGCGCAACCCGAGGGTCACAAGGACCCCGCCTACCTGGTTCGGACCATCGCCGAGCAGTCGATCACCCAGGTGGTGCATGTCGTGCCGTCGATTTTGCGCTCCTTCCTCGCCGAGCCGGCACTCACGTCCTGCGTTGGGTTGCGCAGGGTAACGTGCGGCGGCGAGGTGCTGCCGTACGAGCTGGCTCAGCGGTTCCTGGCCACGTTGGACGCCGAACTGTGGAACGAGTACGGCCCCGCCGAGGCCGCGATCACCGCCACCTACTTTCACTGCGAGCGCGGCGCGTCCGGCCCCCCGGTCCCGATCGGGCGACCAATCGCCAACATCCGCATTCGTCTCCTGGACGGCCATCTCCAGCCGGTGCCGGTGGGTGTGCCCGGTGAGCTGTTCATCGGCGGGGTCGGCGTGGGCCGTGGCTACCTCAACCAGCTTGACGCGACGGCCGCCAGATTCATCGCCGACCCGTTCGCCGACGAGCCCGACCAGTTGCTGTACCGCACCGGCGATCTGGCGCGGTATCTACCCGATGGCAACATCGAGTACCTGGGGCGCCTCGACAACCAAGCGGAGATCCGCGGCGTGCGGATCGAGCCGGGCGAGGTCGAAGCGGCACTGGACAAACACCCCGGCGTTCGGGAGAGCGCGGTGGTCGCCGGGGACGACGGCCGCGGGAACACCCGGCTGGTCGCCCACGTCGTGGCGGTAGGCGAGCCCGCGCCGACCAGTGCTGAGCTGCGCCGCTTCCTCCTCGAGTGGCTTCCCCCGGCTATGGTGCCGGCCGTGTTCCGGGCGACCGATGGTTTGCCCCGCACGTCGGGCGGAAAGGTAGACCGCCGGGCCTTAGTGGCGGCGGCCGAAGCGTCGCCCGCGCCGGAGCCAGCGTTCGTCGCTCCGCGTACGCGCGCCGAGAAGATCCTCGCCGAGATCTGGCGTGACGTGCTCGATCTCGACCGGATTGGCGTTCATGACGACTTCTTCGCTCGGGGTGGCTCCTCGACCCATAGCCTGGAGGCTTCGGTAAAAGCGAACGCCGCCGGCCTGCCGCTGAAACCCGAGTCGGTGTTCTTATTCGGCACGATTGCTGAGCTGGCCGCCGAGTACCGCCAGGCCATGGAGGATGGCACGGATCTCGGCGACACCGCGAAACAGTTGGACGGCAGTGAGGTCATCAGCCCGGGCACGGCGGAGAAGCCCCTCATCGCACCCGCTAACCCGGCACCGGTGCGCGCGGCCGGCCAGCAGGCGCGAAACACGGTGATCGAAAGCATTGGCACGTACCTGCCCGCCGAGGTGGTGTCGACGGACAGCGTCCTCGCCGGATGCGCCAACGACATCGGCATACCTTTGGAACGCCTGACCGGCATCAGGAATAGGCGGATGGCCGGGCAAGGTGAATTCTCGATCGACCTCGCCCGGCAGGCGGTGGCCGACTGCCTGGCCAGCTCGAGCTATGGGCCCGAAGAGATCGATCTGGTCATCTCCTGCAACATCTCCCGGTGCGACGGACCCGGCCACAAATTCGTGTTCGAGCCCAGCACAGCGGCACGGTTGCGGCATCAATGCGGCCTTGCAAACGCATTAGCTTTCGACGTCACCAACGCGTGCGCCGGCATGTTCACCGGCATTAGCGTGGCCGACGCGTTCCTGCAGACCGGATTGGTCCGGCGCGCCATGGTGGTCAGCGGCGAATACATCACCCACCTGACCGAGACCGCGCAGAAGGAAATTCAGGGGCCGACGGACGCGCGACTCGCCTGCCTCACCCTGGGTGACGCCGGAGCCGCAGTGATTCTGGAGCGCGGCCCCAACGGCCGGGTCGGCTTTCACGACATCGATATGGCCACGCTCGGCCGGTATAGCTCTTTGTGCGTGGCCAAGGCGAGCGACGGACCTGCCGGCGGTGCGATCATGCTTGTCGACTCCATCGCCGCGACCGCGGTGGCGGTCAAGCGTTCCGTGCCATACGTCGCCGCCGTGATGAAGCGGCATGGATGGCGGCCCGAGCACTGCGATCACATCGTGATGCACCAGACGTCGGAAGCATCACTCAACGACGCGGTCGTCGCGGTGAACCGGATGTTCGGGCATGCCGCCGCCCATCCGGGCAACGTCATTGCCAACCTCGCGGAGAGGGGCAACACCGCCAGCACAACACACTTCGTGGCCCTCAGCGACCACATCCGTGGGAACCGGATCAGATCCGGAGACAACGTGGTTTTCGGCATTAGCGGCTCGGGACAGACGGTCGGCGCCGCCCTGTACACATTCGACGACCTGCCCGACCGGCTGCGCCGGGGGTCCAATGGCCACCGCGGGCGCAGCCTCTCGATCGGCGAACCATCCCCAGAGCCACCAGCGGCGCCCCGGGTTCGGATCGAAGGGGTCGGCACGGCCCCTGACGGGCAGTCCGCGCCGCGACGTGTGGTCGACCTGGCGGTCCAGGCCGCTACGGCGTGCCTCGACCACGGTGGACTCGACCGGGCGGAGCTTGGCCTGATGATCTATTCCGGGGTGTACCGGGACGACTTCATTTCCGAACCGGCTATCGCGGCGCTCGTCGCGGGCGAGCTCGGGGTGAATGACGACATCGAATCCCCGGACGGGCGCAAGACAATCGCCTTCGACGTGCTCAATGGCGCGGTCGGGTTCCTCAACGCGTGCCAGGTCGGCGTCCAGATGATCGGCGCGGGAAAGGCCGAGCATGCGATGGTCGTGGCTTCCGAAATAGAAAACAACACCGCTGAGGGCGACCACCCGTTGTATGGCCTCAGCGAAACGGGGTCAGCTGTGATTCTGGGCAGGGCCGGCGGCACGGACGGCTTCGGCCGGTTCGTCTTTCACCACCATCCGGAGTACGACGAGGCGCTCACGACGTATTTTCAGCACCGAGACGGACAGAGCTGGCTACAGATCGACCGCGATCCGAACCTGACGGCCCACTACCTGGACTGCATCCCCGCAGCCGTTGAGGAACTGTTGAAGCGGGAAGAGCTCGACCCCTCCGAGATAGCTGCCGTATTCCCCCCACACCCGTGCAGCGCTGACCGCACCGAACTTGCCGCGCGGCTGCGCATCCCGAGCTCGCGATTCGTCGACCTCCCTGCCGACACCGACCTTTTCTCCTCTTCCTTGGTGTACGGGCTGCAGCACGCCTGGCGACACAAGCTGGTGAGCTCGGGCGACATCGGGTTGATCGTGAGTGTCGGCTCAGGCGTCCAGGTCGGCTGCGCCACCTACCGCTTCTGATGCCCATGCTGGCGTCAGTTACCGGAGGCGCTCTCCGCCGCGATGGCCGTCGGCTCACGGGATTCTCGTGCCGAGGTGTATTTCCAGTCGGCCCGAGCTGATAGGGGTTTTGAGCATGCGACTCGAAGGTCGAAGCGTCCTGCTTACCGGCGCTACTGGAGGCATCGGGGGCGCGATCGCTCGTGAGTTGGCGGCGCGGGGTTGTGCTCTCACGGTCACGGGCCGACGTGAAGCGAAGCTCGCCCGCTTGGTCACCGAGCTGGGTCCGCTGGCGCGGGGCTTTGCCGCCGACTTGACCAACCTGGCAGAGGTGCGCGAGTTGCTGGACCATGCCGACCCTGTGGATATTCTCGTTGCCTGCGCCGGCCTCGATGTCTCGCGGGACTTGGCGGATATGAGCGATGAGGCGCTGGAGGAAGCGATGCGGATCCACCTCCTTGCGCCCGCTGCACTTGCGCGCGCCGCCCTGGCACCGATGCAACAGCGCGGAGCGGGTCACATCGTCTTCATCGGCTCGGTGGCCGGTCTTGTCGCGACACCCATCAACAGCAGTATCTATACGGCCACGAAGTGGGGGCTACGCGGGCTAGGGCTCGCGCTGCGACAGGAGCTGCACGGAACAGGCATCGGAGTTTCGACGGTCTTTCCTGCAGGGGTCCGCGATGCGGGCATGTTCGCCCGGACCGGAGTCGCCCTGCCGTGGTATGCCGGTACGAGCTCCCCACAGGATGTCGCTCGCGCCGTGGTTCGGGCGGTGGAGCGGGATCGGCCCGAGGTAGTAGTGGCTCCCGGCGGCGAGCGGCTGGGCGCTGCGATCAGCGGCGTCGCGCCGGTCCTCGTCGGCAGACTCGCCCGAGTAGCAGGCCTCGCTCGGATACGTCAAGCGGTGCTTGACGCCCAGAGCCGAGGCGACGGGCAAAAGGCCGGCGGCTGACGTTGGAAAGGCGGGCCCTAGTGCGGCGTGTCTAAGGCTATTTGAGTGAGGTCTCGGACAGTGCTGAGGCGGGCGTCGTCGGCGCCTGCGGGGTTGGCTCAGCGAGGTGTCGAACACGGAAATCGCTTCGCTTGTGGGGGTTTCGCGGCCGACGGTGATCGGATGGCGGGGACGCTATGACACCCGAACCGCTTCTGATGCGTATCCTGGCTCTCCAACTTTAGGGGTCACCGAGAGGCACTGGGTTACAGGGTTACTCGTCGCGAAGCTCAGTCGCCGGTGCAGCCTGGGTGTTTTTCCAGGCGGGGACAACCGCCGCGAATACCGCCGCCATCATGGCGAGCACCGCGTATCTCGTTGCTTCTGACATTGGGAATATCAACGGGGTAATGGAACCCACGTCGACGATCGCAGCCCGTCGAACGGCGTCGAGGATCGCTATGGACAGCACCCCGCCCAGTAGGGCGCCCGCTGCGCTCGCGACGACGGCTTCGATGGTTGTTACGGCGAAGACCTTGGATGGGGTAGCGCCAAGCGCTTGTATTAGGGCTATCTCCCGTCGCTGCCGAATTCCGAGAAGCAGCAGGGTCGAGGACACCGATATGAACGCGATGGCGAGTAGACCGTATTTCAGCGTGTTGAGTGGTGTGAGAAAGCGGGACTCGCCGCTGGCGACGGCGGCTCGATATCCTGCTGCTTCGACTACCTTGAGGGGCTGGTTGAAATGGCTGGATCTAATCTCTGCCGCAATTTGAACAAATGTAGACTTCGCGGCTGGTTTGACGAAAACCAAATTCGCAGGCTGGGGACCGAAAATCTGCTCGGCAAGCTGGTAGGTCATTTGAATCCTCCGACCACCTACTTCAGGGGTCGCCACAATCGTACCGACAACCATTTTCCGAGCTTTTGATCCACTTCCGAGAATGAGTGAGTCACCTACGCGAATACCGTTTTCGCGGGCGAGAATGCCACCGATGACCAGTTGATTTTCGTTAATGCTATCGTATGGGGCTTTCCCCGCGAGCACCGGGAAAGAAAAGGTCGGCCGGTCCTCGGCTCGTACGTAAGCCAATGATCCATTCGCAAGGGTGATCTCGATTTCCGCTATTCGCTCAACGATGCCAACCCCCGGTAACGAAGCCAGCTTTGCCATGGTGTCGGGGGAGAATTTGGCATCCATCGACCCCCAGTCAGTAAATCGTGTAGTGGTGACAACCAGGCGTCCGTCTGCCTGTGCTTGAGCCACGTTTTCGACGCCCCGATCGATTGCGACCAGAAACCCGGAGAGCAGTATCGCGACCGTTACGGGTACTGCGACAGCGCCTGCGATCGCGGTTGTCCGTGATGCATCGGCGCGGAGTCCGGTGAGCGCTACCGTGAGCGTTGCACCGCGCCGTAGGTCAGGCCGGAACCGGATCGAGGCGATGACGTGTGCGCTTAGATACGCTGCGGCCAAAAGCAATCCAACAATTGCAATAACGACCCCGCCATTGGCGACCCCGGCCTCCCACGGCTCGAGGCCGCCGGATGTTGTAGCCAAGCTCGCGGAGATGACTCCCAAAAAACCGATGGCGAGCAGTGCCCTCGCTTTGGGCCAGATGCTTCGTGACTTGGTGTCCTCGTGCGCAGCACGGCCGGAGAGTTCGGTCGCTATCGCGGTGTTCGACGCCGACAGACTGGGGATTATGGCGGCAAGAACCGCCAAGAGCACCCCGGTCCCCAGTCCGACCAAGACGACGCCCGGTTCGACCACGACAGGGACGTTGACACCAACAAACTGTTGGGTCAGATCACCGGCGCTGGCTACGACAGGCCTTGCGATGACGATGCCGATGAGGACTCCTATGACCGATCCGGCTGCGCCAAGCAGAGCAGCTTCAGCGAGGAACCCGCTGAGGGTGGATAGCGGCGATGCGCCGAGCGCGGCTGCGACCGCGATTTCGCGACGACGTTCTTCGACTGATAGCCGGGTGAGTTGGGCGATCAGGATGACGCCCACCCCGACCGCGACGAGAGCGAAGATCGCTAGCATCGGCAAAAGCACGGTGTTGATGTTGAATCCCGTGGCGGGGTCATTGCGAGTCAGAACGCTGTACCCGGGCCCCAAGGCGTTGACGAGGCGGGTCCGCACTTCGAGCGGGCCCCCAGTCTCGTGGAGCTCGGGTGACGATCCACGGCCGATTCCACGCGGCGGCCACCTGGGCTGCCACCTCAAATTCGACCATGACCAGGACAACCTCGGTGCTTCGGATGCGCCCGACTTACCGGCCACGGTCACGTACACCATGTCGACCCGGTCAGATCGAGCGAACTGTGCTTTGGCCACGCCTAGCGGCAACACCACAACGCGTCCGTTGTTGACGGTATCCAGCTGTGGGACTTGCTCAAGCGCAGGCATCGACAGCTGCCCTACGTCGGTCGCCAGTGTTGCGGAAGTCCCCAATGATTTGCCGAGAGTGGTCGAGGTAGCCAATACCTGTGGTTCTTTTTGGCCGGCTTGGCAAACCCTCGGATCGATCAGCCAGTGTGCTGAACAGTCGATTCCAAGGGCCAGCACGAACGTTTCGCGGTCGCCGTTGCGTACCAGCGTCGCTGCGCGAACGACAGGCACAAGCACTGACACGCCCGGTACTTTGCGGGCAGTATCGATAACCGCCGGGTCGATGCCTCCTTGAGTCGCAGCGCCAACGATACGCAACGGCGCAGGACCAGCTATTCGGTAACCGACATCGTTGATAGCGGTGCGAACGCTGGTGGTTTCGATCATGACGGCGACAACAATGGCCACCCCACCGCCGAGAGAAATGGCGGCCAATACGGCGCGTGCGGTGTGCCGCCGGATAGCCCGGAGATTGATGATCCGGAAAACGCTGAGAGTTGCGGCTAATTGTGTGCGCGCCACGCTACGCCGCTACTTACCTGAATTGGACCGCTATCAGCTTCGATGCGACCGTCGAGCAGGGAAACGAGTCGAGGAGCTTCGTCGGCGATCGACCGATCATGGGTTACCAGGACGATTGTTTGGCCCGCCGAATTGAGGTTGTAGAGGGCATCGATGACCTTACGACCGTTGGTGGTATCTAGATTGCCGGTGGGCTCGTCGGCGAGTATCACGGCCGGTCTCATGAACAACGCTCGCGCGATCGCCACTCGCTGCTGCTCACCGCCGGACAACTCCGCAGGCACCCGCTTGGCCAATGCGGCGAGGCCGAACTGATCCAACAGTGCAATAGCCCGGCCGTACTGCGCGCGACCGGACTCACCGGCTAGCAAACCGGGAAGCATCACATTCTCTGCAACAGATAATCCGGCCAGCAGATTGAACGTTTGGAATACGTATCCAATTGCGCGACCGCGGAGACGCGCCAACTGCTGACGAGACAGCCGGGCCACACTCTTTTGGTTTATCAGAACATCGCCGCTCGTCGGCGGCTCCAGCAACCCGAGAATGCTGAGCAATGTCGACTTCCCCGAGCCGGAAGGTCCGATTAACGCCACGAACTCGCCCGGGGATATTCGCAAATCGATATTTTTGAGGATGGGCGTCTCCGTGGGCCAGCTGCCAAACGACTTGCAGAGGTTGCGGGCTTCGAGGGCGGCCGTCGCATTAAGCAGCTGCGCATTCGCCGACGCCGGTGCCGCGTCCCGGGCCAGCGCCACCTTCGGCTGCTCGGGCACACTCACCGGAAGCGACGTCGCCGCCTCTAGCGCCGGCTTGATCAGCGGGATGTCAACCCCGGAGCCGACAACGACCACTCCCTCCGGGTGCGCCTCCATGTCCGCAACGCCCGTGACCATCTCGACCAGCTCGGCCACTGCCTCGTCGTCGTCTTCGGGTAGGAACCGTCGGCGCACATCGGCGACCGAGCCGTCGGCCGTGTTGACCACAGCCAACGTCCCGGTATGCGGCTCGACGTACAACAGCGCGGTGTGCGCGTAGTTGGTTGCCTTGCCAACCGCCTGAGCCAGTGCGCCGATGGACGAGGCGAATATCGGCGCATTCGCCGACGCCAGCGCCGCGCCTCGGGCCAGCGCCATCTCCGGCTCGTCGGGGACGCTAACCGGAAGCGACGTCCCCGCCTCTAGCGCCGGCTTGATCGGCGCGATGTCCAAACCGGAGCCGACAACGAATACCCCCTCCGGATGCGCCTCCATCTCCGCAACGCCCGTGACCATCTCGACCAGCTCGGCCACTGCCTCGTCGTCGTCTTCGGGCAGGAACCGTCGGCGCACATCGGCGACCGAGCCGTCGGCCGTGTTGACCACAGCTAGAGTCGCTGAATCCGACTCGACGAACAACAGCGCGGTGCGCGCGTAGTTGGTTGCGTTGCCAACCGCCTGAGCCAGTGCGGCTGCGGCCAAAAACGCCGACACCAGCACGACGTTCTCGATCTTGCGGGCCGCCAGTCCCTTGCGCAGCGCGGCCGCCTCTGCGGGGTCAGCCCAGGTCACCCCGGTGGATTTCAGCTGGTAGCCGCCATCAGCGGCATTCTCCCGGGTGCCCAGAATCGCCGAGATGACCTGATCGGGCGCGGTGATGGTTGGCGCGTCGCCGTTGGTTGTGAGGTCGAAGTTGTCCTGGTTGACGGTGACGCCGTCCGCGTTCTCGCCCTCTACCAGCACCATGCGCACCGTCGTTGGTGCCATCGCCACACCAAGTACAGTGTCCACTACTCCTCCGAGGTAGTTTGCTGCCAGACCGCGGTTCGCGGGCCAACCACACACACTTCAACGCCGCATAGCCTGCGACGCTGCGCTCCGGGATTAGCTGGACTTTGTGAAATTCTGGTTAGGCACGAGGCGGCGTGGGGCCCCGCTGATCCTGGTACTTCGACCATACCCGTGTACGCTCCTAGTCACGTCGAGAGACCACGCACTCGGGCGACGTCAGGACCGGTGGGTGTGTCGATGACTTCGCCCTTCTGGATCTGCAGGATGCTTTGGTGCGTAAGTCGCTGCTGGTCGCCGACCGGTCCTCGGGGCGGACCCGATACTGGATGCTGGAAACGATCCGCCAGTTTGCCGAGGAGCAACTCGTCGCTCATGGCGAGGCCGCTGAGGTGCGTGCTGCGCATGCCCGCCACTTCGCCGGGCGCGAAGCCGACATGTTGGCCCTGTGGGACAGCCCCCGCCAGCGTGAGGCCTACGACTGGTTCACCGTCGAGCTGGCCAATCTGCGCACCGCGTTTCGGTGGGCTGCCGACCGGAGCGACCTCGACGATGCCGCCACCATCGCAACCTATGCGGGGTTCCTCGGCGTCGGGGTCCAAACTTTGAGCCATAGCCTGGGCTGAAGAGCTGATCGAGTCCGCCCGCACGGTCGACCACCCGCGTTTCTGTACGTGATTGCGTCGCTGTGCTTCACGACCGGACGGATCGAGGCGGCTGTCGGCTATTGCGACGCCGGCCAGATCGTTGTCGGCAGGAGCCGCGAGCTGCTGCCGTACGGCATCGAAGCCTGGCGTGGAGCTGTATACCTAGTCATCGGGCAGCCCGAGCGGTTGGCCGAGTTGTGCCGCGCCCAGCTCGCACGCCGCCGCGACACCCACGTCCACATCCGGGCATGGCTGGTTGCCGCTCTTTCATTCGCCGGTTCCGTTGGGGAGGCGATGGATACCGCGGATAGCCTCATCGAGGCTGCGGAGGCAACAGGCAACCCGATGTTGCTCGCGTGGACGCTCGGTGCCTACGGTGCGGCTTTCCGTGACGCGGATCCCGTCGGGGCGCTTAACGCCCTCGGCCGAAGTCTGGTGATCGCTCAAGACAGCGGCAACCGCGCCGTGGCGTCAGCCGGGGCGCCGTTTCTGGCACGACTTGAGGCCGAACACGGCGGCACCGTGTCCGCGTTCGATCACCTCACTCTGGCGATCCGCAACTATCACGATTCGGGCGACACCACGACGATCCGCGGCCCGCTGGCCGCCCTCGCCGCTCTTTTCGACCGGCTCGGACGCTACGAACCGGCGGCCACCATCGCCGGCTTCGCCCTCAGTCCCATCGCCGCAGCGGCGGTCCCCGAGATCACCACCGCGATCGCCCATCTACGCGACGTCCTCGTCCTCGGCGATCAGACCTACGAATCGCTCGCCCGCAAGGGTGAGACGATGACCACCGCCGCGATAGTGACGTACGCATACGACCAAATCGACCAGGCCCGAACAGAACTCGAACACCCCAGTTGAATGCCCCTCAGGAGCGGAGGCGCTCGGCGAGGGGGTAGGGGTGCAAAAGTCTGTCCGAGCGCCGCACCCGCACCCCAAGTGCAGATTCATTGTTCGCCCAAGGTTTTCGCTGTCGTTGACGATGAGGTCGCGCATCGCCGCCACAAGAGCATCGTCTGCCATGTTTCGCCTATCTCCTTCTGAGAGTTCGCCATTCCGTAGAGGCGGGTTGCCGCGCTCGCTACGTCCAATGAGGCGTCGGGGTTTGATCTGGTTTCGTGGTTGAGGCGTCGTCGGCTGGCCCGCCTCGTCGAGCTGCACGTGGCGGTACCGCCGCCAGCTGTTGCCCTGCGACCTGGCAGACCTCGCGCAGTCGATGGCTGCTTGAATCAACCGGCGGATACCTCGTCGGTCCATACCCTGAAGCTCGTTAATGTGGCAGGACCGAAGGTGTTGCTGAGCGCGACGTCCGCGGCGTCGCGGCCACGCGCGATCAACACCCTGCCGATGCGCGGGGTGTTGTGGCGCACGTCGAAGGTATGCCATTGCCCGCCGAGGAACACCTCGAACCAGGCAGAGAAATCCATCGGATCGTCCACTGGAGGCACACCGATGTCGCCGAGGTATCCGGTGCAATAGCGCGCCGGGATGTTCATGCAGCGACAGAACGCAACAGCGAGGTGCGTGAAGTCACGGCAGACGCCGGTCCGGTCGTAAAAAGCTTCTAGCGCCGTGCGTGTCATGCGCGCGTGCTCGTAGCCGAACGTGAGATGTCGATGAACGTAGTCGCAGATTGCCTGAACGCGGCCCCATCCTGTTGGCGCGTCCTCAAAGAGATTCCACGCCGTCTCGGACAGCCGATCGGTTTCGCAATACCGGCTCCCGAGCAAGAAGATAAGCGTGTCCTCGGGCAGGTCCGGCACGGGAATCTGTTGCGCCCAAGGAACGATGGCGTCGGGGAGACCGGTGTCGTTGACGATCGCATTGGCCGAGACGCGCGTGCGGCCTTGCGGCGCAACAATGCGGGTGCACCAGTTGCCGAAGTCGTCACGATAGGCGGCCATCCGGACCGGCGGGTCGAACACCAGCTCGTCACGACCGACCAGATCGGACACGCGGGTGAAGTGGACGTTGAGGTTGAAGATGATCGGGGTGGGCTGCGGGCAGTCGTAGATCATTTCGAAGCCGACGTGGATTTGCATAATTAGTCTCTGGTATCAGCCAGGTGAGGTCGCGCATGGCTGGCGGCGTAAGTGGTGGAAAGGGTTCTCATTCGGGCTCCTTGGCGCAGGACTGAATCATCAGGCCGCACATGCCGTTTGTAACGAATCGATCAGCTTGCGCCGCAACGCCGTCCAGCGGCGGCCCGCATCAAAAACGATGCCCTGGTTGACTTCCAGTTCGATTCCGACGTAGTCGCTCTGCGCGAAGCGCAGGCGCAAGTGCGACGTCAACCCGTCTCCTTGTCCGGCGTAGGGGTAATTGCGGCGTACGCGAAGGTCCAAAGCCAATGCCGCAAGCGATTCCTTCCAGCGGGCGCACACCTCGGCCTCCCCGCGCCGCCCGGGGTGATAGAGCAAACCTACGTCGGCGGCGCGCACCCTGCCATCCAGCTCCGCGGTAAAGCTGTGCGACGAAATATGGATCACGCGATGCCCGCGCGCTACCGCTTGCCCGACGAGACGCTCGACCTGCGTGCGATAGGGCCGGTAATGCTGTTCGACGATCTGCGCCCGGCTCTGGGCCGGCGCAGCGCGGGTCACCGCCGAAAAAAGTTGTGGGTGGCCGATCGAGCGATTGAGATCGATAAGCAGACGGCTGACAGTCGAAGCCACAAGAGGCGCTCCGAAGCCGCTGGCGAGTGCCTTCGCCATGACAAGCGAACCGGGGTCGTACCCGCGGTGGGAATCCAGCAGCGCCCGTTGCCCCCTAAACAGCCGCCGGTAGGGCGCGGGTATCCGGTTGCCGCCGTGTTCACAGGTGATAATGAAGGTATCCATCGTCTCGACCCGTCACCACTGCAGCTCGGGCAGATGGCGAAACACCTGCCGCACACCTTCGCCCCATTCGTCGCTGAGGGCGGTGAAATAGGGGTCCCCCTCATCGAATCGCCGCCGCCAGTGCACTTCGAGGCTGTCCCGTTCGTAGCAAATCAGGTCGATTGGCATGCCCACTGACAAGTTGCTGCGCATGGTCGAATCGAAGGACACCAAGACACACTTCGTGGCGTCTGCGAGGGGCGTCTGTTGCGTAATTACTCGGTCGAGGATCGGCTTTCCGTACTTGGTTTCACCGGTCTGCAAGAAGGGCGTGTCGGTCCCCGCTTCGATGAAATTGCCTTCGGCATAGGTCCGGAACAGCCGTATCGGCTCGCCGACGATCTGCCCACCGACGATGAACGAGGCATCGAAGCGGACGCTGTTCTCTTCCAGGTAGCAGGCGTCGCGTTTTTCGATATCGCGCGTCGCGTCGGAGACCAGCCTCACGACGTCGAACATCGTCCGGGCACCCAACAGATTGGTCGGCGCGTCACCGTCAGCACAACGCTGCGTCAATACGCTGATGACAGCTTGGGTTCCGGCCAGGTTTCCCGAACTCAGCAGCACGACAACGCGGTTGCCGCTACGCTCGAATACCGTCATCTTGCAGAACTTGGCGAAGTTATCCACGCCGGCATTCGTACGAGAGTCCGAGGCGAAAAT
>DASXMA010000212.1:0-36694 GCA_036495965.1 Mycobacterium sp.
CGTGACAGCGGTCAGCGCTTTCGGGGTGGGACCGGTCACCGCCGACAGCTGCAGCGGGAATGAGACGAACCAGGTGATGAAGCCTTGCAGCACAAAGACCTTGCGTATGACCTCAAAAGGCGTCGCATCGCGCAGGAGGGCGGCGTAGCGGGGATCCTCCCCTTTGCCCACGGTCTTGCGCTGTATGTGCCAGCTCAGCCGCAGACCCCAGATCGCCACAAGTGCCAGCAGCAGCCATCGCCGCGCCTCGTCGCCGTGTCCGAGCGTCGCGGCGACGGCGGCGATGGCCACGAAGCCCATGCCCCATGCGACGTCGACGACGTTGTAACGGCCGATTCGCCTACCGATAGCGAACGTGACCGAGTGCACCACGACGAGAGCCAAAACCGAGGCACCGGATACCTGGAGGAGATTGGCCAGGTTCATCGGGTTCATCGGCGGCCCTCGCGTGCGAACGTCCACTGGTAGACGTCAAGATAGCCCGACCGGAATCCGGCCTCCGAGTGCGCCAGGTAAAGCTCCCACATCCGTGCGAACACTTCGTCGAAGCCCAAGTGCACCAATTCAATTCGTTGCTGCATGAACCGTTCCCGCCAGAGCCGCAGTGTCTCGGCGTAGTGCGGGCGCAGCGACGTCATGTCGACGGTGTGTAAGCCGGTGTGCCGCTCGGTGATACCGGAAATGGCCCGAGTGGAGGGAAGCAGGCCGCCGGGGAAGATGTACTTCTGAATCCAGCTGTGGGTGTTGCGGCTGGCCAGCATCCGGGTGTGCGGCATGGTGATCGCCTGAATCGCTACCCGGCCACCCGGGCGCACCAGCTGTTCGAGCGTGGCGAAATACCGCGGCCACGAGTGGTATCCCACCGCCTCGATCATCTCGACCGACACCACGGCGTCATAACACCCTTCGACGTCGCGGTAATCGCACAGATCGATCTGGACCGAGTCACACAGCCGGGCCGCGGCAACCCGAAGCCGCGCCAGGCGCTGCTGCTCGGCCGACAACGTCACCGAGCGGACGTGTGCTCCGCGAGCGGCCGCCCGGATGCACAACTCGCCCCATCCGGTGCCGATCTCGAGAACCCGGCTGCCGCGCGCGACTTCGGCCATATCGAGTAGCCGATCGACCTTGCGCCGTTGCGCGGCGGCGAGATCGTCTGGCCTTGGTGTTCGTGCCGGCAACTGGGTGAACAGCGCGCACGAGTAGGTCATGGTCTCGTCGAGGAACGCCGCGAACAGGTCGTTGGACAGGTCGTAGTGCTCGGCGATGTTGCGCCGCGCCTGATGGCGGCTGGCGCCCCGCCAACGCGGCCGAAATGCCGGGGCGATCGGTCGCAGCCACTGCAACATGCGCGGCACCAGATCGGCCACCGAAGTGGCGAAGACGGTCAACACCGCGGTGAGGTCATCCGATGACCATTCGCCGGCCATGTAGGACTCACCGAACCCGATCAGCCCGTACCGTCCGATCCGGCGTGCCAGCCCTTCGGGCTGATGGACCACCAGGGTTGGCGCTGTCGGGTCAGCCGCGCCGACCACAGTGCCGTCGGGGTAGACCAGTCGCAGCGGTAGGCGAGCGGCCGCGCGCCGGAGCAGCCGCTCGGCGATAACCGCCGATGCCGCGGCAATCGGACTCGACGGCACCTTTGCCACCGCTGGCCAGCGTCTCGAATCGATTGCCGCCGAAGGCTTTTGGATGGTCTCTTCGACGGTTTGGGAGTTCATCGCGGTACCACTGGAAGTCGACGTAACCACAGCTTGATCCCCTGTATCCGGATACGCGCGGCCACCACGAACGGTGCCAGCGGCGAAATGATTTGCATGATCACGACCTGACTGGTCGTTGCCGGACGTCGCTGTCCACGCATATTGGCTGTGAATTCCGGGAACGCCTGCCGATGATCGCGGTGCAGCGCCACGCTGATGTCGACTTCGGTGTCGGGTCGGGGTGCTCGCACCAGGTAGTAGCCGTCCACCGGATTGAACGGCGAGACGTAGAACTCCTTGGCCGTCACCACCGGCAGGTCGGCCGGGGGCAACAGATAGGCGTGGCGCTCGCCGTAGGTGTTGTGCACTTCGGCGATCACATGACGCAGCCGGCCGTCCCGGTCATGGCACCAAAAGACGCTCAGCGGGTTGAAGACATAGCCGAACACGCGAGCTTGCAGCAGCGCGGTGACGCGGCCCTCGGGAGCGGCCAGGTCGTTATCGGCGAAGAAGGCGCTGAGCCGTTCGCGCAGTGAGCCGTGCTGCGGGTTGCCGTTCGCAAAGTGATCGTCGGCACGGAATCGTGCGAACGGTCGCAGCCACCAGGGCAGGCGAGGGAGATCGTCGACGTCGACATACCAGCTGTAGCTTCGGTATTCGAACGAGTGATGCACGGGGACCTGTCGACAATGGGTGATCGTGGTGCGGTAGATCGCGGGGGTCAGCACCTGGGTCAGCACGGGGCCACCTCCTGGCGACGGGTGGCTGCCGGCCAGTCGGCGCCGAGCCGGCGGGCCGCGCGCAGCCCCGACGCGGCGCCGTCTTCGTGGAATCCCCAGCCGTGGTAGGCCCCCGCGAATACCACCCGGTCGTCATCAAGAGTCGGCAACAAACGTTGGGCTGCAACCGATTCCGGTGTGTACAGCGGGTGACTGTAGGTCATCTCGGCGATCACCGACTTGGGCTCCACCCGGTCGTGACCGCCCAGGGTGACCAGATACCGGTGTCGGGCGTTGAGACGCATCAGCCTGCTGATGTCGTAGCTGACCACCACATGGTCCGTTCCGGGTGTCACCAGGTAATTCCATGATGCGCGCGCGCGGCGGTGCCGAGGCAGCAGCGAGGAGTCGGTGTGTAGTTGGGCCCGGTTGGTCGAGTACGGAATCGCGTCCAGGACAGCGCGCTCCCAGGAGGTCGGATTGTCGAGCAACAGCAGCGCTTGGTCGGGATGGACGGCGACGACGGCGGCGTCAAACAACCGCGGCGGGTTGCTACCCGCTTGCAGCATCACCCCGTCGGGCACCCGTCGCAGCGAGTGCACCGGCGTTGTAGTCGACACCTCGTCGAGCCGAGAGGCGACGGCCTGCACATAGGTTGCCGAACCCCCGGTCACGGTGCGCCATGTCGGGGAGCCGAACACCGACAGCATGCCGTGGTGGGCAAGGAAGACGAACAGATACCGGGCCGGATAGCGCAAGGCGTCGTCGCCGGCGCAGGACCACACCGCCGCCACCAAGGGGGTGATGAAGTAGTCGACGAAGTACGACGAGAACTGGTGCCGGTTCAAGAAGGCTTCCAGCGTCTCGAGGTTGTCGTCGGCGGCGGCGTCTTCACCCAGCAGTCGGGAGGCGGCACGGTGGAAGCGGACGATCTCGGCGAGCATTCGCAGATAGCGCGGCCGCAACGACTGCCGGCACGCAAACAGACCCCGGACTCCGCGAGCCCCAGCGTATTCGAGTCCGATGTCGTCGGCCCGCACCGACATCGACATCTCTGACTCTTGTGTCGCTATACCGAGGTCGCTGAACAATCGGCACAGTGTTGGATAGGTCCGGTCGTTGTGCACCAGGAAGGCCGAGTCGACGCCGATAACGCGGCCGCCGTCGTCCACGAAGTGGGTGTGCGCGTGGCCGCCGAGCCGCACGTCGGCCTCATACAGGGTGACGCGGTCACGCCCGGACAGGACATAGGCGGCGGTGAGGCCGGCCACGCCACTGCCGATTACCGCGACCGAGCGGGCGTATGGCTGATCCACATCCTCTATTCGGAGCCATCGACTTGGCGGACGGGCTGCTGCGTGCTTACCGATGTCTAGCCGAAAGTGAACGAAAACACCTGCAGGCCCTTGCTGACCTGCATGTCGAGCTGATCGCGGGGTGCGGCGGCCCCAATGTTGGTGCCCACGATCTGATGCAGGGTGGGAGCTCCGCTGATCGACGTGGTGGTGGTCTTCCCGTCCCGGGTCACGGTGAGGGTGCCGGTGCCGCCGACGACGGCGTAAACATTCTTGGCGGTGTAGTTCAGCCGAATCGCGGAGTCGTCGCTGTCGGCGGTTGCCCCCTGGTCGTCCAGGGTCCAGCGGCCGCGCAGGGCAAACCTGTCGTCGGTCAACTTCGTCGGGTAGCTGAACGTGGCGGTGCCGACGTTGTAGTCGCCGGCGCCGCCGTAGTTTCCGGTCTTGCCGACACCGAGGTAGGTCTCGGGTGTGAGTCGGGTCTGCGGAGTGGTGTCGACCGAGTTCACCGGAGCGGGTAGCCGGTTGTCCGGATTAGCGGCTAAAGCATCAGTGAGCAGCTGGCGGATCAGCTTTTCGGTGCCGTCGTAGTCGCCTTCGCCGAACTTGATGTGCCGGACGGTTCCGTTCGCATCGATCAGGTATTCAGCTGGCCAGTACAGGTTTTGGTAGCTGTTCCAGGTCGCGTAGTCGTTGTCCAGCGCGATGGGGTAGGTGATGTGCAATGCGGCGGCGCCGCTGGCCACATTGCCGGCGACCCGTTCGAAGGCGTACTCCGGGGTGTGCACCCCGATGACCACGAACGCGTCCTTGTACCGGTTGTACCAATCGACGACGTGCGGGATGGCGCGTTGGCAGTTGATGCATGAGTACGCCCAGAAGTCGATCAAAACCACTTTGCCGTGCAAAGAGGCGAGATCGATCGGTGCGCCGCCCGGGGTGTTGAGCCACTGGGTGATCCCCTTGATGGCGGGTGCCGGCCCACATTGCTGCAGCTGGTCAGCGCCATCGGCGCAGTCGGCGAGTTGGCCCGCAGACGTACCGCCCGTGTTGCCCAGCTTCAGTTTGTGCCGGATGTCGTTCGCCCCGATCCCTTTCTGCATGGCCGCGGTGTAGTCGGGGACGGCGCGCTGCAGCATCGCGGGCAGGTTGAAGACCAGCGCGACGGCCAGCACGATCATCGTGATTCCGCCGACGATTTGGATCCCGCGCTGGCGACGGCGGAACGCTGTGACGCGTTCCGTGACGCGACGTCCGGCCAGTGCGAAAACCAATAGCGGCAATGCGGTACCGACCGCGAACGTCGCGGTCAGGACGAGGGTTGCCACGCCGATGGACGCTGTGCCGCCCGCGACCACGATGGCGGCCAGCACCGGTCCCGCGCACGGCACATACAACGCGCCCAATGTCAGGCCCAGCCCGAAACCGCTTGCGCTGGGGCTGTTTAAACCGATATGACGTTGCGGGATGCGGGCAAACGGCCGTTCGATCAGGTGCTGCAGCGGCGGGAAGATCAATCCGAGTCCGATGAGGGTCAACGTCGCCAGGGCAGCCCACCGGATCGCGTCCTGAGGCAGGTGCAGCGCCGACAACAAGGCAGAGCCCGCCAGGGTGACCACGCTGAAGCTGCAGACCACGCCGGCGATCACCAGATACGGACGAGCCGCAGCGCTGCTGCCGCGGGTGCTGGCTGGGGCGCTGTTCAAGCTGGAGAAGAACACCACCGGAAGCACCGGCAAGATGCACGGCGAAATGCCGGTGATCAGGCCACCGAGGAATCCGATCAGTGCGATTGTCTGCATGGCGACTATTCGGAATGACAGCGGTTAGGGACGGGGTTCGACAAAGCCGACCGGCCAATCACACCACGTGCCCAACCTTGGACCGCGCAGCGTCGGCTACGCGGCCACAAAGCACGCGATGTGCGTTATACAAATCACGCGATGTGCGTTATCCTCAGCCGGTGGCGCAACTCACATTTCAGCGCGCCCGTACCGAGGAGAACAAGCGCCAACGTGCGGCCGCGCTCGTCGAGGCCGCGCGCTCACTGGCGCTCGAGACCGGAGTTGCCTCAGTCACTTTGACTGCCGTCGCCAGTCGCGCTGGAATTCACTACTCCGCGGTGCGCCGCTACTTCACTTCTCACAAAGAGGTCCTGCTACACCTCGCCGCCGAAGGGTGGGCGCGCTGGTCGGGCACGGTATGTGAGGAGCTGGGCAAGCCGGGGCCGAAGTCGCCGGCGCGGGTGGCCGAGACATTGGCCAACGGGCTGGCGGCCGACCCGCTGTTTTGTGACCTGCTCTCCAACCTTCATCTGCATCTCGAGCACGAGGTGGATATCGACAGGGTTGTCGAGATCAGGCGGAACATTGCCGCCGCCGCGGTCGCGCTGGCGGACGCCATCGAGCGTGCGCTGCCCGCGCTGGGCCGTTCCGGCGCCTTTGACATGTTGATCGCCGCTTACTCGTTGGCCGCGGCTTTCTGGCAGATCGCCAATCCTCCGGAGCGGCTCACCGACGCCTATGCCGAGGAGTCCGAGGGCCTTCCGCCCGAGTGGAACATCGACTTCGCATCCGCGCTTACCCGAGTGCTAACGGCCACCTGCATCGGCCTCATATCGGGATCGTCATGAACAGGAAAGGAGACCGGAGCGCTGTGGGTTGGCGAACTGCAACCGGCGACAACGATCCCGAACTTTACGAGCGCTCGGGGCCTGAGCCGACCGCGCAACCTCCCGCCGCAACCGGTGTGGCGCCGGAGGCCACGCCGCGGCCGCCGGACACCAAACGCCGCAGCGACGCCCGGGTGAAGGAAGGAAGGGGGACTGCAATGGCCAACGCGATCAAGAAACTGTGGGTCATCGCTAGCGTTACACATAGGCTAATTAATGTTTCGCTCGTGGTGAAGGACTTGAAGCGCCCATGACGACGACTGAGCCAAGGACCGAGCCGTTAGAGAAGCAGGGCTCCGCCGGCAGCGAGGGCAACAAGGTCGCCCCGCAGCGCGCTAGGAAAAAGGGGCTTCTGGGGCGTTTCTGGCTGGTGCTCACGATCGCAGCTGTCGTCGCGCTATCAGGATTCGTGGTGTACCGGTTGCACGGCGTCTTTGGCGTCCATAGCGGTTCGTTCGGTGGCGGCACGTCGGGCGAGGTCCTCGACCAGTTCAACGCCAAAACGATCACCCTCGAGGTCTGGGGCTCACCGGGCAGCACGGCGACCATCAACTACCTCGACGAAAACACCCACCCGCAGCAGGCCCTCAACGTGCCCTTGCCCTGGAGCAAAGTATTGAGTTCAACGAAGCCCGGCATCCCGGCGAACCTGGTGGCGCAAGGAGACGGCAGTTGGATCGCCTGCCAATTCGTCGTGAACAACCACGACGGCCGCGGTGACGTCATCAAGGCTCCAAATCACTCGCCCCCCAACCAAACCGTGAACGCCTTCGTCTATTGCCTGGACAAGTCCGCATGAGCGAGCCAGGCGAGGCTCCGCCGCGCGTCGATCAGCCGCTGATCCCGCCGTTCCTGCCGCGGATGATCCACAGGTTGGCGCTGCCGATCGTCCTGGTGTGGCTGGGCATCGTCTTTATCACCAACACCGTGGCCCCGCAGCTGGAGGTCGTCGCCAAGACCCACTCGGTGTCGATGAGTCCGACTGACGCGGCATCCTTTCAGTCGATGATGCGGGTCGGATCGACGTTTAAAGAGTTCGATTCCGACAACTCGGCCATGATCTTGCTGGAGGGCGACAAGCCACTCGGGGCCGAAGCGCACCGCTACTACGACGAGATCGTCAGGCGCATCGAGCAAGACAAGAAACACGTTCAGCACGTCCAGGATTTCTGGAGTGATCCGCTGACGGCGGCGGGTTCCCAGAGCCACGATCAAAAGGCCGCGTACGTCCAGGTTTACCTCGCCGGCAACATGGGCGGCGGGCTGGCGAACGAGTCTTCCGAGGCCGTCCGCAAGATCGTGGACTCGGTGCCCGCGCCGCCGGGAATCAAGGCATACGTCACCGGCGCGGGTCCGCTGTTCGCCGACCAGTCCCACTCGGGGGCGAAGGGCGTCGCGGTCGTCACTCTTATCACCATCCTGGTGATTGTGGTGATGCTGCTTTTCGTTTACCGATCGGTGAGCACGGTTTTGATCATGCTGGCGATGGTGTTCATCGAGCTGGCCGCCGCCCGCGGTGTCGTCGCGACGCTGGGCAACTACGGGATCATGGGGCTGTCGACCTTCGCCAACAACATGCTGGTGCTTATGGCGATCGCCGCCGGGACGGATTACGCGATCTTCGTGGTCGGCCGCTATCAGGAGGCCCGTGGTCTGGGCGAGACCCGCGAAGAAGCGTTCTACACCATGTTCCACAGCACCGCGCATGTCGTGCTGGGATCGGGGTTGACGATCGCCGGCGCGATGTACTGCCTGAGCTTCTGCCGGCTGCCGTACTTCGAGTCGCTGGGGGTGCCTTGTGCGGTCGGCATGCTGGTCGCGGTGTTCGGGGCTTTGACGCTGGGTCCGGCGCTGCTGACGGTGGCTTCGTTCTTCAAGCTCATGGACCCGAAGCGCAAGCTGCAGACCCGGGGCTGGCGTCGCATCGGCACCGTGATCGTCCGCTGGCCCGCACCGGTTCTCGCGGTGACCATCGCGGTCGCATTAATTGGTCTGCTCGCCCTGCCCGGTTACAAGACGGACTACGACAACCGCCACTTCCTGCCGGCGGACACCCCGGCCAATGTCGGTTATGCCGCCGCGGACCGGCACTTCGACCAGGCTCGGCTCAATCCTGAGCTGTTGATGATCGAGACCGATCACGACTTGCGTAACTCGGCCGATTTCCTGGTCCTGGACAAGGTCGCCAAGGCGGTCTTCCACATCCCCGGTATCGGCAGGGTGCAGACCATCACCCGGCCGTTGGGCACGCCGCTCGACCACAGCACCCTCGGTTTTCAGATGAGTGCACAAGCCGCAGGGCGGATCCAGACCCAGCACTATCAGGAAGAGCAGGCGGCAAACCTGCTCAAGCAGGCGGACGAGCTGCGCAAGACGATGGCAACGCTGCATGAGCAGATGCAGGTCACCCAGGATCTCAGCAACACCACGCACGAAACCACCAAGCTCACCAAAGAAACCGTGCAGATCACCGAATCGTTACGCGACGACATCGCCGTCTTCGACGACTTCTTCCGGCCGATCCGCAGCTACTTCTACTGGGAGAAACACTGCTACGACATTCCGGCCTGCTGGGCGCTCCGGTCGATCTTCAACGCGCTCGACGGCATCGATCAGGTGGCCCAAAACATCGAAAACCTCAGTGCCAACCTCGACAAGTTGGATCAGATCCAGCCCAAGCTGGTGGCGCTGATACCGCCGCAGATTGAGAGCCAGCAGCGCAACCTCGACACCATCATGTCGAACTACGCGACCACGACGGGTCTCAACGACCAGGCGAAGGCGCAGTCCGACAACGCCACCGCCCAGGGCGATGCCTTCGACAAAGCGAAGAACGACGACACCTTCTACCTTCCGCCGGAGGCCTTCAAGAGCCCGGATTTCGCGCGGGGTCTCAAACAGTTCATCTCGCCGGACGGGCACGCCGTCCGGCTGATCATCTCGCATGAAGGCGACCCGGCGACTCCTGAAGGCATCAACCACATCGAACCGATCAAGCAGGCCGTGCACGAGGCGATCAAGGGCACCCCCTGGGAGGGCGCCAAGGTCTACCTCGGCGGCACCGCCGCGACGTACAAGGACATGCACGACGGCTCCAACATCGACCTGATGATCGCCGGAATCGCCGCAGCCACTTTGATTTTCGTCATCATGCTGGTGATCACCCGAAGCGTCGTGGCGGCCTTCGTGATCGTCGGTACGGTGTTGCTGTCGCTGGGCGCCTCATTCGGACTCTCCGTGCTCTTATGGCAGTACATCCTGGGCATGAAGTTGCACTGGATGGTGCTGGCGATGGCGATCATCCTGCTGCTGGCGGTCGGCTCGGACTACAACCTGCTGCTGATATCGCGGTTCAAGGAGGAAATCCACGCCGGGCTAAAGACAGGGACGATCCGCGCGATGGCCGGTTCGGGCTCGGTGGTTACCTCCGCCGGTCTGGTGTTCGCCGCCACCATGGCCACGTTCATGTTCAGCCCGCTGCTGGTGATGGCCCAGGTAGGTACGACGATCGCGCTGGGTTTGTTGTTCGACACCTTGATCGTGCGGTCATTCATGACACCGTCGCTGGCCACCTTGCTCGGGCGCTGGTTCTGGTGGCCGACACGAGTGCGCACTCGTCCCGCCAGCCAGATGCTTCGGCCGTACGGACCCCGGTCGGCCGTTCGTGCCTACATCTTGCCCAGAGAGGCGGACTCACATGTCAACGGTGAATCGGCTGACTCGGCGAACACCGACCGTTTCTCGACGAGCTCGCCGCATTACTGACGGCCCGGTTGGGCGGGCTGTGCCACGCGAATTGAGAGCCGCTGGCTCCAGAGTGCCGCTAGGGTACTAGGCCCAGTTCCAGACCGACATGTCGCCGGGCGGGTACTGGTTGCACACGTCGGTGGCCTTGGCGACGACGCCCTTGTTGTTGAAGAAGATCTTCATGTGATTGACCCAGGCGAACGTTAGCGGATCGCCATTGTAGAAGTTTTCGGAATAATTCCTGCGGTCCGCCGGTGACAACGAGTAAAACCAGTGCGCCTTGTCTATCGTTGCCTGCTGAAGGTTGGCGTGGTTGTTGAAGTCGATCATGTACCGCTGGTAGTACACCGGACTGGTATCCCTGACGGCCGCCAGGTACTGCTCCGCGTCGCAGGTGGTGTTGATCTGCCTGCGGGGGATCGGGAAGTCTTCCGTGGAATCGGCCGCCGCGGTCTTCGGGAAGGTCACAGCGGCGATGCCCAGAGCAAGAAAGACAGCGCCTGCACGCAGGCTGTTATTGAGCCGAGACATAGTGGCTACGGTAACACTTTCACAGTCGCAATGGACGCCGGATCCAAAATTCGTAACCTATCTTACTAACCACCGTCATCAGGGACGATGACGTGCGCGGGATCCGGCCGCAGCTCCGGCGGAGCCTGGCTGTAGTCGCCGAACGGGCCGTCGCGGCGCTCGACCGCCGCACGCACGCCCTGAGTCTCCGCGGTCTTGATGAAGTCGAGAGCATCGGGGGTATTGCGCATCAGACCGTCCAGAATGCCGCCCAGCATCTGCGTGGACGCCAGGCCCATGTTCTCGTAGGCCTGGTTGACGATCAGCTTCTGTGCCCGCAATTGCGACAACGGGATTCGTGCCAGCTCCGCGGCGACCTCGGCGACGCGGGCTTCCAGACGCTCGAACGGCACCGCCTCGTTGATCAGCTCGACCTCGGCCGCCTGGACGCCCGTCAGCGGTCGGCCGGTCAACGAGTGCCACTTGACCTTGGCCAGACTCAGCCGGTACAGCCACATCCCGGTCAGGTAGGCCCCCCACATCCGGCTGTAGGGGGTGCCGATCACGGCGTCGTCGCTGGCGATGATGATGTCGGCGCACAGCGCGTAGTCGCTGGCCCCGCCGACGCACCAGCCGTGCACCTGGGCGATCACCGGTTTGGACGCCCGCCAGATGGCCATGAATTTCTGCGTCGGGCCCGTCTCGCGAGCGGTGACCATCGCGAAATCCTTGCCGGGGTCCCACCGCCCGTCGGTCATCATGGCGTCGCCCCACTGCTGGAAGCCGCCGCCGAAGTCATATCCGCCCGAGAAGGCGCGGCCGGCACCGCGCAGCACGATGACCTTGACGTCGTGGTCCCGCTCGGCCATCCGGACGGCCGCCTCGATCTCGTCGGGCATGGGCGGGACGATGGTGTTGAGCTGCTCCGGGCGGTTCAACGTGATGGTGGCAACCGGGCCGGCAGTCCTATACAGCAATGTCTCGAAGTCGGGAGTGGGCATAGCGCAAGCGAAGTCGGTTGGCGGCACTGTGTCCAGCGGGAAGTCCGGCAGGATTTACGGATCGGGCTCGCGGTTTTCCGGGCTCGACGCATAGATTCGTCCGCCGATCTTGAGATACGGCGTCGTCAGGTAGGCCGACCAAACGATGATGGCCGTGAAGACCAGTGCCGCGGCGACGGCGTTCGGCCAGATTTTGCCGGTCCCGAGTGCAAAACAGACGACGCCGATAACCGAGGTTGCCCAGTAGTAGCGACGAGCCTGTGCACGCCCTTTGATGTAGCGATAGCGCGCCTGGGATGCTCCGGCCAGGATGAAGATCAGCCCGGTCGCCAGCAAGGTGAGTTCGATACGTTCCGTCGTTGACACGTCGACGATCTTATGGCGGCGCCTGTCGGGAGGCGTTCGTGCCAGCCGGTGGCCGGATCGTGCTCGATGTCGCCGCTGTTGGCCTGTTCCCGTTCACCGCGGTCGGCTACAGCCATGTGGCGTCGGGCAGCTTCTACGGCGGGGCCTCGCGATAGCAGTGGGCCTTGTCGCCTGGATGATCGATCGTCGGAAACGGAGCGCGGATCTGACCGCTAGCCCCTAGTGACCGGCCCGTCGTCCGTCGTCAGCGCGATATAGCGGATTCGCTGCGAGAGCCGCGCATCCCAGGTTGTGCCGAGCGTCCGCTCCCGGAGCCTGATCGCTAATCAGCGACACCGGGCCATCATCCTCGGCGGCGCGGGCCACCAGATCGATGGTGTCAAGCGCGAACTCCCAATCGCTGGGCTACCACAGCGCGGCGTGCGGGATTCGTCTCCAGGCGTCCCAGCGGGCCCGCACATAGGCCGGCCACGCTTGGCCGTTGCGGCGACGCGGCGGCAACCGCGGCCCCGACATGTGGGGTGTTCTTGACTTCCGTCCAGCCGTAGAGCCGCGGGTTGCGTGTGACGGCTTGGCCGGGTGGCTTGGGCCTTCGACCGCCGACCGGCATGTGAAACCGTAAACCCCTGCGGCGCAGCCACTACTGTTCCAAACCGAACAGTGGAGCCACGATCAGCGGCTGAAAACCGCAATGCCCGATCGCCCCTACGGCTGATTCACGCAGATCGCCACACACATTGCTGAAACAGGAATGGACACCCATTGCAGTTGCCCATCCGCCTTGCGCTCGCAGAATATCGGGCCGGGGTTCCCCCATACTTTCGCGCCTTCCGGCGAGCATGGTTTACCAATATCGGTATCGGCGTGCGCTGGGCTGCTTCCGATGAGGACCGCGATTGGAGCGACCGCCGTCAATATCGCCAAGCCGACGAACCTCGGTGTGCCCATGATCCACGCCTTCCTCGACAACATCCGCTACATCACCATCGAGCTTAACGGATTGACCCTGTACGACACCCGCGACGACGTGCCCCGCGACATGGACAAGTGGCGGGAGGCGGGCCGACATCGACGAATACGTCGGCGCGCCTGCCAGCAGCCGGGAGCGGTGATGGGTGCGTGCAACGACTGCCGGGCCGGCAAGCAAGACCCCAATGGTTTGGGCCCAGGACAGGAAGAGCGTCAACGGCGTGCGTGCATGACGATGACGGTACCGATGCGCCCCTCGACAGAGGACAAAGGTACGTGCGTGTCATCTGCTGCGGGTCGTGCGACCGCTGGTCGAAGAAGTGCCGTAGCCGGTCAGCATCCGCCACAGGAACGAGTAACTCAGCGCCGACTTGAACGCGATCTGCTCGTTGTCGGCCGCGCCGGCGTGCCCGCCCTCGATGTTCTCGTAGTACCAGGCTCGATGGCCAACGGCCTCCAAGGCCGCCGTCATCTTACGGGCATGGCCCGGGTGCACCCGGTCGTCTCGGGTGGACGTGGTGAACAGCACCGGCGGATACTGCCGGGTCGACGAAATATTCTGGTAGGGCGAATATTCGGAGATGAAATCCCAGTCGTCCGGATTGTCCGGATCGCCGTATTCGGCCACCCAGGAGGCGCCGGCGAGCAACAGGTGGTAGCGCTTCATGTCCAGCAGCGGCACGTCGCAGACCAATGCGCCGAATTTCTCGGGGTATTGGGTGAGCATGATGCCCATCAGCAGCCCGCCGTTGCTGCCGCCGCGCGCGCCGAGCTGCTCGACGGTGGTGATACCGCGGCTCACCAGATCGGTTGCCACCGCTGCGAAATCCTCGGCCACCTTGTGTCGGCCCTCGCGCATCGCCTGGGTGTGCCACCCGGGCCCGTACTCGCCGCCGCCGCGGATGTTGGCCATTACGAAGGTCCCCCCGCGGGCCAGCCACAGCCGGCCCAGCACGCCGTCGTATCCGGGTGTTCTGGCCACTTCGAATCCGCCGTAGCCGCTCAACAGGGTGGGGCCCGGGCCGTTCGCTTCGCTGGGCCGTACCACGAAGTACGGGATCGACGTCCCATCGTCAGAGGTCGCGAAATGCTGTGCCACGGACAAGTTTTCGGCGTCGAAGAACGCAGGTGCGGACTTGATCGGGTCTAGTTGCCCGTCGCCTGCGCTGCGCATCAGCCTCGAAGGCGTGACGAATCCGCTGGAGTCGAGGAAGAACTCGTCGCCGGTGTCGTCGGCGGTGACGACGACGGTGTTGGTCGCGGCCGGAATTCCCGGCACCGGCTCGCGCCGCCAACTGCCCGGGGTGGCGATCTCAACGCGGCTGGCCACATCGGCCAGCGTGACGATCAACAGGCGGTCTTTCGTCCACGCGTAGTGATTCAACGCGGTGTGCTCGTCGGGCTCGAATACCACTCGCAATTCCGCTGTGCCGGCTAGGAATTCGTCGTAATCGGCCGCCAGCAGCGAACCCGCGATATATGTCGCGTCGCGGAAATGCCAATCGGTGCGCAGCTCGATCAATATCCACTCGCGGTGTATCGACAGGCTGGCGTCGGTGGGCGCGTCGATGCGAATCAGCTCTGGGCCCCGCAGTTCGTAGACCTCGTCGTTCCAGAAGTCGAGTGCCCGCAGCAACAGGGTGCGCTCGAAGCCGGGTGTCCGGTCCACGGAGGCAAAGACGCGGACATCGGAACGTGTGCCCTCGAACACGGTCTCCGCGTCGGCCAATGGCGTGCCCCGCCGCCACCGCTTGATCACTCGCGGATAGCCCGATTCGGTGAGCGAGTCAGCGCCGAAATCGGTTCCGACCAGCACGGTATCCGGGTCGCCCCAGGCGACCTGCGATTTGGCCTCAGGAAGCTCGAACCCGTCAGCGACGAATTCTTGTGCCAGCATGTCGAATTCGCGCACGATGGATGCGTCCGAACCACCCGGGGAAAGGCCGATCAGCGCATGGGTGTGGTCGGGTTCAATGACGCCGGCGCCGGCCCACACCCATTTCTCGTTGTCGGCGCGACCCAGTTCATCGACATCGATCAGCACATCCCACTCGGGGGAGTCGGTTCGGTAGCTGTCCAGGGTGGTGCGCCGCCACAGCCCGCGCGGGTTTGCGGCGTCGCGCCAGAAGTTGTACAGGTATTCTCCGCGACGGACGACGTAGGGGATTCTTGTGTCGGTGTCCAACACCTCGAGCGCCTCGGTGCGCATGTGCTCGAACCGCGCATCGCGGAATTCCGCCAGCGTCGGTTCGTTGCGGGCCCGAACCCAATCCAGCGCCTCCTCGGCGGTGACTTCCTCGAGCCACAGGTGCGGGTCCTCAGACGTGTGGTCACCGTCAGCAGCAGCCTCAGAAGTCATGGAAGCCATTGTGGCCCGCGGCGGTAGTGTGAGTTACATCGCATGCGGAGAGAGCGAGGAGCCGAGCAGATGACTGTTTTCGCACGTCCAGGTGCCGCCGGGGCTTTGATGTCATATGAATCCCGGTACGAGAACTTCATCGGGGGCCAGTGGGTCGCGCCGGTGGGCGGCCGCTATTTCGAGAACCCGACGCCGGTGACCGGTCAGACGTTCTGCGAAGTGGCCCGTTCCGACGACGCCGATATCGAAAAGGCGCTCGACGCCGCGCATGCGGCGGCGCCGGCTTGGGGCAAGACAGCGCCCGGCGAGCGGGCGGCGATCCTGAACAAGATCGCCGACCGCATGGAGGAAAACAAGGCCGCGCTGGCGCTGGCCGAGGTGTGGGACAACGGCAAGCCGATCCGAGAAGCGATGGCCGCCGACATCCCGTTGGCGGTGGACCATTTCCGGTATTTCGCCGGGGCGATCCGCGCGCAGGAGGGCTCGCTGTCGCAGATCGATCAGGACACCGTGGCCTACCACTTCCATGAGCCGCTGGGCGTGGTGGGGCAGATCATTCCGTGGAACTTCCCGATCCTGATGGCCACCTGGAAACTCGCGCCGGCGTTGGCCGCGGGCAACGCGGTGGTGCTCAAGCCGGCCGAACAGACACCCGCGTCGGTGCTGTACTTCATGTCGCTGATCGCCGATCTGCTGCCGCCCGGGGTGGTCAACGTGGTCAACGGATTCGGAGCCGAGGCGGGCAAACCGCTGGCCTCGAGCAACCGGATCGCCAAGGTCGCATTCACCGGGGAGACCACCACCGGGCGGCTGATCATGCAGTACGCGAGCCAGAACCTGATCCTGGTCACGCTGGAACTGGGCGGCAAGAGCCCCAACATCTTCTTCTCCGATGTCATGACCGCGCACGACGACTTCCTGGACAAGGCGTTGGAGGGGTTCACTGGCTTCGCCCTCAACCAGGGCGAATGCTGCACCTGTCCGTCGCGCGGCCTGATCCAGGCTGACATCTACGACGAGTTCCTGGAGCTGGCTGCGATCCGCGCCAAGGCGGTCCGGCAGGGCGACCCGTTGGACACCGAGACGATGCTGGGTTCCCAGGCGTCCAACGACCAACTGGAAAAGGTGTTGTCCTACATCGAGATCGGCAAGGACGAGGGCGCCACGATTGTCACCGGCGGCGAGCGCGCCGAGCTGGGTGGTGACCTGTCCGGCGGCTTCTACATGCAGCCGACGATCTTTGCCGGCAACAACAAGATGCGGATCTTCCAGGAGGAGATCTTCGGACCGGTGGTGGCGGTGACGTCGTTTTCCGATTACGACGACGTGATCTCCATCGCCAACGACACCCTCTACGGTCTGGGTGCCGGGGTGTGGAGCCGCGACGGCAATACCGCCTACCGGGCCGGCCGCGACATCAAGGCCGGCCGGGTGTGGGTCAACTGCTACCACCTCTACCCCGCGCACGCGGCATTCGGCGGCTACAAGCAGTCCGGCATCGGTCGGGAGAATCACAAGATGATGCTCGAGCACTACCAGCAGACCAAGAATCTGCTGGTGTCCTACTCGGACAAGGGGCTCGGACTGTACTGATGGGCACGCCGCAGGTGCTGATCACCGCCGCTGCCGCCGAACTGCTGGCGCGGCTCCAGGAGCGCCATGGTCCGGTGATGTTCCACCAGTCCGGCGGCTGCTGTGACGGGTCGTCGCCGATGTGCTACCCGCGCGGGGATTTCCTGGTCGGTGACCGCGACGTGTTGCTCGGCGTGCTCGAGGTCGGCCCGCAAAGTTCAGAAGGGGTTCCGGTGTGGATTTCCGGGCCGCAGTTCGAGGCGTGGAAGCACACCCAGCTGGTCATCGACGTGGTGCCCGGCCGTGGTGGCGGCTTCAGCCTGGAAGCACCGGAGGGCATGCGATTCCTCAGTCGCGGCCGGGTGTTCACCGACGATGAAAAGGCCGAACTGCAGGGTGTACCGGTGATCACCGGCGCCGCTTATGAGCGGGGCGAACGCCCGTCCGTGCGTGGCCAGGTGGTGGCTTTTGATTCAGGGAGCCGCGCCGGGAAGGTGCCCCACTGGGAGTAGGGAACCGCAGTAAGGTCGTCACCGTGATCCCCCTTCCGCGTCCCTGGCTGCTGGCCAGCGCCATGCTGATTGGCAGCGCGGTCGGATTGCTGGCGGGGGTGGCGTTCACCGTGGTGATCCATGCGAGGATCCGCCCGGACGTCGCCATTGCGCTGGTGGTGGGGATTCCCAGTGTGATCGGGTTGCTGACGATCCTGTTCTCCGGGCGTCGATGGGTCACGATGGCGGGCGCGTTCATGCTGGCGCTGGCGCCGGGTTGGTTCGGTGTGCTCGTCGCTCTGCGGGTGGCGTCCGGTGCCTGACGACGACCGCGACTCGCATCCTCGGACTGAGGCGTTCGTGCCGGACTTCGATGACACCGGCGAACAGTCGGTGCCGTTCAGGCCGGACTTCGACGACACTGGCTCGCAGCCGATTCCTCAACCCAAGGAGGAGCCGGAGACACCGGCTGCGGAAGAGGATTCCGCGAAAGATTTGGAGACCGAGCCGTCCGGCGCGCCGGTGCAGTCGGTCACCGTTCCCGGTCGCTACCAATACCTGAAGTGGTGGAAATTGGTGCTGGTGATCCTCGGTGTGTGGATCGCCACCAGCGAGGTCGGGCTGAGTCTGTTCTATTGGTGGTATCACACGATCAACAAGACGCCCGCGGTCTTCATGGTCCTGGTCTATGTCGTCGTATGCGTGGTGGGTGGCGTGATGCTGGCGATGGTGCAGGGCAGGCCGATCATCTCGGCGTTGTCGCTCGCGGTGATGTCGGGGCCGTTTGCCTCCGTGGTCGCTGCGGCGCCGCTCTACGGCTATTACTACTGCGCAAGGACGGGCCATTGCCTGATCGGCATCATTCCGTATTAACGGTCCACCTGGGCGGCCATTAGGGTAGGGGCCGTGACTCACTATGACGTCGTCGTCCTCGGGGCCGGTCCGGGCGGATATGTGGCAGCCATTCGTGCCGCACAGCTGGGGCTGAACACCGCAGTCGTCGAACCGAAGTACTGGGGCGGAGTCTGCCTCAACGTTGGCTGCATCCCGTCCAAGGCGCTACTGCGCAACGCCGAACTCGTCCACATCTTCACCAAAGAGGCGAAGACTTTTGGCATCAGCGGCGAGGCCACCTTCGATTACGGGGTCGCCTTCGACCGCAGCCGCAAAGTGGCCGAGGGCCGCGTCGCCGGTGTGCACTTCCTGATGAAGAAGAACAAGATCACCGAGATTCACGGGTACGGCCGATTCACCGACCCGTACACGTTGTCGGTGGACCTAAATGACGGGGGCACCGAAACGGTCACGTTCGACAACGTGATCATCGCCACCGGCAGCAGCACCCGCCTGGTGCCGGGGACGTCGCTGTCCGAGAACGTGGTCACCTACGAGGAATTGATCCTGTCCCGCGAGCTGCCGGAGTCGATCATCATCGCCGGTTGCGGGGCGATAGGCATGGAGTTCGGCTACGTGCTGAAGAACTACGGCGTCGACGTGACCGTCGTCGAATTCCTGCCGTGCGCGCTGCCCAACGAGGACGCCGAGGTGTCCAAGGAGGTCGAGAAGCAGTTCAAGAAGCTGGGCGTCAAGATCCTGACCGAGACCAGAGTCGACTCCATCACCGACGATGGTTCAGTGGTCAGGGTGGCGATCAGCAAGGACGGTAAATCCGAGGAGCTCAAGGCTCAAAAGGTGTTGCAGGCCATCGGTTTTGCGCCCAACGTCGAGGGCTACGGACTGGACAAGGCCGGTGTCGCGTTGACCGACGCCATGGCCATCGGGATCACCGACTACATGCGCACCAACGTCGACCACATCTATGCGATCGGCGACGTCACCGGGCTGTTGATGCTAGCGCATGTCGCCGAGGCACAGGGCGTGGTGGCGGCCGAAACCATTGCGGGCGCAGAGACTTTGGCGCTCGGTGACTACCGCATGTTGCCCCGCGCGACGTTCTGTCAACCGAATGTTGCCAGCTTCGGGCTCACCGAGGAGCAGGCTCGCGACGAAGGCTATGACGTCGTGGTTGCCAAGTTCCCGTTCACCGCGAACGCCAAAGCGCACGGCGTGGGCGATCCCAGTGGTTTCGTCAAGCTGGTCGCCGACGCCAAGTACGGGGAGCTGCTGGGCGGGCACTTGGTCGGCCATGACGTGTCCGAGCTGCTACCGGAGCTCACGTTGGCGCAGAAGTGGGATCTGACGGCTAACGAGCTGGCACGCAACGTGCACACCCATCCGACTATGTCAGAGGCATTGCAGGAGTGCTTCCACGGCCTGATCGGCCACATGATCAACTTCTGACCAATCAGATGATTCGCAGCGAGATCATTGTCGGCGCCATTGGCGGTGTGGCCATCGGCTACGTGCTGTGGCTGATCGCCATTTCGATCGGTGACAATGCGGCGGCGGGCCAGTGGGGTCCGCTGGTGTTGGCCCTGTCGGTTGTGTTGGGAATCTGCGCCGGGGTGTGGGGTTGGTGGCTGCGCCGGCGCGGTAATCGCCTATGGGCAGCGTTTGCCTTCGGCCTGCCGATACTTCCCGTGGTATTGACGTTGGCCGTACTGGCCGACATCTACCTGTAGCTAGTGTGGGTTGTCCAGCGGGATGTCGAGTGCGGACATCGTCGCGGCGAGCCCGTCGTATTGGCTTGTGAGCAAGCAGAATTCGATCAGTTGTCGCCGATCTAGGTGAGTTGCCAGCTGCTGCCAGGTAGCGCCGCTGATCGTCCGGTCTGTGACGAACTCATCCGTCGCCTTCAGCAGCGCCTGTTGCCGGTCGGTGAGTCCGGGCCCGGAACCCGCTGTCGCGTCAGGCCAGGCGAAAATCGTGGCCTGCATGTTCGCGTCCAGCCCTGCTTTGCGGGCCATCCGGCGATGGTGCTGCAGCTCGTATTCGCAGGCGCGCAGATGTGCGACCCGCAGGATCACCAGCTCGGTGTCGACGGGCCGCAGTCGTCCTCGTAGCAGTCGGGCGCCGTAGAACGCCCAGGCCCAGAACAGCAGCCGGCGCTGACCCAGGGTCGTGAACAGGTGCATCTCCGGAGCACCGACCGTGCGCGCGCCCAGTTTTGCGATCACCCAGTTGATCGGCCCCAGCTCGCGAAACCGGCCCGACGGGATGCGGGCGACTTGGCCGTTTCCAGGCGTGGTCATGGTTGCTTCACCAGATACGGGGACACGGTGCTGCGGTGTTCGTCGAGATCGAGTGCGCGTCCCAGCGCGGGGAACGCCCGCTGCGGACAGTTGTCGCGTTCGCAGACACGGCAACCCGCGCCGATCGGTGTGGCCGTGATGTTCGGGTCCCCCGACAAGTCGAGTCCTTCCGAGTAGACGAGCCGGTGCGCGTGCCGAAGTTCGCAGCCCAGCCCGATCGCGAAGGTTTTGCCCGGCTGACCATACCGCGCAGCGCGGCGTTCCACGGTACGGGCCACCCACATGTAGTTGCGGCCGTCTGGCATCTGGGCGATCTGCACCAGGATCTTGCCCGGGTTGGCGAACGTTTCGTAGACGTTCCACAACGGGCAGGTGCCACCGCTCGAAGAGAAGTGAAAGCCGGTGGCGGACTGGCGTTTTGACATGTTGCCGGCTCGGTCGACGCGGATGAACGAGAACGGAACGCCCCGCATCGACGGCCGTTGCAGCGTCGAAAGCCGGTGCGCGACGGTTTCATAGCTCACCGAGTAGAACGCCGACAGCCGCTCGACGTCGTAGCGGAAATTCTCGGCGACGTCGTGGAATTGACGGTAGGGCAGTACCGCGGCCGCGGCGAAGTAATTGGCCAACCCCAGCCGGGCCAGCGTGTGCGACTCGTCGCTGGTGAACTTGCCCTCTTCGACCATGCTGTCGATCAGGTCACCGAACTCGAGGTAGGCAAGTTCTGCGGCCATCTTGAATACCTGCTGACCCAACGAGAGATGATTGCTGATTTCCAGCGTCTTGGTCTCGGCGTCATAGCGGTGCAGCACGGTGTCACCGAGATCGATGCGCCGGTTGATATGCACGCCGTGCAGCTCGGTGAGCCGGCGGGTCAGCTCGCGGGCCAGGTCGCCGTGATGCAACCGCATCTGGGTGGTGAGGTCTTCGGCGGCGGTGTCCAGCTCGTGCAGATAGTTCTGGCGCTGGTAGAAGTAGTCGCGCACCTCTTCGTGGGGCATGGTGATCGACCCGCTGCCACTGCCGTCGAAGAACCGCTCCTCGGTGGCCGCAGCGAGCTGCGCGGTGGTGATCCGGTAGCGCCGGTGCAGGTTGACCACCGCTCGGGCCAACGCGGGATGAGCGCTGACCATTTCGGCGACCTCGGGCGGGTCGACGTCGATGCCCAGGTCACGATCCATCGTGACCTCGCGCAGCTCGGCGACCAGCCGAGTGTCGTCGTGGGGTGCGAAGAAGGTCGCGTCCACCCCGAACACCTCAGTAATCCGGAGCAGCACGGCCACCGTTAGCGGCCGAACATCGTGCTCGATCTGGTTGAGGTAGCTGGGCGAGATCTCCAGCATCTGGGCCAGCGCCGCCTGACTGAATCCGCGCTCACTGCGCAACTGGCGAACGCGCGAGCCGACGAATGTTTTGGACACTTAGGTAAGCGTACTCGCCGCTGTGAAGACACGGTTTGCAGAGTTGGCATCGCGGTACTATTGGTCGCGATTGGTGTTTCAGAGATGCCATTGGCATGATTCGCGTCGGGACCCCGCGGTAGATTTTGGTGTGCTGACGAGGAGGAAACGGGAGAAGCCGTGAGCCTGGACAAAATGATGATGCCGGTGCCCGACGGCCACCCCGATGTATTCGACCGCGAATGGCCGCTTCGTGTCGGCGACATCGACCGCACCGTCCGGCTCCGGCTGGACGCAGGCGCCCGGCACATCCAGGACATCGGCTCGGACCAGCTGCGCGAGATGGGCTTCGAGGAGACCCACCCGCTGTGGATCGTCCGCCGCACCATGGTCGACCTAATCCGCCCGATCGAGTTCCAGGACATGCTGCGGTGTCGGCGTTGGTGCTCGGGCACCTCGAACCGGTGGTGTGAGATGCGGGTCCGCATCGACGGACGCAAGGGCGGCTTGATCGAATCCGAGGCCTTCTGGATCAACATGAACCGGGAAACCCAGATGCCTGCGCGCATCGCTGACGACTTTCTGGCAGGTTTGCACAAGACCACCTCCATTGATCGGCTGCGGTGGAAGGGCTATTTGAAACCCGGCGGCCGCGACGACGCGTCGGAGATCCACGAGTTCCCCGTCCGAGTCACCGATATCGACCTGTTCGACCACATGAACAACTCGGTGTACTGGAGCGTGATCGAGGACTACTTGGCCTCGCATCCCGAATTGCTGCAGGGACGGCTGCGCACCACCATCGAGCACGAGGCGCCGGTCGCCTTGGGGGACAAGCTCGAGATCATCTCGCACGTTCACCCGGCCGGCTCCACCGATCAGTTCGGTCCTGGCCTGGCCGATCGGCCTGTTACAACGCTCACATATGCCGTTGGCGACGAGACGAAAGCCGTCGCCGCGCTCTTCTCGCTGTAGCCGATACGGCTCGGATAAGCGACTTGCTCAGGTTCGCGCGCTGACCTGCGGCTTTGTGGTTACTGACCGGTAGCTTCTGAAACGGTTAAGTTTGACAGCCCCTTCGCAAAATTTGCAAAATCATGGAAAGTCGTTGCCGAAATTGGCAAATGAAACGGGTGGACCGACATAAACAAGCTGTGCCATGGTCGAGTTAGCACGCCAGTGAAGTTGAGCCTCCAGCTACCGCTGAACGGCGGAGTGGCGTCAACCATTCACCATTTAGATCCTGAAGGAGTAAGCCCAATGTCTGTCGTTGGCACGCCGAAGAGCGCCGAGCAGATCCAGCATGACTGGGACACCAACCCGCGCTGGAAGGACACCACCCGCACCTACACCGCCGAGGACGTCGTCGCGCTGCAGGGCAGCGTGGTCGAGGAGCACACCCTGGCCCGCCGTGGCGCGGAGGTGCTGTGGGAGCAACTGCACGACCTGGAGTGGATCAGCGCGTTGGGTGCGTTGACGGGCAACATGGCCGTCCAGCAAGTTCGCGCCGGCCTGAAGGCCATCTACCTGTCGGGCTGGCAGGTCGCCGGTGACGCCAACCTGTCCGGCCACACCTACCCCGACCAGAGCCTGTACCCGGCCAACTCGGTGCCGCAGGTTATCCGCCGGATCAACAACGCACTGCTTCGTGCGGACGAGATCGCAAAGGTCGAGGGCGACCGGTCGGTGGAGAACTGGCTGGCGCCGATCGTCGCCGACGGCGAGGCCGGCTTCGGCGGTGCACTGAACGTTTATGAGCTGCAGAAGGCGATGATCGCCGCGGGTGTTGCGGGGTCGCACTGGGAGGACCAGCTCGCGTCGGAGAAGAAGTGCGGTCACCTCGGTGGCAAGGTGCTCATCCCGACCCAGCAGCACATCCGCACGCTGACCTCGGCTCGCCTGGCCGCCGATGTCTGCGGCGTTCCGACCGTCGTGATCGCCCGGACCGATGCCGAAGCCGCCACGCTGATCACGTCCGATGTCGACGAGCGCGACCAGCCTTTCATCACCGGTGAGCGGACCAAGGAAGGCTTCTACCGGGTTACGAACGGCCTCGAGCCCTGCATCGCCCGGGCCCAGGCCTACGCGCCCTACTCGGACCTGATCTGGATGGAGACCGGCACACCGGATCTCGAGCTGGCCGCCAAGTTCGCCGAGGGCGTCAAAGCCGAGTTCCCGGACCAGATGCTGGCATACAACTGCTCGCCGTCGTTCAACTGGCGCAAGCACCTCGACGACGCCACCATCGCGAAGTTCCAAAAAGAGCTTGCGGCAATGGGATTCAAGTTCCAGTTCATCACGCTGGCCGGCTTCCACGCGCTGAACTACTCGATGTTCGACCTGGCCTACGGCTACGCCCGCAACCAGATGAGCGCGTACGTCGAGCTGCAGGAGCGCGAGTTCGCCGCCGAGGAGCGCGGTTACACCGCGACCAAGCACCAGCGCGAGGTCGGTGCCGGTTACTTCGACCGCATCGCCACCACGGTGGACCCGAGCTCGTCGACCACCGCTCTGACCGGCTCGACCGAAGAGGGACAGTTCCACTGACAAGGAGCGGGTGTAACCCGCGACGAGGAAGCGGAACCGAAGGCTTGAGCCACTGAGGATGAGCGGGCTTAGTCAGCGAGCATCCTCGATGCACTGAGAAGTTGACAGCATAGGCCCTGCCCAGCCAACGTTGGCTGGGCGGGGCCTATTGCGGTGCACGACAATACGACTCGGGAGAGAAAACAGTGAGTGACGCAGCGATCCAGCGGGTTGGGGTTGTCGGCGCCGGGCAGATGGGGTCTGGCATCGCCGAAGTCTCTGTCCGCGCCGGTGTCGGCGTAACGGTGTTCGAGCCCACCGAGGAGTTGATCACGGCGGGACGCAACCGCATAGTGAAGTCGTTGGAGCGCGGCGTCAGCGCGGGCAAGGTGACCGAGCGAGAGCGCGACCGCGCACTCGACAAGTTGACCTTCACCACGAACCTGAATGACTTGGCCGACCGGCAACTGGTGATCGAGGCCATCGTCGAGGATGAAGCGGTCAAGGCCAAGATCTTCTCCGAACTCGACCGCGTCATCACCGACCCCGACGCGGTGCTGGCGTCGAACACGTCGAGCATCCCGATCATGAAGATCGCCGCAGCCACCAAAAATCCACGACGCGTGCTGGGCCTGCACTTTTTCAATCCGGTCCCGGTGCTACCGCTGGTCGAGCTGGTGAGCACGCTGGTCACCGACGAAGCCGCGGCCACTCGCACCGAGGAGTTCGCGAGTGCCGTTCTGGGCAAACAGGTCGTGCGCTGCTCCGACCGCTCCGGTTTTGTAGTGAACGCGCTAATGGTGCCGTACCTGCTGTCGGCGATCCGCATGGTCGAGGCGGGTTTCGCCACCGTCGAAGATGTCGACAAGGCCGTTGTTGCCGGGCTGTCGCACCCGATGGGCCCGCTGCGGCTGTCCGATCTTGTTGGACTGGACACGCTGAAGCTGATCGCGGACAAGATGTTCGAGGAATTCAAGGAGCCGCATTACGGCCCGCCGCCACTGCTGCTCCGGATGGTCGAGGCGGGTCTGCTGGGCAAGAAATCGGGCCAAGGCTTCTACAGCTACTGACGCGCTTGCACTGTCGATTGAGCCCGTGCGACACCGTGGGGTGATTCGGGTAGCATGCTCGCGACAAACAACGAGAGGTGTCTGCCACGCATGACTCAGTTGAGGCCGTATTACGAAGAGTCGCAATCCATCTATGATGTTTCCGACAAGTTTTTCGCGTTATTCCTAGATCCGACCATGGGTTACACGTGCGCGTACTTCGAGCGTGACGACATGACCCTCGAAGAAGCCCAAAACGCCAAATTCGACCTGGCGTTGGGGAAGCTGAACCTCGAGCCAGGGATGACATTGCTCGACATTGGTTGCGGTTGGGGTGGGGCACTGATCCGAGCGATCCAGAAGTTCGACGTCAACGTCATCGGAATCACGCTCAGCCGTAATCAGTTCGAGTACAGCAGGGCCAAACTGGCCGGGCTGCCAACGCAACGCAACATCGAGGTGCGGCTGCAGGGCTGGGAGGAATTCGAGGACAGGGTCGACGGGATCGTCACCATCGGCGCTTTCGAAGCGTTCAAGATGGAGCGTTATGCCGCGTTCTTCGATCGCGCCTACAACATCCTCCCCGATGACGGGCGGATGTTGCTGCACACGATTTTCTCGTATAGCCAGAAAAAAATGCACGAGCTCGGCATCAAGCTGACGATGAGCGATGTGCGGTTCACGCGGTTCATAGCTACTGAAATTTTCCCGGGCGGACAGTTGCCGGCGCAGGAAGATATCTTCGACTTCGCCGGGAACGCCGGGTTCTCAGTCGAAAATGTGCAAACGCTGCAAGAGCATTACGCGCGCACGCTGAACATTTGGGCGGCCAATTTGGAGGCCAACGAGGAGAAGGCGATAGCGATCCAGTCGCAAGAGGTATACGACCGCTATATGCATTATCTGACCGGGTGCGAGAATTTCTTCCGCAAGGGCATCAGCAACGTCGGCCAGTTCACCCTGACGAAATAGACATCAGCCTGCAGGGCGCTGCGCCCTGCGTCGTCGGCCGGCGTCGGCCTACTTACTTCTCCAATGTGAACTGGGCGACGTCGGTGTAGCCCTGGCGGAACAGCTGCGCGGAGCCAGTCAGGTACTTGATGTAGCGGTCGTATACCTCTTGCGACTGGATCGCGATCGCCTTCTCCCTGTTGGCCTCCAGTTCGGCGGCCCAGATGTCGAGGGTGCGCGCATAATGCGGTTGCAGCGACTGGACCCGAGTCACCTTGAAGCCGGTCGCGGTCGCGTGCTCTTCGACCGACGGAATTGTTGGCAGCCAGCCGCCGGGGAAGATCTCGGCCAGGATGAACTGACTGAAGTGAACGATTTCGTGGGTCAACGTCAGGCCACGCGCCCTGGCGTCTTTGAAGCTGGGGCGGCCGATGGTGTGTAGCAGCATCGCGCCGTCGGCGGGCAGCACCTGATAGGCCATCTCGAAGAAGCGGCTATAGCGTTGGCGGCCGAAGTGCTCGAAGGCGCCGATCGAGACGATTCGGTCGACCGGCTCGTGGAACTTCTCCCAGCCCTCCAGTAACACCCGCGTGGAGCGGGGGGTGTCCATTTGGTCGAACGTTTTCTTGACATGCTCGGCCTGGTTCTCTGATAACGTCAGACCCACGACGTTGACGTCGTATTTCTCAACGGCGCGTCTCATGGTCTCGCCCCAGCCGCACCCGATGTCCAGCAGCGTCATCCCTGGCTTTAGATGCAACTTGGACAGCGATAGGTCGATTTTGGCGAGCTGCGCCTCCTGCAGCGTCATGTCGTCACGCTCGAAGTATGCACAGCTGTAGGTCTGGGTGGGGTCCAGGAAAAGCCGGAAGAAGTCGTCCGAGAGGTCATAATGCGCTTGCACGTTCCCAAAATGCGGCGTGAGCTGCACGGCCATGACGAGAGAGCCTTTCTGTTTCTCGGATGCATTCAGGACGTTGGACGCGCGACGTCTCGTTCTGGCCCCCGATGTATTCAACGCATGCTAGTCGTTGCAGCTCTTCAAGTCGCCCCTGTGCACTGGGCTATGGGTCACAGCCGCCCGGTTTTAATTCACCAAACACGCAGTACAGCGCCGATCGCGAGGCCCACGACGAGCAGTGCACCCGCCTGCCGCACGTGCACCCACGCCAGCGCCGCATACCACAGCGGCCACACCGGGAACTTCGGTGGCGGCTCGTCGGGCCTGGGACGGCGGAAGTATGGCCATACCTTCGCCAGCCGGGGCAGCGCCAAGGCAACGACCAGCGCGGACCAGGGCATCGCCCCAACCGCGACGGCGACAGCGACGAGCACATAGAAGCCGACCATCATGCCCAGCGTCACAACGCGGGCGCGCGCCTCGCCGAGCAGAACCGGCAGCGTCCGGATCCCGAGCGGCTCGTCGTACGGGATCTTGTCGATGTGCTTCCCCATCAGCACCGTCGTGCACAACAAGCCATAGGGCAGTGACGCCAGCAAGATGTTCCAGCCGACCGCGCCCACTGCCGAGTAATACGTTCCGCACACCATCAGCGGACCCCAGACGACGAAAACGTCGGGTTCGCCGAGGCCGCGCTTCTTCAGGCGCAGCGGTGGGGCTGTGTAAGCGACGCTCAGTGCAAACCCGCTGAGTGCAAAGGCGATCACGGGCCAGCCGCGGGCCCACGTCAGCGTGACCAGGATCGCCAGGTCGGCGACGTTCACCAGCAGAATGGCCAGCCCCAGCGTGCGGCGGCTGATCAGCCCGGACAGCACCGGGTGCGGGGCGTAGAGCGCGCGCGGGTAGCTGGCGCTGTCGGTACCGACCTGAGTGTCGTAGAGATCGTTCATCAGGTTATTGGCGGTGTGCGCCAAGGTGATTCCCAACACGGCCAGCACCAGCCAGCGCCAATCCAGGCCAGGCTTTCCAACCGCCAGCAGCACCGCCACCAGGCCGGAAACCAGGGTCATCGGCAGCACTGCCGCGCGCGTGACGACCAGCCACCGTGTGACGGTGTCGATCGGCCCATCCGGTGGCGGGTTGGTGGTGCGAAGTGCGTATGCCCACGACCGCAGCCGTGAGCCCACGCTCACCTCAGGCATTCCTAAAGCCTAGACCGGCCTCAACGCGACCGCGGAGGAACGATCGGCGACGGATGCGGCTCCGCCCGGAACTTCTCCAGTGATCCGCCGACCCCGACGATCCCGCACAGCGCGTTCCAACTGAGCATGGTCAGGTAGTCAATCAGCTCGTCGCGGCTCATCCGCGGGTCCGACATCCACGAGTGGGTGGCCAGCTGCACGCCGCCGACGATCAAGTAGGCCCACGGCTCCACGCCGCCGGTGTCCATTCCGGCCTGTCGCATACGGCGGCGCATCATCACCGCGAGCATCCGGGCGATGATCCGCTCGGAGTCGGCGATCACTTTGCTGTGGCTGGCCGAGCTGTTGGCCATCACGAATCGGTACGGCTCGGGCTCGTCTGCCACGGTGTCGACGTAGACCCGGATGACCTCGCGTGTCAGATCGAAACCATCCAGGTTCGACGACAATGCCGCCGCCATATTGGGAATCAGCGTCGTCTGCGTGAAGCGCATCATGACGGCCGTCGTCAGGTCGTTCTTGTCGACGAAGTAGCGGTAGAGCACGGTTTTGGAGACGCCGATTTCCGCCGCGATGTCATCCATGCTCAGGAAGCGACCTTGCCGGCGGATCGCCTCAATTGTGCCGTCTACCAGCTCATTGCGTCGGTCCACCTTGTGCTGATGCCAGCGCCGCTTGCGACCATCCATCTTGACGGTTACAGCCGGGATTTGCTCTGCCACTGTCGCCGATTCCCATTCCCTAGACGCCCTCGATACTACGGCCTGTGGGGGTCCGGCTGCTGGATCGCCGGGCACCGGAGAACAGGCGCCTGGGCAGTGCAGTCACACTAATCCCCCGCGGCGATAGATGATGGTGTGGTGGCACACAGAGCCGATGTCCCAGGCTCGCCGACGCGGGGGCCGGACTTGATCGCGTCGCCAACCTCGGCGCGTCGGCCTCGCGCGTCCTTGGCGGAGTCGTTCGCCGGGGCTGATCCGGTGGCCGACGCCGAACGGCGAGTGGCGCTGCGCCGGATGAAAATGGTGGCACTGAGTTTCTTGATCGGTGCCACCGGCGTGTTCCTCGCGTGCCGCTGGGCGCAGGCCCACACCAGCGTGGGCGCCTGGGTGGGCTACGTTGGTGCCGCCGCGGAGGCCGGCATGGTCGGCGCTCTGGCGGACTGGTTCGCCGTTACAGCGTTGTTCAAGCACCCGCTGGGCATTCCCATCCCGCACACGGCGATCATCAAGCGCAAAAAGGACCAGCTCGGGGAAGGCCTGGGCACCTTCGTGCGAGAGAACTTCCTGTCGGCGCCGGTGGTGGAGACCAAGCTGCGCGACGCGCAGGTGTCCGGCCGGCTCGGTAAGTGGCTGTCGGAGCCCTCGCACGCCGAGCGGGTGGCGAGCGAGACGGCGACCATACTTCGGGTCTTGGTGGAGCTGTTGCGTGACGAGGACGTCCAGCAGGTGATCGACCGGATGATCGTGCGCCGCATCGCCGAACCACAGTGGGGTCCGCCGGTGGGCCGGGTGCTAGCTACGCTGCTGGCCGAGAACCGGCAGGAAGCCCTGATCCAGTTGCTCGCCGACAGGGCGTTTCAGTGGTCGCTCAATGCCGGCGAGATCATCCAGCGGGTGGTTGAGCGCGACTCGCCGACCTGGTCGCCTCGATTCATCGACCATCTCGTCGGTGACCGCATCCACCGCGAGTTGATGGACTTCACCGATAAGGTGCGCCGCAACCCCGACCACGAACTGCGCCGTTCGGCGACCCGCTTCCTGTTCGAGTTCGCCGACGACCTGCAGCACGACCCGGATACCATCGCGCGGGCCGAGGCGATCAAAGAGCAGTTGATGGCTCGCGACGAGATCGCCAACGCCGCCGCGACGGCATGGAAGACGCTGAAACGGCTGGTGCTCGAGGGCGTCGATGACCCGTCCAGCGCGTTGCGGACCCGCATCGCGGACACGGTGGTTCGCGTTGGAGAATCACTGCGCGACGACGCCGACCTGCGCGACAAGGTCGACAACTGGATAGTTCGGGCAGCCCAGCATCTGGTCTCGCAGTATGGGGTGGAGATCACAGCGATCATCACCGAGACGATCGAGCGCTGGGACGCCGAGGAGGCCAGCCGGCGGATCGAACTGCACGTCGGCCGAGACCTGCAGTTTATCCGGATCAACGGAACCGTGGTCGGTTCGCTGGCGGGGCTGCTGATCTACGCGGTCGCGCAGCTGTTTTTCTAGGGGTGCTAACAAGTGCTTGCAAAAGCAAGCACTTGTCCGTAATCTGGTGGCGTCAAGATCAACCGTCAGACCCAGGAGTACGCAATGGCACCCGAGGAGAAGCTCTCCGCGAAGGTGTCGACCGCGGCTTCCGACATCGGCAGCTTCATCCGCGACCTGCGGGAGAACGCGCAGGTCTCGGTGCGGCAACTTGCCGAACGGTCCGGTGTCAGCAATCCCTACCTCAGCCAGGTGGAGCGTGGACTTCGCAAACCGTCCGCCGACGTGCTGAACCAAATTGCGAAAGCGTTGCGAATTTCGGCGGAGGTGCTCTACGTGCGAGCCGGGATCCTGGAGCCCCGCGAGACCAGTCAGGTCCGTGACGCGATCATCACTGACACCGCGATCACCGAGCGTCAGAAGCAAATACTGCTCGACATCTACGCGTCATTTGCCCAACAAAATGAATCCATCCATGAGGAGTGTCCGACCCACGACAGCGACTGATTCAGCCCGTTTTGGCCGGCACCGGTGCGCAGTCGACTGGGCCGAACCGCCACAGCCAGGCTTCTCCAATCGCGCCAATGACGTATAGACGACGGGCCGTTCGGTTACCCAGAAGGAAGCGAACTAATCGTTCCAGGTTGCGGCTGAGCTGGCCCGATCTGGCGGCCAGCAGATCAACAATCCCATCAATCGACCCGACCAACCAGGAGGTTCTCCAGCAAGTCGCGTGCCATGTCAATCCGCGGGTCTTGATTACTCCTCGCAGAGGAGCCGACGCTTGCGCCAACTTCCACCACACACGTCAGTAACACCGATACGAAGCAAATAATGAAAGGAAAAACAATGGCGGAAAACACCAACATCGACGACCTGCGCGCTCCGTTGCTTGCCGCGCTTGGCGCGGCCGACCTGGCCCTGGCCACCGTCAACGACTTGATCGCCAACTTGCGTGACCGTGCCGAGGAGACCCGCACCGAGACCCGCAGCCGGGTCGAGGAGCGGCGTGCTCGCCTCGCCAAGCTGCAGGAGGACCTGCCCGAGCAGCTCACCGAACTGCGCGAGCGGTTCACCCCCGACGAGCTGCGCAAGGCCGCCGAGGGCTACGTGGAGGCCGCGACCAGCCGGTACAACGAGCTGGTCGAGCGCGGCGAGGCTGCCCTGGAGCGGCTGCGCAGCCAGTCGGGCTTTGACGACGCGTCGGCGCGCGCCGAGGGCTACGTGGACCAGGCTGTCGAGCTGACCCAGGAGGCCTTGGGCACCGTCGCATCGCAGACCCGCGCGGTCGGTGAGCGGGCGGCCAAGCTGGTCGGCATCGAGCTGCCCAAGAAGGCCCCCGCGAAGAAGGCTGCGGCCAAGAAGGCGCCGGCGAAGAAGGCTCCGGCCAAGAAGGCTGCGGCCAAGAAGTCGGCGGCCAAGAAGGTCACCCAGAAGTAGTCAGGCTCCGAGTTGCCCCTGGGGCAACTCGGACAACCAGACAATCGACTCCGAGTTGCCTCCGGGCAACTCGGAGTCGACGTTTTGGACGCTGCCCGCATACCCTTAAGGCGTGAGCCACCTCGTGGGTACCGTCATGTTGGTCTTGCAGATCGCCGTTTTGGTGACGGCGGTGTATGCGTTCGTGCATGCAGCGCTACAGCGAACCGACGCCTATACCGCCGCTGACAAGCTGACCAAGCCGGTGTGGCTGGTGATCCTCGGCCTGGCTGTCGCGCTGACATCGATCCTGAGCTTCGTTTTCGGCGTGCTCGGCATGGCGATCGCAGCCTGCGCGGCGGGCGTGTATCTGGTCGACGTACGGCCCAAACTCCTCGAAATTCAGGGTAAGTCCCGCTAACTCCGATGAAAGCCCTGCTGGCCTTGCCGGCGGCAGTGCTTGTCGCCCTGGCGTGCTGGCTATCTGCGGCAGCCCCCGCCCTGGCCGACCCTGGCACGGGCGAGGCGACCCCCTCCAACCCCTCGTATTCGCCGCCTTTTATCGATCACACCGAGTGGACGCAGTGGGGAGGCCTGGCCAGCTTGCGGGTCTTCCCGACGCCGTCCGGCCGGGCGGCCGCCAGACGGCCCGGGACGTCGGCGGCCGCCGATGAGGCGTGGGCCGAGGTACTCGCGTTTTCACCGGACGCCGACACCGCCGGCATGCGCGCGCAGTTCATCTGCCACTGGCAGTTCGCCGAAATGGCGCAACCGGGCAAGACCAGCTGGAATCTCGAACCGTGGCGGCCGGTCGTCGACGACACCGAAATGTTCGCCTCCGCCTGTAACCCCGGTGGCCAAGAAGGACCGTTTTAGTGGCGAGCCAACCCAGCAGGGCGCAGCTGGCGGCACTGGTTGACCACACCTTGCTCAAACCCGAGGCCACCATGGCCGATGTGTCCGCGCTGGTCACCGAAGCCGCTGAACTGGGCGTCTATGCGGTCTGCGTCTCGCCGTCGATGGTGCCCGTCGCAATCGAAGCCGGTGGCGGCGGTGTGCGGGTTGCGACCGTGGCAGGTTTTCCGTCTGGCAAGCATGTGTCGGCGGTCAAGGCGCAAGAGGCCGCACTGGCCGTGGCGTCCGGCGCGAGCGAGGTCGACATGGTCATCGACGTCGGTGCTGCACTGGCCGGTGAGTTCGACTCGGTGCGGTCCGACATCGAAGCGGTGCGCTCCGCCGCCGCCGGAGCCGTGCTCAAGGTGATCGTGGAATCGGCGGTGCTGCTGGGCGACGACGAGCGCACGCTGGCCGCTGTATGCCGTGCCGCCGAAGCTGCCGGCGCGGACTTCGTCAAGACGTCAACCGGGTTTCATCCCGCGGGCGGGGCGTCGGTACGTGCCGTCGCGTTGATGTCCAAAACCGTCGGTGGTCGGCTGGGGGTCAAGGCCAGCGGCGGTATCCGTACCGCCGCCGACGCCGTCGCGATGCTGAGCGCGGGTGCGACCAGGCTGGGCCTGTCAGGCACCCGAGCCGTGCTGGACGATCTCAGCTAACGACGTCAGAGGTTGGCGAAGCAGGGGTCGTTGTCGTTGCCGCTGGGGATCGCGGCGTTCTGGGTGGAGAAGTGGCTCACCACGCCCGTATCGGTCACCTGCACGTTGTCCGCGTGAATACCCATCGGGAAGTTCTTGGTCTGATCGGAGGTGAATTTGTCCAGCGTCGACTGGACGCTTTCTTTCGGCATGGTGAACCCGAGCGCGTTGAAACTGACAATCTGCAACTGCAGCCCGTTGCCGGAGACGACCGGCTTGGCGGTGATGTCGTCCAGCATTCCCTTCAACTCGACGGTGCCGTCGGCTGGGTGGGTGGTCACGCTGTTGGTGACAAAGGGCCCCAGAACCGGAATCGCGTTCTGCACCGACTGCTTGATGCCGTCAGCTGTCCAGGTGATGGTGGCATCGAGCGATCCGACGGTGCCCTTGGAGTTCGGTGTCGAATCGAGCCGGGCGTCCTTGATGTTGAGCGTGAGCTTCATGCCCTTGGCGTCGCGGATCTGATTGCCGGCCGTCGACACCGAGATGTTGGTGTAATGCTTGGTGGCCATTTGCCACAGCATCAGCGGCGTCACCCCGAACGATGCCGTGGCCTGATCCTTGACCTCGCATGCCACCGCCTCGGCGACCTTGTTGTTAGCGACGTGACGGACGTACAGCTCGGCTCCGATCAGCCCCGCGATTACGAGCGAAGCCACGATGACGCATACGAGCAGGATGGATAGTGGGTCGCGGAAGCCTCGTTTTCTTTTCACCGATGCCGGCTCTTCGTTGGGAGTGGCGAACCGTTCCGTCGGGCCCGCCGGCGGAACGGGCGGAGGTGGGTGGCCGGGGCCCTGAGTGTCTGCACGAGTCGCACCCAGCTGTTCGGTCTGCGGTTCGCGCGGCGGCGGCGGCGCTGAACCAGACGCAGGCTGCGGCGGGGGTGGAGGCGGTTGGTGCGGCGAGGGTGGGGGCGGTTGGGCAGGTCCGCCGGTAGGAAACCGCTCGGTCGGCCGCTCGGTCGGAGGCTGGCCGAAGGGACCCTGGTTGCCGGGGGGACGGCCCCACGTCGGCGGGCCCTCGTTCGGTGGGCCTGGTGGGCCTGGTGGGTGCGTCACCCAACCGATTCTGCCCTATCGATTCGAGCAAAGCTGGAGTGGTTACGCAGCACCGCGATGCTCTCGCGGGCCTTGGCTACCCTGTCGACGTCGATGTCGGCGACCACAAGTTGCGGCTGGGCGCCCGCCGACGCAACCACTTCACCCAACGGCGAGGCCACCAGGCTGCCGCCCACTCCGGTCGGTGCGCCAGAGTCGGACCCCGGGCCGGTCAAGCTGTCGCCGGGGTCGGCCTGAGCGGCCGCGACGACATAGCTCATCGAGTCAAGCGCCCGGGCCCGGGCCAACAGCGTCCACTGCTCGAGTTTGCCGGGACCCGAACCCCAGGATGCGCAGACGGCAATCACCTGGGCGCCGCGTCGCGCCAGTTCGGTGTAGAGCGCGGGAAAGCGGATGTCGTAGCAAACGGACAACCCCACCCGCACGTCGTCGATGGCGATCACCACCGGCTCGTGCCCGGGTGCGACGGTACGCGATTCGGTAAAGCCGAATGCGTCGTAGAGGTGGATCTTGTCGTAGTGGGTGTCCGGGTCATTGGGAGTCCCCGGCCCGGCCGCGATCAGCGTGTTTCTCACTCGCCCGTCACCGGCCGGGGTGAACATACCCGCGATCACGGTGATCCCTGAGTCGGTGGAGATCCGTCGCACACCGTCTGCCCAGGGCCCATCGACGGGCTCGGCGATCGGTCCCAGCGGGACGCCGAACCGGCACATGGTCGCCTCGGGGAACACCACCAGCTTCGCGCCGGCGTCTGCGGCCCGGCCGGCGTACTCGCGGACCAGTTGCAGATTCTGCGCCGGATCGGTGCCACTGAGGATCTGTGCCAACGCGATTCGCATGAGCGCCAGCTTAGGAGCCGCTGCTGTCGGTGGGTTAGGTGTTGTTTGCAATCCACTCCGTGGTGAACCGCTGTTCTGCTACCACCAGGTCGGCCAATCGGGCGCCGATGAAATTCTCCAACTTTCCCCCGATGAGCGGGACACGCACGTGGACGGTGATCCGGCACTCCAGCCGCGAGCCGCCCGACTTCGCCGTGGGAGACAGCTCGGCACTGCCCGACACATTCGCCGGAGCATCGACGATCGATCCCGCGACGGTCGCCATCGCAACGCCGTCGGAGACGGGGCTCCAGGTTTCTTCGCGCTTGATGCACAGATCGCCCCGGTGTATCTGCGTGATCAGAGCCGGCAGCTTGTGACTGTCGATCACCTGCAGCGTGATCACGTCGATGGTGCCGTCGTTTCCGGACTCACCACCGATTCGCAGCGACTCCAGCTTCGCGTCGTCGACACCGGAAGCCGCGAGCCTGGCCAGCCAGTAGTCCTCCTTGCTGTACGCCTGAAGAACCGCTTCGACGTCGCCTTCGCAGTCGGCGGATATGTCGAATGAACGCGGCATAGCAGGCCAGGCTACCGTTACGGGCCGTGGTCGGTTCGCTGTTTGCCGGTGCGCATGTCGCCGAGGCGGTGTCGCTGGCGCCGTTGACCACGTTGCGAATCGGACCGGTGGCACGGCGCCTGGTCACATGCACGAGCACCGAACATGTGGTGGCCGTTGTGCGGCAGCTGGACTCCCAAGCACACGGCGGCGACGGCGGCCCGCCACTGGTGTTTGCCGGCGGCTCCAACCTGGTGATCGCCGATACTCTGACCGATCTGACTGCGGTGCAGTTGGCAAACAACGCCATCGCCATCGACGGCAGCCTGGTGCGCGCAGAGGCGGGCGCGGTGTGGGACGACGTGATTGTCGCGGCTATCGAGCACGGTCTGGGCGGACTGGAATGCCTATCCGGCATCCCCGGCTCGGCCGGGGCGACGCCGGTGCAGAA
>DASXMA010000213.1:0-7003 GCA_036495965.1 Mycobacterium sp.
GTTGAGCGTCTGGCGCAACAGCCCCACCGACGAATCCCGCCAGCGCCTGGTCGACGTTCTCGACAGGCTGATCCCTGCGTTGAGGAAGCACCTGAGCACAGAGGAGGACCGCGTCGTTCCGCTGATGGAGCAGCACATCACGGCCGCCGAGTGGAACGAGTTCCTCGAGAAGGAATCGGCGGCCGTGGACCCGCAACACCTCCCACTCATGCTCGGGATGCTGATGTATGAGGGCGATCCCGCGAGCGTCGCACAGGTCATCGCCACCATGCCCGCCGAAACCGGCCGCATTATCAAGCAGCTGGCCGCGCCAGCGTTCGCGGCCCACTCCCAGCGGATCCACGGCACCGCCACCCCACCGCGCAGCACCGAACTCTGACCACCAACCTCCGGCATGGGTCATTTGAAAGACCAACGGGCAAAACAGATTCCAAGATGAGTTTCTCAACCACCCCGTATTGGAGGGCCGATGAACCCGATCAGTCATCTGCTGCAGCGCCACCTCAAACTGCCGCCCCCAGCGACCCGCGACGTGATCATTGAGCGCAACCTTCGGGTACGGATGCCCGACGGCGTCGAGCTGCTAGCAGACCGGTGGGCGCCGCGCGACGGCGGCGATGGGCTGCCCACCGCGCTGCTGCGCTCCCCGTACGGCCGCGGCCGCGGAGTCGGCGACCTTTTGGCACGGCCTTTGGCCGAACGCGGCTACCAGGTGCTGATCCAAAGCACCCGTGGCGGATTCGGCTCCGGCGGAGCGTTCGACCCGTATCGGCACGAACGCGACGACGGCTTAGCCACCATCGAGTGGGTGATCAAACAGCCCTGGTTCGGTGATTCCATCGTGCTCATCGGGCAAAGCTACCTGGGCTACGTTCAGTGGGCGGTCGCCGACGCGGCGCCCGCCCAAGTCAAGGCGATGATCCCGCAGGTCTCGCACTCTGCCCTGAGCCTCAACTTCCTTCAACCCGACGCCTTCTCGCTCGAGACGCCGTTTCAATGGGGCGTTTTGGTGGCCACCCAGGAAAGGGCCGGGAGGCTACTGCGCACGCCGCTGCAGAACAGGAAAACGCGCAGTGCGCTGCACACGCTGCCGCTTCGCGACGCCGACACCGCCGCTCTCGGCCGGCACAGCGACTACATCCAACAAATCCTCAGCCACGACGCCGAGGACCCTTTCTGGTCGGGTATCGACCATCGCCACCGGGTCGCCGACATCACCGTGCCAGTCAGCTCGATCGGCGGCTGGTACGACATATTCCTGCCAGGTCAGTTGCGTGACTTCCAGATCCTGCAGGACGCGCAACGGCCCGCTCGGCTGACCATCGGGCCGTGGACACACGGCCCGATCGCCAACACCGGCGTAACACAGGCCATCGAGTTCGGGCTACCCTATGCTACCGGTCAACAACCGGCACCGCGCTCGCCGGTGCGCCTGTATGTCATGGGTCAGGACGCCTGGCGCGAATTCGACGCCTGGCCCCCCAAAGGGTATGCGCCACAACGCTTCCACCTCCACCCGGCCAGTTCGCTTTCCACAAGTTTGCCCCCGGAATCACCACCGGACAGCTTTCGCTACGACCCGACTCACCCCACGCCGGCGGCCGGCGGAGCGCGGCTACAGAACGGCGGCCGCGTGAACAACACAAAGCTGGAGTCACGCCCCGACGTCCTCACCTACACCACGGTCACACTCGACCACGATGTTGAAATCATCGGCGAGGTCAGCGCAGAGATCTGGTTTCGCTCCACCCTGCCCTACGCTGACGTGTTCGTGCGGCTGTGCGATGTGGATCGGCGCGGCCGCTCGTACAACATCTGCGACGGCCTGGTCAGTCTGTCCGGCGCCGACGAAATCAGCTGCGCGACCGTTGCGCTATGGCCCACCGCCTATCGGTTCAAACGCGGACACCGCATCCGGGTACAAGTATCCAGCGGCGCGTTCCCCCGCTACGCCCGCAACCCTGGCACCGGAGAACCTCACGCCACCGCCACAACCTTCAAAGCCGCCACGCAATTAGTCCACCACGACCCGTCCAGGCCCTCAGCAGTGGTCCTGCCGCTCCGCCAAGATCCACTGTGACCTCACTCCCCAACCCAAGCAGCTACTCGACAACGTTGGCGTCGCTGCGACGGGTACACGCGCCACAATCCGTGATGCCGCCCTGACCTACTGGCACCGTTAGATGTGCCAAGACGCCATGTCCGTGCGCGACGGCGCGCTGAAAGTCTATGGGATAGAACAAACCCCGTATGAGCGTGGCCTGCGTGACCTGGTCATGCGGAACCCAGTAGGAGCCAGGCGGTTGTCGAAGCGAGAGCTGCCAGCAGCAGCACGGTCACGACGATGTGCCATAGCAGATGCCACCACGGAACTAGCCCGGCGGTCGACAGCGGTGATGTGTCATCGCGTTTCTGTCTCATGCCGGCGAGGTTAAACAGATCCTGGGCGCCGTTGCGCTGAGGGCGGATCAATTCGCGTTATTTGGGTAATGATTCGCGTTCGGGGGGCGCCCGGTGTTTCCTGGGCGGCTCATGAGCGAAAGCCATTGAGGTGGCTAGTTCGTCTCGGTGCGCGATAGCTTGCCGATCCACTGACCAAGGTTGTACTCGACGTCGCCACGCTGTTGAAGCCCTGCGGCAAACAGCTGTTCGAGCGCGTTGCCCACTGCTGGCCGGCCGACGGCGGCCCAGAATGCGTCCATCTGTCCTGCGAGTTCAGCGTCGGGCCGCAACGTCGCCAAGTTGACGAATCTTTTGATGTCCCTGATGGTCTGGATATCGAATTTCGAAACGCGGTTGGCGAACGCGTCAACGAAGCCGTCGAGTTCTGCGTCGGGCAAGGCGCGGTTGACGTAACCATAGCGTTCGGCGAGGTCTCCATCGAAATCGTAGCCACCGAAGAGGATCTCGAATGCGCGTCCCCGTCCGACAAGTGCAGGTAGTCGTGACGCGGGTCCACCTCCGGGTATCGCGCCGAGCCCAATCTCGAACTGGCCGAGCACTGCTTTCTCACGACTTGCGAAGCGCAGGTCGGTAGCGATCACGAATTCGCTGCCGGCGCCGCGGGCACGCCCACGGATGGAGGAAATCGTAACGGCGGGCTGGGTGTTGAGACGCGTGAGCAAGGTCAGCCATGGGTGGGGTTGGTGGAGAGATGTCCCCGCCGGTTGGGCTTCGGCATCGCCGTTGGCGATTTCGACGATGTCAATGTGCGCCAAGAAGAAGTCCGGGTCGGCACTGTCGAAGACTACGACAGCCACGGTGTCACTGGATTCGATGCGTGAGAACAGAGCGTCGAGTTCGCTGATCATCACGCTGTCGATGAGGTTCAGGGGCGGGTTGCTGAAGGTCACGCGCCACAGCGAGGCTGATGACTCGGTGAGGGTGAACCGTGTTGGTGTGGTCATGACATGAACGCTAGGCGCTCACCCACCACCGGAGCGGCCCGCCGAACGCGAATCATTGCCCAAATAACGCGAATTAATGCGCCGTCAGCGCAACGGCGCCCAGGACCTGCTTAACCTCGCCAGCATGACACAGAAGCGCGATAGCACATCACTGCAGTCGACGCCCGGGCTGGATCCGTCACATGTCCTCGAAGTCGGCGCGGGGTTTTGGCGGTCCAAGACGCTGCTCTCGGCCGTGGAGCTTGACCTGTTCAGCGTTCTGGGCGCCGAGTCGATGTCTGGTGAGCAGGTCGGTGCGCGGCTCGCGTTGCATCCGCGCGCGATCGATGACTTCCTTGACGCCCTGGTCGCATTGGGCTTCCTGGAGCGCGAAGGGCAGGGGCTCAACGGGCGCTATCGCAACAGCGCCGAGGCGGCGGCGTTTCTCGACAAGCAAAGCCCCACCTATGTTGGGGGATTCCTCGAGTTGTGCAACGCCCGACTCTACGGGGTCTGGGGTGAACTGACCGAGGCGCTCAAGACCGGCGAGCCCCAAAGCGAAGTCAAGCTCAAGCCGTTCTTCGAGGAGATCTACAGCGATCCGGCGAAACTTGAGCAGTTCATGGCGGCGATGTCGGGCCTATCGCGCGGCGACTTCGATATCCTCGCAGAGCGGTTCGACTTCGCTCGCTACGGGACCGTCTGCGACGTGGGCGGGGCCACCGGCCGACTCTGTATGACCCTGGCCGGTCGCTACCCCCATCTGCGCTGCACGACCTACGACCAGCCGGTGGTGGCGCCGATCGCCGAGAAATCGATCGCGGCGGCCGGGCTAAGCGAGCGGGTCAGCGTCGCCTCGGGCGACTTCTTCACCGAGGCGCTGCCGAAAGCCGATGTCATCACCATGGCCCACATTCTGCACGACTGGAATCTCGACCGAAAAAAACACCTGATCAGCGCGGCATATGATGCCCTGTCCGACGGGGGAGCGTTCATCGTCGTCGAGCACCTCATCGACGACGCCCGCCGCGACAACGTGTTCGGGCTGATGATGTCGCTGAACATGATGCTGACCTTCGGCGACGCCTTCGACTTCACCGGCAGCGATTTCTCCGGCTGGTGTCGCGACGCCGGCTTCGGCGACGTCGAGATCCTCCAGCTGACCGGCATTACCAGCGCCGGCATCGCTTACAAATAGATGACCAGCCTGGCCCGCCCCGCGGACGCGGGCATCCCGTTGAACGCGAACAATGACGACGATCGGACAGGGCCTGGGCAACAGCGGCTGCGTGTGTTTGCTTGATCGGCGCGCGACGTTAGCCAATCCCGTACCGTGCCGTGTGAGTCGTTCATAGACGGCCCGGAGGGCTTGGTTGCCCGAGCTGATGCCGCAGGCCAATGCCGCACTCCCGCAGCCGATTCAGCTGACAACACTGGCCATCAATGCATCGAGACGAGGAGCGGAGATGAACACGAGTGCGCATCAATTCGCGTTATTTGGGCGATGATTCGCGCTCGGCGCGGCATGGGTGATCAGTGTGTAGCGCGCAGCACTTGGAGCGGGGTTTGGCCGTACATCGTTTTGTGGGCGGCGGCGAAGTGGCTGAGGTTGGTGAATCCCCAGCGGTGCGCGATGGCGGCCACGGTGTGCTCGGTGGGATCTGCCGAGCGCAGATCCCGATGCGCGCGGCGGAGTCGGACCATCCGTACGTAGGCCATCGGCGACATGCCCAGGTGCCGTTGGAATGCCTGCTGAAGGGTGCGCACGCTGACGTGGCATTGCATGGCCAGTGTCGAGGTGCTCAGCGGCAGGTCCGGTCTGGCGTCGATGATGTCCATCGCGTCGCGGACCGCTGCCGGTCGGCCCGGGGCAGCGCGGGCTGCCAGTGCATCGCGATAGGGATGGTCGGCAACTAGCAGCAAGCCGTGAATCAGGCTGTCCACCAACGGGTCCCACACCATAGAGTGCCGCAGCAGGCTGTCCGGGCAGTCCAGCTGGCGGTGGACCATCAGCAACAGCCGCACCCAATCGCGGTCGGCCGTTGCTTGTAGCGGCAGCGTTGCGTCGAAGGAGATCGGGGAATCTAGCGAGCTGTCGACCAGTGCCCCCAGTGCCCGGTCGACGGCGACTTGGTCGATCTTCACCGCGAGATGGCGACTGCCGCCGGGCCAGTGGGTCGCCATCATCTCGGCATCGGGCCGATAAATGGCGGCGCGTGCGGGAGTCGAGGTCAGCTGCTGACCCCGGTGCCGCGACTCCAGCCATCCTTGGAGGGGAACAAGGACATGGTAGCTGCCGCGATTCTCGTCAAAACTGAGTGAAACATCGGTTTCGTAGGTGATGTCGCCCACGGTGATCGGTCCCACACAGGTGACACGCTGGCTGAAGCCGAAGCCCTGTGATGGCCCTAGCAGCCTGAGCCGATGCGGGTAATAGGCGCTCTCACAGAGGTGAATCGCCTGCTCGGGCGAGCGCGTGCGAAACCACTGATCCCACTGCGCTTCTTTGTCATCCATCGCTATCTCCATCGTCCGTACTTCCGGTCAACGGGTCAGGCTGTGTTCACGTTAGTTGCGCTGGTGTGGTCGTCCCGGCGCCGTGAGCGGCCCGGCTGTTGACCGGTTCGAAGTGATTCCGTGGCCTCCGATGCCCCCGCTAGAAATGAAGAAATGCAACGAGATTGAGCCTTGGGTCCCTGTCGCTGTGGACGGTCGGCCGATGAGCGGCGCGCCACCAGGACAAGCACCACACACGATCGAGTGTGACGTCCGCAGCACCAACATTTAATCGACGCGCTCGGCGTGCACGACGGTGAAGGGAAGGTACACGCGGCCATCGTCGACGAGGTTCACGATCGTGGCGAACCGATGGTTGATGCCGCGCATCTGTTCCAGCGCCCCGGGTGAGACCTTGGCTCGCTGTTGCTCGGGCAGATCGTCCACGTCGCGGATGAACGCGCTGATGTTGCCGAGGTAGGTGGTCGGGCCGAAGTAGTTGATTAGCCAGCCGGTGGCGCTGAGTGTGTCACGAATGTTCTGCGCGATGGTTCCGAGACCTTGCAGCATGGCCTCGGCAACCTCGGGCGCGGCTCCCATCGGGGCTGTCATGCCGTTGATGTTGCCGTCGGAGAAGCAGTACAAATGCCAGCGCGCGCCCGGACGCGTCGCACGGTAAAGACCGGCGGCATAAGCGTGCCGACCGTCCTCGTCGAGGCAGTGATACAGCGCGCTGTCGATCACGGTGTCGAATCGTTCGTCGTAACCGGTGAGGTTCGTCGCGTCGGCGACGCCGAAAGTCACTGTCGCGCCAGCGTCCTCCGCACGAGTGCGGGCCTGCTCAATCGCTGCCGGAGAACTGTCCAGGCCGGTCACCGAGTATCCGCGGGAGGCCAGGAAGATTGAGTTGTCGCCCAGGCCGCACCCAATGTCGAGCACCTCGCCAGCGATGCCGCCGAGGGCCTCCAGTTCCATCAGCTGAGGTTGCGGTTGATGGATATCCCACGGGATGCCAATGGGTTTGGGGCCGCCGTCGAGGCTGGGATCGCCGCGGTAGAGCTTCTCGAAACGTTGCGCGGCGGGAAAGGTTTCTCCGGATTGCGTCATTGGCCAGTCTGCTT
>DASXMA010000214.1:0-15861 GCA_036495965.1 Mycobacterium sp.
AGTGTCAGCTCGGCCAGTGGACTCTCGATCACCGTGTGTCGTGTTGTCATCGTTCAACCTCCTGATGGGTAAACGATGATCGGCGTCCAAACGTGAGATCCAAGCTAATTACGTTGTGCCCGACCAGTTCTCATAATGAACAAGACGTCTTTGCAGCTCACCTTACGGTGTGGACGGTGGCAGTGGCTGTCCGTGCGGCGCCCCCCGCTAGAGGCCACGCCGAAGCTGGTGGTGCCGATCGCCGTGAAGCCGTCTGCCAGGTAGGCCAGCGCCGACGGCGCATCCCAGGCGTTGGGCAACACGAATGGGACATTCTGGCGATGGAGATCGTGAAAACTAAGGGCTACCTCCCCGCTGTCGAAGCACCCTTAAGTAGACGGCTGGGAGGGCCCAGTTGTGAGATCCGACCTTTCCAGCGACCGGAGAGTGCCTGCGAGCTACGCCTGAACGGGTTTCTCACATTTCGCGGCGAGCCGACGTTTTCATAATGAAAGTGTTGATTGTTACGGAGGAACTCGAATGCTTACCCGAGCCTGTCGGTGATGTCAGGGTGACGGCCGATCAGCATGTCAAGCCGCCGTTCGAGGCTGTTGTCTCACAGCACGGCGGCACGGTGCTGCGCGTCGTTCGCGCGGTGGTCGGTCACAGCGATGCGGATGACGCGTGGTCGGAGACCTTCCTGGCCGCCTTGAAGGCCTACCCGCAACTGCCGGCCGACGCCAACATCGAGGCGTGGCTGGTGACGATCGCTCATCGCAAAGCCATCGACATCACTCGCACAGCGTCACGGCGGGCCGTCCCGGTTGCCGATCCGCCCGATTCCCCCGCACGCGAGCGGGCCGATGCCCACGATCTCGACCTGGACGCCGCAGTGGGCGCGCTGCCACCCAAACAGCGCCAGGCCGTGGCCTATCACTATCTGGCCGGACTCCCCTACTCGGAGATCGCGCTGATCCACGACAGCACCGTGGCCGCCGCCAGGCGCGCTGCCGCCGACGGGATAGCCACCCTTCGACGCACCTATCCACTTATCGACACCGAAAGGAAACATCAATGACCACACCAAGCCTTAAGCAGCACTTCCCCATTGATCAAGATCATCTCACGCGCCTGCACGCTCGACTGGAAAGGGACGCCCAAGCCGGCGATCTCCTCGACATCGCCTATCGCACTGTGGATTCCGCTGTCGGCCCACTGCTTTTGGCAGCTACCCCACTCGGATTGCTGCGGGTCGCGTTTGCCAACGAAGGTCACGACAGCGTGCTGCAGAACCTCTCTGCGCGCGTCAGCCCGCGAGTACTTGAAGCGCCCACACGGCTGGATCCGGTTGCGCGACAACTCGAGGAATTCTTCACCGGCCGCCGCCAGAGCTTCGACGTTGCGCTGGACTGGTCGCTGTCGCACGGGTTTCGGCGCACGGTGCTCGCGCACCTCAACACCGATATCGGCTACGGCACCACCACCAGCTATGCCACCCTGGCCCGCCTGTCAGGCTCCCCCAAGGCGGTGCGCGCCGTCGGCACCGCGTGTGCGACCAACCCGATCCCTATCGTCGTGCCGTGCCATCGGGTGATCCGCTCCGACGGGGCGGTCGGCGCTTACCGCGGCGGCCCGGCCGCCAAGCGCGCTCTACTCGACCTCGAGCGACTCTGATGGCGACACAGCGGCCGGCGCGCAACCGGGTCTCACCGCTGGGCGAGATCATCGCCGTCCCGGGCCGCGGCGCATGGATGGGCAATCGCGGTCGCCTGCATCGGGGCCGCGGCACCCGCGACGTGGTGCGCAACCATCAACACAAGACGTGGATCACCTGCGCCCTGTCGTTCAGGGGCCGACGGGTGGCACAGTGGGAGCCCAACCGCTATACGCCGCTGTTCTTTCTCGATGAGGCCGTGGCTCTCGCCGCTGGACATCGCCCATGCGCTGAATGCCGGCGCAAGGCTTACAACAGCTACCAGACGTTGTGGTCCGAAACTCACAGTGGTGCAACTCCTTACGCCAAGGACATGGATGCGCAATTGCACCAGGAGCGCACCGGCCCAGCTGAGCATCGGGATACCTGGGAGGGTCTGCCCGACGGAGTTTTCGTTGCCACCGACTCCGGACCAGCCGTCGTTGCCGGTGACCACCTCGCGGTTTGGGACCAACACGAGAACATCTATCGGGAGAAACTGCCCCGCCCCGAAGCCGGCATTGCAAAGGTGCTTACCCCACCGTCCACCGTACAAATACTTCGCGCCGGCTATCCGGTGCAGATTGACGATTCGGCCGGGTAGCCAATGCCTATACCGACACTGTTCCCGCTGTGTATGGTCAACCTGGCCTGGCACCGCGAGGGAACAGAGAGCACCCATGGCAAGCAGATCGTCCGACAACGCCTTCACCTCAAAACAGGCGTTGGATCCCGGCCTGCGCCATGTGGCTCGCTTCCTGCCCCGGGGATACGCCCTGCATCGCGGCTACAGACTCCAGCGGAAACTCACGCAGCTGATGGGGAACGCGGGCCGACTCCGCAACGTACCGGTTGTCGCGGTCAACGAACACGTCAAAGTTCGCCTGCACCGTCCGACCGGTCTTCCCGACCCGGCGCCCGCACTGCTGTGGATTCACGGCGGCGGCACAATCATGGGGACCGCCGTGCAGGACGACAAGTACTGCCGCAAGCTATCCCAACTCACCGGTGTCGCGGTGGCGGCCGTGGAACACCGACTCGCTCCCGAACACCCCTATCCCATACCACTCGAAGACTGTTATGCGGCACTGCTGTGGCTGGCGCGCCAACCATGGGTGGACCCTGATCGCGTCGCCGTCGGCGGAGCCAGTGGCGGTGGACATTTCGCCGCAGCGGTAGCACAGCGGGCGCATGATCGCAACGAGGTCAAACTCGCGTACCAGATGCTGGTGTACCCGATGCTCGACGACCGCACGGGCGCGAATCGCGACGGTCCGAAGCGCATCATGTGGACGGAAACCGACAACCAGTTGGCCTGGCAGTGGTACCTGAACGGAGCGGATCCCGTCGAGGCGGCGCCGGCTCGTAGGGAAGACTTGACCGGCCTGCCTGCGGCCTGGATCGGTGTCGGGACCTTGGACCTGTTCTATCAGGAGTGTGTGGAGTACGGACGACGCCTGCGCGAGGCGGGTGTGGCCGTCCAGGAGGAGATCGTTCCCGGCGCGTTTCACGCTTTCGACTCGATCGCGGAAAAAGCGCAAATATCGGTGAACTTCTTCGCCAGCGAACGCGATCACCTGTGGGCCGCCCTCGTCGCCGCCAACGAATGATCCCGCCACCAAGCGTTCCCCCTGACCGCCGAATCACGTTGTCCAAGAGTGGCTTTCTCTGATATCGGCGGCACGGATCCAATGCCGCGCGGCACGGCCGTCAGCGAGTTATGCGAATCCACCCAGCGCCAGTTGACTGCAAAGTGTGCATAACGTGCAACTATAGGGTTATGACCAATCAGGTGGGTCTACGCGAGCGTCGTCGCCGCCAGACCAGCGCAGACATCCGCGACGCCGCGGTGCGCCTGGCCCTCGAACGCGGCTTCGACAAGGTAACCATCGAGGAAATCTGTGCGGAAGCCGGAATTTCGACGCGCACGTTCTTCAACTACTTCCCGAACAAGGAGTCGGCGATCGCTTATGGCCCCTCGGACATACCCCCCGAGCTGGTAGCGGATTTCGTCGCGGCCGGACCCGCCCCCTACTCAGTAGTGCTGGCAGAGCTGATCACCCTGGCGGCGCACCATCTCCGCGATGTGCCCCCGCCGCGCGAACAGGCGGCCGACATGCTGGAACTGGCCAGAACCTCTCCGGCGGTGTTGGCAGCGTTCCTGGCCGATTTGGAGCGGTTTCAACATCAGTTGACCGACATCATCGTCCGCCGCCAGGCGATGCATCCCGACGATGAGATGGCTGCATTGATCTCTGCGCTGGCGTTGACCGCGGTGCGCTCGGGTATCGAAAAGTGGGCAAGTGGGGAGTCAAAGGACCCCGACGACACGCCGATGCCTTACGTCGAGCGGGCCGCCGCGCTGGTCAACAGCATCTTCACGAAGTGATCTGAAACACCGGCGGCAAATGTTGCATACTGTGCAAGATATGCACATCATGTACTATGCGCTGGTGGCGGTACTCGAGAACGCTTCAGCGATGCGAGATGGGCGACTGTCTCGGGGGCGACTGCGGGGGTACGTGGGCAGCTGCCCCTGCGCTTGACGATCGAGTGCGTGCGAATCACGGCAAACGCCGGAATTCCTTGCTGAGCTGTGCAAATCGCGGCGCTCGCCTGCTCAGAACCCAGTCTGCGGGACACGCTGACGCCGGCCACATCGCCGCTGCGCGGTAAGGAAGGGAATCACCTAGTGCAGACGTCGAAGGCTCTGCGAAACGCGTGGTTGCCGCTGTTGATCGTGGCGGTCATGGTGGTCGGCGGCTTTGCCGTGGCCAGGGTCAAGTCGTTCTTCGGCGCCCACGACACCGCCGTCATGACAAGCCCACGGCTGGATGATTCCAAGCCGTTCAAGCCCAAGGTCGTCAAATATGAGGTCTTCGGCTCGGCAAGCCGCGCCAACGTGAACTACTTAAATCTCAATGCCGACCCGACGCGGGTGGACGGTGCGCTACTGCCTTGGACGCTGGTCCTCAGCACGACCGCCCCCTCGGTCTTCCCGAACATCTCGGCACAAAGCGACGGTGACTACCTCGGTTGCCGGATCACCATCGATAACGAAGTCAAGGACGAGAAGATGGTCAACGGCGTGCACGCCCTGACATTCTGCTTGGTGAAATCAGCATGAGCACAACCGCTGAAAACACGGCCGACACCCGGACCGACGCTATCCCCGTCGCCAAAAACGAAGTGCGGCAATCGATCCCGCGTATCATTCGCAAGTTCGCCATCCCCATCATCCTAGGCTGGATCGCGATCATCGCGCTGCTCAATATCCTCGTCCCCCAGCTGGACGAGGTCGGGAAGATGCGCTCCGTGTCGATGGCCCCTGACGATGCGCAATCGGTGATCGCGACGAAGCGCATGGGCGCGGTGTTCAACGAGTACAAGTCCAACAGCTCGGTGATGATCGTTTTGGAGGGCAAAAATCCCCTGGGTGCCGATGCCCACGCCTACTACGACCAGATCGTCAAAAAGCTCGACGCCGACACCAAACACGTTGAACACGTCCAGGATATGTGGAGCGATCCACTAACCGGGGCGGGCGCACAGAGCAGCGACGGCAAGGCCGCCTACGTCCAGGTCTACCTCGCCGGCAACCAGGGCGAAGCCTTGGCCAACGAATCGGTCGAAGCCGTGCAAAGCATCGTCAAAAGTGTGCCCGCGCCCAATGGAGTGAAGGCCTATGTCACCGGACCCGCGGCGCTGTCAGCGGATCAGCATACGGCCGGTGACCGCAGCGTGCAGGTGATCACGATGGTCACGTTCACAGTCATCATCGCGATGCTGCTGTTGGTCTATCGGTCGGTCGTCACGGTAGTGCTGACACTCCTGATGGTCGTATTCGAGCTGGCGGCTGCCCGCGGAATGGTCGCTTTCCTGGGCTACTACAAGATCATCGGGCTCTCGACGTTCGCCACGAACTTGCTGGTCACGTTGGCGATCGCGGCCGCCACCGATTATGCGATCTTTTTGATAGGCCGATATCAGGAAGCCCGGGCCATCGGCGAGTCGCGAGAAGACGCGTATTACACGATGTACAAGGGCACCGCACACGTGGTCCTCGGGTCGGGCTTGACCATCGCCGGCGCGACGTTTTGCCTGCACTTCACCAACCTGCCCTATTTCCAGACACTAGGTATCCCGCTGGCCATCGGCATGGTGGTCGTGGTCGCGGCAGCATTGACGCTCGGAGCCGCGGTCATCTCGGTGGTAACGCGTTTCCGTAAGACACTCGAACCCAGGCGGACGCAACGTATTCGCGGGTGGCGCAAGATCGGCGCTCTCGTCGTCCGGTGGCCCGGCCCGATCCTGATCGTGACGATCGGGGTGGCACTTGTCGGCTTGATAACACTGCCCGGATACCGCACCAACTACAACGACCGCAACTATCTTCCCCCCGATTTACCCGCGAACGCGGGTTACGCGGCCGCGGATCGGCACTTCTCGCAGGCGCGGATGAATCCCGAGGTGCTGATGATCGAAAGCGATCACGACCTGCGCAACTCCTCGGACTTCCTGGTCATCGACAAAATCGCCAAGACGATCTTCCGCGTGCCTGGCATCGGCCGCGTGCAGGCCATCACCCGGCCCGAGGGCACGCCGATTGAGCACACCTCGATTCCTTTTCAGATCAGCATGCAGGGCGTCACCCAGCAGATGAACCAGAAGTACCAAGAAGACCAGATGGCCGACATGCTCCGCCAGGCCGACATGATGCAGACGACGATCGACAGCATGGTCAAGATGCAGACCCTGACCCAGCAGATGACCAACGATATGCATCAGATGGTCAAAAAGATGCATGACATGACTATCGACATCAACGAATTACGGGACCACATGGCCGACTTCGAGGATTTCTTTCGGCCTATCCGCAGCTACTTCTACTGGGAAAAGCACTGCTACGACATCCCGGTGTGCTGGTCACTTCGGTCCGTCTTCGACGGACTCGACGGCATCGACACGATGACCGATGACATCCAGAGCCTGCTTCCCATCATGGATCACCTCGACACAGTGATGCCTCAGTTGAACGCGCTGATGCCATCGATGATCGCGAACATGAAAGACATGAAAACCACGATGCTGACGATGTATTCGACCCAAAAAGGGCTGCAGGATCAGCAGACGGAGGCGCAGAAGAACTCAAGCGCTATGGGTAAGGCATTCGACGCATCCAAGAACGACGACTCGTTCTATCTGCCCCCGGAAACTTTCAATAATGCCGAGTTCAAGCGGGGCATGAAGAATTTCCTCTCCCCCGACGGCCATGCTGTGCGTTTCATCATCAGCCATGACGGCGATCCGATGTCGCAGGAAGGCATTTCGCACATCGGTGCAATCAAAAAGGCGGCTTACGAAGCGCTCAAGGGCACGCCGCTGGAGGGCTCGAAGATCTACCTCGCGGGCACTGCATCAATCTACAAAGACCTCAGCGACGGCAATACGTACGACCTGTTGATCGCCGGAATCGCCTCACTGTGCCTGATTTTCATCATCATGTTGATCATCACCCGAGGTGTGGTGGCGTCGGCGGTCATCGTGGGAACCGTCTTGCTCTCGCTGGGCGCGTCCTTCGGTCTTTCGGTGCTGATCTGGCAGCATCTCATCGGCATTGAACTGCACTGGATGGTGCTCGCGATGTCGGTCATCATCCTGCTCGCCGTCGGCGCCGACTACAACTTGCTCCTGGTGGCGCGATTCAAGGAGGAGATCCACGCCGGCTTGAACACCGGCATCATCCGATCGATGGGCGGCACCGGCTCGGTAGTCACCTCAGCGGGACTGGTATTCGCCTTCACGATGATGACCATGGCGGTCAGCCAGCTGACTGTCATCGGTCAGGTCGGCACCACCATTGGCATCGGGCTGCTCTTCGACACACTGATCGTCCGGTCGCTGATGACGCCATCCATTGCCGCGCTGCTGGGCAAGTGGTTCTGGTGGCCACAACGAGTCCGGCAACGTCCGGTTCCAGCACCCTGGCCTGCGCCGGCCAAGAAGACCGAAGACTCCTTGACCAACGCTTGACCCCGGCTACGTGACCCACTCCGGTTGTTCGTCGACGTCGATTGCGGAGAAGTCCTTGTGGCCCAGACCGGCCATGGTGCCTCCGTCGACGACGAACTCTGAGCCGGTCGAATAGCTGGATTCGTCACTGGCCAGATAGACCACCAGGTTGGACACCTCCTTGGGGTCGGCGGCCCGGCCCAACGCGGTCTGGAAGATGTCGTCGGGAACCCACTGCGTCATCGGCGTCTTGATGAGCCCGGGGTGAATCGAGTTGACTCGGATGCCATTGGGCCCCAATTCCATTGCCGCCGACTTCGTCAAACCCCGAACACCGAACTTGCTTGCGGTGTACCCGTGGCAGGCCATGGTGCCGGCCATCCCCTCGATCGAGGAGATGTTGATGATCGACCCTCGACCCGCTTCCTTCATGGGTTTCACCACGGTGCGGATGCCGAGAAACACGCCAGTCAGGTTGACGTCGAGGATCTTTTTCCACTCGGAGATCTCGTAGTCCTCGAAAGTGCCGACGTTCAGGATGCCCGCGTTGTTCACCAGCACGTCGATACCGCCGAACTCGCTGATGGCGGTGGTCACCGCCACCTCCCATTGTTCGGGGTGAGTGACGTCGAGATGTACATAGCGGACAGCGTCACCGAGTTCTGCTGCGACCGCCTTGCCCTCGTCGTCGAGGATGTCGCCGAATACCACCTTGGCCCCCTCGGCCACCATCGTGCGCACGTGTGAGGCGCCCATCCCCCGCGCACCGCCACTGACGAGCGCGACCTTTCCCGCCAACCGTTCTGCCACTTCGATTCTCCTGTCGTGTAGGTACGTCGTCAGGACCTGAAATCGCACCAGGCGTTGCGCACCTGCGACTGTCGCGTACTGGCACCATACATATACGTAACGACGTATGACCAGGGTCTCGTCGCGACGAGTGCACACGTGACCTGGAATGCGCTAGCGTCTAGCTGTGCTGGCGTCATCGATGTCGGCTTGGCCCGCTGGCACAGGCCGCGGGTGAATCACGGATAGTTAAGTAACACGCATGGACCGGCGCGAGTTCCTGAAGCGCGGCGCAGCCGCGGCGGTGCTTGCCGCCAGCGGTTCAACGATCGCAGTGGCGGGATGCGGCCGCCAAGCCCCGCCCGCGAAAGCCGACTACACGCTTCGCATCGCACACGGCCTGGTGGATCTGGCGCCCGATCGGGTGGTGTCGACCACCCTCTACAACGGCCAGTTCCCCGGACCACTACTGCGGTTCACCGAAGGTAAATCCGTAGTGGTCGATGTCCACAACGACAGCGACACCGCCGAACAACTGCACTGGCACGGCCAGACGCTGCCCGTCGATGTCGACGGCTCCGCCGAGGAAGGCACCCCATACATCCCGGCGCACGGGATGCGCCGACTGTCGTTCACTCCGGGACCGTCAGGGTTCCGCTTCTACCACACCCACCTCGTTCCTGGTTCTGATCTGAGCTTGGGCCAGTACAACGGTTTGGTCGGCCCGGTCTACATCGAACCAAGACTAAATCCCGGCGCCTACGACCAAGAAATATTTCTGACCCTAAAAGAATTTGAACCCGCCTTCAGCAGGGGCGGCGATATGGCCGCTAATTTCCTTGCGGGCCAACCGATCCCGGAGCTGAGCGAAAAGGGCGAGGCGGCGATGGCCGCATCCTTGGCCTCCGGAAAACCGCACGGGTTCGAAGTTGGCTACCAGGCGTTCGCGATCAACGGCTCCATGCTCGGCCATGGCGAACCGATCAGAGTCACACAGGGCCAACGAGTGCTGCTGCATGTGCTCAACGGCAGCGCCACCGAAAACCGCAGCCTCGCCCTGCCCGGACATACGTTTACCGTCGTCGCCCTCGACGGCAACCCGGTACCCAAACCGGTCGCGGTTCCGGTGCTGTGGCTTGGCGCCGCAGAACGGGTCTCGGCAATCGTGCAGATGGCCAACCCCGGGAAATGGGTGCTGGGTGACTTGTCCGATGACGACCGCGGCAACGGAATGGGCACCGTCGTTGAATACGCTGGCAGCACGGGCGACCCACAATGGGCGCCCCCGACGCCGTTCACCTGGGACTACCGGGTCTTCACCCAGCCTGACGCGATGGCGGCCCCACCTGACCACACAATCGAACTGCTGATCGGCAAACGCAACGCAGACCGCGATGGCTTCAACGTTTGGACACTCAACGATACGCCGTTCGACATGCGTACAGGCACACCACAATTCGAGCTGAAGCGCGGCGCACGATACCGACTGCGGCTACGCAACGGCACAGACGACATCCACCCCATCCACCTGCACCGCCACACCTTCGAAATCACGCACATCGCCGGAACCCCCACCGCCGGACTGCACAAAGACGTTGCCATGGTCGGGGGCTATCAAGCAATCGACATCGACTTCACCGCCGACCAACCCGGCCTGTCGTTGCTGCACTGCCATCAACAGCTGCACATGGACTTCGGGTTCATGGCCCTCCTGAAAGCAAGCTAGACCTAGTCTCCTCAACCATTTATGGGTGCTCAACACACCGTGGCATCGCTGCGATCAACGGCGTGTCAGTGCCGAGTGGCCCTAACTTGGTGGCGCCACCGGGGGAACCCAGAGGCGCGTCTCGGCCAGCGCGCGGTTCGCTGAAAAACGCGGCATTGTCCTCGAGGTGCTGCCGCTCATCATCGGGCAGATCGCCCTCCCAGTAAATGGCTCCGACGCGACCCATCGGTTTACAGGCGCTACAGTCGACGCACTCATCGGGGTTGATATACATCGCTCGGGCACCCTGGTAGATGCAATCGACCGGGCATTCCTGGACACACGACTTGTCCATCACATCGACGCATGTTTTACCGATCACGTAGGTCATGAACATACGCTAGCCAACACCGGCGCGGCCGCGCCTGTCGAACAGCATCCATGTGAAGGACCAAAGGCCCTGGTGCGTAACGCGGTAAACGATGGTGCCCATTCTCGGATGAGCTAGATACCACGGACGACGATCACAGGAACTCTTGCCGATTGGGCCACGGCGGAGCTGACTGAACCCAGAAGCATGCCTGTGAACCCCCCGCGCCCATGGCTACCGACTACCACCAGCTGAGCACGTTCAGATTCCTGGAGCAACCATCGGGAAGGCTTGTCACAGAAGAGTAATCGCTTGACACACACGTCCGGATACTGTTCTTGCCAACCGGCGAGACGCTCGGCGAGGATCTCCTCGCCTTTAGCCGCGCTGTCCCGCCAGTCCATCCCAAGCATCGGGAAAACCCCCACATCGCTCCAGGCGTGAAGCGCGACCAACCCAACACCTCGACGGGAAGCCTCATCGAAGGCCAAGGCAGTCGCTGCTTGCGAAGCAGGCGATCCGTCGATACCCAGCAGCACAGGCGCATTGGAATCAGGAGCAGCGCCTTCACCGGTATGAATAACCGCGACCGGACACCGGGCATGATGAACCAGCCCCGCAGTGACCGAGCCCAAGAGTAGGCGGCCCAATGCTCCCAGGCCCTGGCTACCGACGACGATCATCCAAGCATCCTTCGAAGCGTCAATCAGTGCCGGCAGAACACTGGAATACGCCATTTGAGTGTGTACTTCAGGCTGCGCGGACTCGCCAAGGTTGGCGCTTAGTGTCTTGCGAGCCTCATCGACAACATGCTGTCCGTCGTCCTGCTGCCACTCGGTCATGCCCGCATACATTTGCCCCACGGGCCACCCGACAACCACCGGGGGAATAGCGTGCATCAACGTGATCGACGACTGACGCATAATGGCCTCTCGGGTTGCCCACGCTACCGCGGCGTGCGAGGCCGCAGACCCGTCGACGCAGACCAATATTCCGTGTTTTGCAGTGCCCTCGGACATTTCGCACTCCTCGACGCCATCCCGATCGGCCCACTCAGCGCATGACATTATGCCTGATCTGCGGTTTCCGGAAGGGCCTTTAGACCCCGCTCCTCGCGCGCCATCGGTCTTTGCGGAACCTCGGCCTTGACCTTGAACCTCCTTATCAACGCGATTCTAGGTTCCGTTGGCCTTCTTCAGACGCGCGATCTCGTTACCCCACACCGACTGGGCACCGGCGTCACCGATGCGGTAGATCTGGATCATCGACGAGATCCCAACGGCCAGCACCACAACCGCGACAATGATGTTGGTTACCCGCCACGCCTTCCCAGCTCGGCGCTCGGCGAAACGCAATGCCACCAGGACAATCGCGGCGGCAAGCAACGCAACAGAAAAATACATCATGGTGCCGCCTCGCTCGGCATGCTCGCGCAAGATCGGGTCGGGGTTGCGCCTCAGGTCATACAGCCACCCGCCTGCATTTGTGGTGATTGGTGTCAACACGATGGTCACGAGGGCCAGGATCAGCGTGAGCCACACTAGCTGTCCTCGGCGGAGAGGAGACCAAAGCACGCAAGCGATCTCGAGCAGAGCCGTTAGAGGTGCGAGTACCACCATAAAGTGCACGAGCAGGACGTGGGCCGGCAGGCCATTGACAACATTCATCGGACTCCTTGCGACTGCAGCGGGCGCCGACCGCGATCATAACGCCGCCGAGGGCGGGAAACGTGGAGCTGCTTGGACCGCTTAACCTGCGACTTTGGTGAGGCTTTGCTTGCAGGCGAGACGGGCGGCAGTGCTGTTGGCTTTACAGCGTGGCTGATGATCAGCGAGACGACGGGAAACCGGCGCCGCAACAAGCGGCGTCGGCAGCCAGCGCGGAACGGACCAATCCGGCCGAGCCGCACAGTGGGGGTGCATCGACACGATTGAACTGGTTGAGCGGCGGTGCTGGGACACGGGCCCCAAAGCCCCGCGTTAGCCGGGCTTGTCGGTCTCAGCGGGCTTGTCGGTCTCAGCGGGCTTATCCGCTTTTGTGACGGTCTGACCGCGTGCCGCCAACGCGCCGGCGATCGACGTGGCGGCGATCGTCAGCAACGCACCGAACATCAACGCCGACGCTTCGCCTGCGACAAGGAGGTGCTCCTCGGTACCGATGGTGGCGGCCGCCACCGGCACGCCGAGTTGCGCAGCCGACAGCACGCCAAGTGTCACCGGTTGGCCGAGCAGCCTTCCGGCGCAATGCGCCAGCACCCCACCCAACCCCAGGCCCACGCCCAGAAAAATCAGTTTCGGGTGCGAACCCAGTTCGCGCACTTGTAGGGAGGCGCCGAGCCAGACGAAAAACAGCGGGCTGAAGAACCCCTCGGTAATCCCGAACAACTGACGCGCCAGCCGCCGCGGTTCGCCGACCGAGGCGATCACCAACCCCAACGCGAAGCCCGCGAGCATGATTGACACGTGGGTGCTAGCGGCCAGCGCCGCCAGCGCGAACAGCAGGAGCAGGTTGGTCCGCAATTCCAGCGCAAACTGATGTTTCTCGGAATAATCATGCATGCGCTTACGCCAGCCCCTGCTGTCGACTGCACGCAGCAGCACAAAGAGCAGCACCGCGCAGCCCGCGATCGCCATTCCGCCCAGCGCTGCCGTCGACGCCTGCCGGATGTCAATCACCAAGGGCAGCAACACGATACACGCAGCATCTGCAAACGCGATCTGCACAGTCACGGATACCACTTGCGGCCCCCGCAACCCCAGCGAATCGATCGCCGGCAATGCCAGCGCCGCCGACGACGAAGCCATCAGAACCGCGTAAAGAGCCGCGTGACCGGTACCAAACATCGTCGCCAGCCCGACACCGAGCCCCGCTGCGACGGCACCGACCAGAACCGCCCGCGCCAACGCCCGCGGCACCCCCGAGCGCATCTCGGGATCGCGGATCGGAACGTGGCTACCTACCACAAACATCACCAGTGCGAAGCCGATATTCGCGAACAACTGAAACGTCGGGTTGGCGGCATCAACAACGCCGAAACCGGTCCTCCCCAGGACGAGCCCCGCAATCAGTTCACCGATGATGACCGGAATCCGCAAGCGCGGCAGTGATGCCAGCAGCGGACCGGCGAAACCAACGGCGGTCAGCAGCGCCAGCGTGACGAAGCCGAACCCCTGCATGCTCGGACAGTACCTGTCGAGAACTGCAGCCTGAAGGTTGACAGCTCGTCGGTCTCGATTAGCTCACGACGTCGAAGATCGCCGCGGCGGAGGTGATGGCCTTGTCGGCGTTTCCCTCGTCGTGTAGAAGCATGCGCACACCGATGCGTCCGGGTCCACCGACGTGCGCGCTGCCCTCCACCCGGAAGGGACCCACCTTGCCGCGTGACATGAACATCACGTGCCAGCTGATTACCTGGACCTTCCTGGTTCCAGCGATATCTGCGGCAAGGTCGGTCGCCGCGGTCTCGAGGACGACATGTTGAGGTCCGATGTGCAGAGCAGCATCCGGTGAGGCAAGTTCGGCACTGAGTGCAGGCAACACCCAGTGACCATCGCCGCGGTTGCTAGCACCGAAGGCCTGCCAGAGCGGTGGCAGATCGGGCGAGTCCTCGATGACCAGTTCGGTGCCCGAAACATCCATCTTGTCCAGGCCTTCGGGTGGGATGCCGATGATCGCTCCCTGCCCCTCGTTGAAGGCGATCACTCGGTTTGGGTTGTCGGCGTCGACGATCTTGCACCGCCCGTAGCCCATGGTCCGGCCCTGGTGCACGATGCCGGACTCGACGATCTCGACTCTTGCGACGTCGTAACCGGGGTCGATGATCTGTACCGACGCGATGACCGGGTTGGGCACCGCGACCATGTCGGTCTGACACCCCTCCGGCGATGAGATGGCCAGCGGCGCAACCATGATTCCGCCGGCTTCGTTGCGCATGTCGCGGCGGATGGTGACGGTGTCATCAGTCTCGCCGAGGTTCATGGACGAGTGGGTACGGCCGATGTAGCGATAGCTGAGCAGACCGGTCCAGCGTCGGTACAGCTCGTCGCGGTACGCATTGGTGTCGTTTGTCAACTCTCGGATGTCGCGCAGTTGGTCGCTCAAAGTCATTTGCCTTTCCAAGATTTGGGTTGGCGCGGATATGCGCTGACGTCGTCAGACGGGTTTGTTCCGGCGCACCTGTTTGAACGGTACGCCGCGGTCGGCGGCGTACTCGCGTGGAAAGTTCAATACCCGCTCGCCGATCACGTTGCGCGCCATTTCGGTGGTGCCGCCGCCAATGCTGGCGATTTGGCGGCCCAGGTAGCGCGTCCCGATGTCGAGCAACTCCGCGTCGTCCTCGACCACGGCCGACGAACCCGCGATGGCGTACGCGGTGTCGGTCTCGACATCGTGAACCTCAGCCATATACAGCCTGATGATCGATCCCGCGGCAGGTGGCAGGGCTCCATTGGCCACGGCGTGGTAGACGTGCTCACTGAGTTGTCCGTGCACCGCTCGGTGGACAAGGGCCCGGCCGACCATCTCCCGAACGCGTTCGCTCTCCCCCTGGTTGGTCCTGTCGATCAGGGACATCAGGTCGACCGAAACATCTTGGGCCTCTGCGATTCCCGGTCCGCTGGTGTACTCCGAGCCGTCGCCCATGGTGCGTCGCTCGTGGTAGAGCTGTCGCGACGCTACCTCCCAGCCTTTGCCCGGTTCCCCAACGACGGCGTCGTCACCGACGTCGACATCGTCGAGAAACTCCTCGCAGAATTCGACCGATCCGTTGACCTGCCGGATGCGGTTGATGGTTATTCCGGGATGTCGAAGCGGTACCAGGAACATCGTCAGGCCGTCGTGTTTGGGTACGTCCCAATCGGTCCGGGCCAGGCATAGGCCATAGTTGGCGGCGAACGCCCAGGTGCTCCAGGTCTTGGCGCCATTGATGATCCACCGCCCATCCCGATGCTCGGCGCGGGTGATGACGCCGGCGAGGTCCGAGCCACCGCTGGGTTCAGACAGCAGCTGCACGAGGACTTCATCGCCACGCAGCGCCGCTTGAATGTGAGTGAGTTTCTGTTCCTCGCTGCCCATGTCGAGGATCGTTGCGCAGCAAATGGCGAACGACGGAACGTTGAGCAAGATCGGTGTCTCATACGCCAACGACTCGGCGTCGAACGCCTTCTTGTACTCGTAGCTCAGTCCGAGCCCGCCATACTCCCGGGGAAAGCAGATTCCCGCGAATCCCCCGTCATATAGGGTCTTTTGCAGCTCACGGGCTCGCTGCCAGGACGTCTCTTCATCGCGCTCGAGGAGCGCCGCCTTGACCGGATC
>DASXMA010000215.1:0-3015 GCA_036495965.1 Mycobacterium sp.
GCGCTGTGTGCAGTCCCTACGCAGTTTGAACGCCAAGCATGGAATGCTGACTTTGATGCGGCATTACTACTCCGTAGACGCGATCCGCGACGCCGAAGCGCCGCTGCTGGCCAGCCTGCCCGATGGTGCCCTGATGAGACGTGCGGCCTTCGGGCTGGCCACCGAGATCATCGGAGAGCTGACCGCCCGAACCGGCGGGGTGGCCGGCCGCCGCGTATGCGCGGTCGTCGGCTCGGGTGACAACGGCGGTGACGCGCTGTGGGCGGCGACCTTCCTGCGCCGTCGCGGCGCGGCCGCCGACGCGGTGCTGCTCAACCCGGACCGCACCCACCGCAAGGGGCTGGCAGCGTTCACCAAAGCCGGCGGCCGCATCGTCGACAGCGTCTCGCCCACAACCGATCTCGTCGTCGACGGCGTGGTGGGCATCTCCGGTTCGGGGCCGCTGCGGCCGGCGGCGGCCGAGGTGTTCGCCATGGTTGACCACGACGCGATCCCGGTGGTCGCCGTCGACATCCCGAGCGGCATCGACGTGGCGACCGGAGCGATCACCGGCCCTGCTGTGCACGCGGCGCTGACCGTCACCTTCGGCGGGCTCAAACCGGTGCACGCGCTCGGCGACTGCGGCCGTGTCGCGCTGGTCGACATCGGGCTCAGCCTGCCGGGTCCACCCGAAGTGGTGGCGCTGGGTTTCGAAGCCGCCGATGTGGCCGCACGGTGGCCGGTACCCGGCCCCCACGACGACAAGTACACCCAGGGCGTGACGGGGGTGATGGCCGGCTCGTCGACCTACCCGGGCGCGGCGGTGCTGTGCACCGGTGCCGCCGTCGCCGCCACCTCCGGCATGGTCCGCTATGCCGGCAGCGCGCACAGCGAGGTGCTCGCGCATTGGCCCGAGGTGATCGCGTCGCCCGGTCCGGCAGCGGCGGGGCGGGTGCAGGCCTGGGTGGTCGGGCCGGGATTGGGCACCGACGCCGCCGGCTCCGCCGCGTTGTGGTTCGCGCTGGAGACCGACCTGCCGGTGATCGTCGATGCCGACGGGCTGACCATCCTTGGGGCCCACCCTGATCTAGTGGTCAACCGCACTGCGCCGACCGTGCTGACCCCGCACGCGGGTGAATTCGCCCGGCTGGCGGGTAATCCCCCAGGCGATGACCGGATTGCCGCGTGCCGCAAGCTGGCCGACACGTTCGGCGCCACCGTGCTGCTGAAGGGGAACGTCACCGTCATCGCCGATCCCGGCGTCCCGGTTTATCTCAATCCCGCAGGGCAGTCCTGGGCGGCCACCGCCGGCTCCGGCGACGTGCTCTCCGGGATGATCGGCGCGCTGCTCGCGTCCGGGTTGGCGGCGGCCGAGGCGGCCGCGGCCGCGGCGTTGGTACACGCGCGCGCGGCGGCGCTGTCGGCCGCCGACCCGGGCCCCGGTGAGGCGCCGACGTCGTCGTCACGGATGGTCCCGCACATCCGGGCCGCCCTGGCCGCCCTCTAGCAGCATCCAGCCCCACAACGAAAGGATTCGCCGTGTCTCGCAGCCATCCGTCTTTCCCCGCGCACTCGATCGCCCCCGCCTACACCGGCCGCCTGTTCACCGCACCCGTTCCGGCGCTGCGGCTGCCCGACGAGTCGATGGATCCCGAGGCCGCTTACCGCTTCATCCATGACGAGTTGATGCTCGACGGCAGTTCCCGGCTGAACCTGGCCACCTTCGTCACCACCTGGATGGATCCCGAGGCCGGGAAACTGATGGCCGAGACGTTCGACAAGAACATGATCGACAAGGACGAATATCCGGCGACCGCGTCCATCGAACAGCGCTGCGTGTGCATGGTGGCCGACCTGTTTCACGCCGAGGGCCTGAGCGATGACGACCCCGCCAGCGCCTGTGGGGTGTCCACCATCGGCTCCAGCGAGGCGGTCATGCTGGCCGGGTTGGCCATGAAATGGCGCTGGCGCCAGAAGGTTGGTAAGGGCTGGGAGGGCCGCACCCCGAATCTGGTGATGGGCTCCAACGTCCAGGTGGTGTGGGAGAAGTTCTGCCGTTACTTCGATGTTGAACCCCGCTATCTGCCGATGGAGGAGGGGCGTTACGTCATCACCCCCGAGCAGGTCGTCGATGCCGTCGACGAGAACACCATCGGCGTGATGGCAATCCTGGGCACCACCTACACCGGTGAACTCGAACCCGTCGACGACATCTGCGCGGCGCTGGACAAACTGGCCGCAGATGGGGGAGTGGACGTTCCGGTGCATGTCGACGCCGCCAGTGGGGGCTTCGTGGTGCCGTTCCTGCACCCGGAACTGAAGTGGGATTTCCGGCTGCCGAGGGTGGTGTCGATCAACGCCAGCGGCCACAAATACGGGCTCACCTATCCGGGCATCGGCTTCGTGGTGTGGCGTAGCAAGGAGTATCTGCCCGACGAGCTGATCTTTCGGGTCAACTACCTCGGTGGCGACATGCCGACCTTCACGCTGAACTTTTCCCGCCCGGGTAACCAGGTGGTCGGCCAGTACTACAACTTCCTGCGGCTGGGCCGCGACGGCTACACCAAAGTCATGCAGTCCTTGTCGCAGACCGCACGGTGGGTGGGTGAGCAGCTGCGCGAAGGCGAACATTGCGAGCTGGTCTCGGACGGTTCGGCAATCCCCGTGGTCAGCTTCCGGCTCGCGCGGGACCGTGGGTACACCGAGTTCGACCTCTCCCACGAGCTTCGGGGCTACGGGTGGCAGGTGCCGGCCTACACCATGCCCGACAACGCCACCCACATATCCGTGCTGCGCATCGTGGTTCGCGAGGGCCTCTCCGCCGACCTGGCCCGGGTACTGCACGACGATGCCCGCAGCGCGCTGGCCTCCCTGGACAAGCTCCAGCCCCGCGGGCACTACAAGGCCGAGCACTTCGCTCACTGACGCTCGCAGACAGACCTGAGAGCCCGTTCTGGGAGAATGTCGGCAACGAACCGACAAACACACGAGTGGGAGCACGACTTCGTTGGCCGTTACCCCGATATCCCTGAGTCC
>DASXMA010000216.1:0-5984 GCA_036495965.1 Mycobacterium sp.
GCGGCTGATCCGCACGAGAATCGCAGCGTCGCGTCCGACGGTGTAGCGAGTCCGGGGACGAGACGCGGTCGCGGCCTTGGCGATCACTTTTGCGGCGTGTTCGGCCGAAGCGCCGATGTCGTTGAACGATCGCGCTTGTGCCGCGACGGCCGCGGTGAGATCGCCGTAGCGTGCGAGTTGGTCGGCGGTCACGTTCGCCTGCAGTCTCTCCGCGGTGGCGACTCCGCGCTGCGCCATCTCGGTCTTGACTGCGCCGGGTTCGATGACGACTACCTTGATGCCTAGCTCCGCGACCTCACGCCGCAAGGCGTCACTGGCGGCCTCGAGGGCGAACTTCGAACCGGCGTACGCGCCGTATGTCGGCAATACCACCTTCCCACCGACGGAACTGATGTTCACGACGGTGCCCGAGCTACTCAGCAGGGCTGGCAACAGCGCCTGGGTAATCGCGATGTGACCGAACAGATTGACCTCGAACTGCCGGCGCCACTCGGCCATCGGCAGCGTTTCGACTGGCGCATTGATCGCGATCCCGGCGTTGTTGACGAGCGCGCGAAGGGGACGATGCAGCGGATCGCGCGCGACACGGTCGGCGATCGCGGCCACGTCCGATTCAACGGTGATGTCGAGGATGCGCGGCTCGATGCCTTCGGTACGTAACGCGTCTGTGTGGACCTCGCGACGTACACCGGCCAGCACGTGAAAACCCTTGCGGGCCAGTTCTCGAGCGGTGGCTGCGCCAATGCCCGTCGAAGCACCGGTCACGACGATCAGTTCATTACGGTCGGCGCGATTCGACGACATCATGGCGGTCTCCATCGAGTGGGTTGAGTATTTGAGTTGACAATGTCATCTCAAACTAACACTTGAGTTGACATTGTCAACTCAAGCATCGGCTTATGCTCGGCGGGTGACGACACGATCGGAGAGTGCCGCGGCCACACGCCGTTCGCTGCTCGAGGCGGCGGGGGTCTTACTCGACCTCGGTGGCGTCGAGGCAGTGACGTTGCGCGAGGTGGGGGCTCGCAGCGGCGTGTCGCGGTCGGCGGCGTATCGCCACTTCGCCGACAAGGAATCTCTGCTCACAGTGTTGGCCACGAACGCGTTGAGCGAATTAGGTGATGTGCTCGAGGCGTTGGCCGCCGGCGACGACTCGCCCGTGGAGTGCTTGCGATCCGCTCTGCTCTCGCTGGTCACCGTCGGCCGCACCCGACCCCACCTGTACCGACTGATGTTCACCACGCCGACGGGCGACACGACCGCAGCGGTCCGGGCAGCCGAACGCGCGCAGGACCTGTTTCTCGACATCGTGGGGCGCATCACCGGTCCGCGGCAGGCGAGACGGTATGGAGCGCTCCTTTTGACCACCGCCCACGGCATCACGGGCTTGGATCTGAGTGGCCACCTGGATTTGGATAAGTGGCACACCAACGCCGAGGAGCTCGTCGACACGATCATCTCGCTGTTGCCAAAAGCGAAGTAGTCTCCCGCACAGCCCCCATACGGCGGCTCGCGCGTCAATCGCGTGACGCGACCCTGAGCAGATCGGCGAAAGCGTTCGCGGCCGCATCCACGCCGACTTCATCGCTGGTGGCCACGAGATCCAGGAGTAGGCCACGGGTTACGGCCAGCCCGAGCCTCGCCATCGCTCGATCGAATGGAGCGTCGGCGGAAGCCTCGACCTCGCGCAGCCAGCCATCGACGGCGCCGGGAATCATTCGCGTGAACGGCTTTTCGCCTTGGGCCGCGCGCGAGTAGCACTCGAAGAAGAGGCGTTCCAACCGGCGTAGTTCGGGGCGACGAAGGTCGGCCCACATTGCGGCAAAGCCTTCTGCGGGGTTCATCGGCAAATCGGGGACGAGAGCCATCTGGCGGCGCTCGGCTTCCTCAACGATCGCAATCAGCAGATCTTCTCGAGAACCGAAGTGGTGCAACAGCATCCGGTGGCTCGTGCCGACCGCGGCGGCCACCTCGCGTAGTGAGCGATCGCCGATCCCGCCCGCGGCGAACTCGTCGAAGAGTGCGTCCAGTAGCTGCCGGCGCCGCTGCAGATCAGGTGTGCGGACCATCGGCGCGGCTGAGCTGCTCAGACCGGGCCTTGAGGCCTTGGGCTTCCAGCTCGAGGAAGCGCTTGGTCTTCTTGACCATCAGCCGCCCGACAAGCGCACCGAGTACACCGCGCTGGTCGAGTTGCTGGCGCACCAGGGTACGGCCGCCGGGTTGAGCGATGACGTCGTGGCGAGCGACGACCAGCACGCCGGGAGAGCATTGCACCCACGTCCAGGACGAGCCTGGGTCGATCTCGGTGACCTTCCAGACCAGCTTCTGCATGCCTGGCTGCTTGATCGCGAACCGTCTGCCGACGGCGAGGACGGGTCCATCCCGCCCGACCAGGGATGTCACCGAGGCGGTCCACTCGGGCCAGCGCTCGACATCGCTGAAGACATCCCATACGAGTTGCGGCGGCGCATCTATCTCGACGTTGTCTTCGTTAAACATGTACCAAATGGTACATCGCGTGCTGGGTTTTGCCTACGCCCTTACCCGACACGCGCACTGAGATGCTTGAGGGCCGCCTCGGCGCCGTTCCACCCGGGGATGCCGGTCACTCCCGGGCCGGGGTGGGTGCACTGGCCGCAGAGGAAGAGCCCGTCGACCGGCGTGGCGAATTTGTCGGCTCCCTCGACGACGCGGCCGGTCCACAGCTGGTTGGGCTGCAGCAGGCCATGTGAGTAGTCGCCGGCGTGTGCGCTGAAGGTGCTGCCGAAGTAGCGGTTGGAGAACACAACCCGGTTGGTGACGGAGTCGGCGAACCCGGGGGCGAACTTGTCGAAGATTCCCACGCAGGTGTCGGCGTATTGCTCTTTCCAGCTTCGGTTTTCGTCGGCGTCGAGTCCGGTCGGGAAATACGGCGTGAAAATGGTTGCGCTGTGCTTGCCTTCCGGCGCCAACGACGAGTCGACCATGCTGGGGATGTACAGGTAGGTGGGCGGGGCGTCGGGAAGCTGCCCCTTTCGGTATTGCTCCCATGCGTCGCTGATGTATTCCGGTGACGGCGCGTAGGCGACCGTGGGACACCATTGCCCATTGTCGTGCATATAGGGCTGCAGCCGCTCGATCCATTGGGGGGCTTGGTCAATGGTGAGATGAGCCTGGATGTATCCCAGGTTGAAGTTGATTTCCTTGACCTTGCGAATGTAGTCGGGCGGAAAGTTCTGCGCGCCGGCCAGATTCACGAATGTCGTGTACGGGTCGAGCGACGAGAGCACGGCGTCGGCCGAAATTGTTGTGCCGTCGCGCAGTTCGACTCCGGTGGCGCGTCCGTCGGTGACCAGGAGCTGCTTGACGTGCGCCTTCATCTGCACCTCGGCGCCCAACGATTCGGCGCGGCGGCACAACGCCGTACTCAGCGAGCCAATCCCACCGCGCGGCATGATGTATTCGACGTTGCCGCCCCCGATCAGGTAGTGATACAGCGTCGACGCGTTCGAGCCCGGGGTCCAGGGGCCGCCGTCGAAAGCATCGATGGACATCGCCGCCAGTGAGCCTTGGATGCAGCGGCCCTGGTCGGGCGCCAGGAAACGGCGGACGGTGTCCATCGTGCTGCCGTACCACATCTGGGCGAAATCGTGGCGGTCCTCGGGCGTGGGTTGCGCGGCGATCACCTCGATGATGTCCGGCGGCGGTCCGAACGCCGAGTCGACAAAATACGGTGCGAACCGGCCGATGTGGGCGAACAAGCCGCCCAGGGCCGCCGCGACGTCGGCTCCGTGATCGTCGAGCAGGTGACGCGCCATGCGTTCGAGGTCGTTGTACATCACGAACGGGGTGTCCTCGGGATCTCCGAACGTGCACGTTGATGTCCATTGATCCATCAGCTCGAAGCCCCACTTGGTGAGTTCCAAGCGGTCGGTCATCTCATGTCGCCAGATCAAAACCGCCCACGCGCCGACACTGTGCTTGTATCCGTCGAACAGTTCCCGGGTCGCGGCCATCCCGCCGAGGAAGTGCGCTCGTTCCAGGACAAGGACTTTCGCGCCGCCCTTCGCCAGCACATTGGCGGCGACCAAGCCATTGTGGCCCGCTCCGATGACGATCGCGTCGTAGTCGGCCATGCTGATCGTCCTCCCGAATCCGGCGGTGATCCCGTGCTTGACCGCACAATGTCACACCTGACATATTTGCGTCAATAGCGACATTTGGAGGATCGCATGCCTGCCCTGAGCCGTAGTGCACGCACGCGTCAGGCGCTGCAACAGGCGGCGATGAAGCGCTTCGTCGCCGACGGTGTACACCAAACGACCGTCGCCGACATTGCCGCAGACGTCGGGGTCACCGAACGCACCTTCTACCGGCATTTCCCGTCGAAACACGCGGTGATCTTCGCCGACTACGACATCGGCTTTGAGTGGTTCGCTCGCGCGTTGGGATTGCGCCCGCACGGGGAGCCCATCACGCAGTCGGTGCGTAAGGCCATGGACGCCTTCCCATTTGATTTCTCGATGGTCCGCGAAGCCGCCACCATTCGGTCGCGCGATCTGGACCAGGACATCATCAACAGCCACATTCGACGGATGCGCGATCAGGTTGCCGACGAGATCCAGCGCTTCATTCATCAGCGATCGGCGCCCACTGCCGACGGGGCCATGATCGCCGACATCGCGGCGCACAGCTTGGCTACCGCGGTGTTCGTCGCGCTGGAGGCCTGGATGAGCAAAGGCGGGGACGACCCGGACCAACAACAAGACGAACTAAGCCGCCTCACCGACGTCGCGCTGAGCGCGCTCGAAGACGGTCTCACCCACACCCTGCGGCACGCCGGCCTGGGCTGATGGCGGCTGCGGCAAACTGAGCGGCCCGGTTGCACGACACGGCGAACACAAGTTGTTGTGTTGCAGCGCCTTGTCGTACCCCAGGGGTAGTGTTTGTGGCCTGAGTACCGCAGGCAAACGGTCTGGTGAAGTGGGGTTCTGGTGAGCGACAAGATAAAGCTGATTGACCGCGTCTCGGCGATCAACTGGAACCGGCTCCAAGACGAGAAGGACGCCGAGGTCTGGGATCGGCTGACCGGCAATTTCTGGCTGCCGGAGAAGGTGCCGGTATCCAACGACATTCCGTCCTGGGGCACTCTCACGGCTCACGAGAAACAGATGACGATGCGGGTCTTCACCGGCCTGACGCTGCTGGACACCATCCAGGGCACGGTCGGGGCGGTGAGCTTGATTCCGGACGCGCTGACCCCGCACGAGGAGGCGGTGTACACCAACATCGCGTTCATGGAGTCGGTGCACGCGCGCAGCTACAGCAACATCTTCTCGACGCTGTGCTCGACCGCTGAGATCGACGACGCCTTTCGCTGGTCGGAAGAGAACCCCAACCTGCAGCGCAAGGCCGAGATCGTCATGCAGTACTACAAGGGCGACGAGCCGCTGAAGCGCAAGGTCGCCTCCACGCTGCTGGAGAGCTTCCTGTTCTACTCGGGCTTCTACCTGCCGATGTACTGGTCGAGCCGGGCGAAGCTGACCAACACCGCCGACATGATTCGGCTCATCATCCGCGACGAGGCCGTGCACGGCTACTACATCGGCTACAAATACCAGAAGGGCCTGGCGCTCGAGGATGCGGCCACGCAGGCCGCGCTCAAGGAGTACACCTACGAGCTGCTGTTCGAGCTCTACGACAACGAGGTCGAGTACACCCAGGATCTCTACGACGAGGTCGGGCTGACCGAGGACGTCAAGAAGTTCCTGCGCTACAACGCCAACAAAGCGCTGATGAATCTCGGCTACGAGGCGCTGTTCCCGCGTGATGAGACCGACGTCAACCCGGCGATCTTGTCGGCGCTGTCGCCGAACGCCGATGAGAATCACGACTTCTTCTCCGGCTCGGGTTCGTCCTATGTGATCGGCAAGGCCGTCGTCACCGAAGACGAGGACTGGAACTTCTAAGGCCCGCAGGCCGCTCGTTCCGTGAACGCCGCGTGA
>DASXMA010000217.1:0-2831 GCA_036495965.1 Mycobacterium sp.
ATGGCTGCGCAAGCCGGTGACGATCTCGCGCAGGCTGGTGGCGGCGGCCAGCTGACCATAGAGCAGCGCCATCAGCTGGCTTTTTGTGGTCAATCGGCGAACCCGCGAACCCGCCCCGTGCGCGGCTACCAGCCCGGCAAATTCGTCCCACGGCAAATGCTTCAGAAGTCCATGAAAAACGCTATTGTGATGGCGCATGGCGTTGATCCCCCGTCTCGTGTCCGGATCGTCGGCGAAACGTCCCGAACCGAGTGGAATCAATGCCATGCCCTTGTCCAGCAAAACTCAACCGGACAGCCGTGGGCTTGGCCCGGCCATCCACGAGACGCGTCACTCGCTCTGCCGGTTTCCGTGGATGCCCGGGCCAAATCCGGGCAAGGCGAGAGTATGGGAGATAAGTCAGTTGAGGGGCATTTAAACGCTAAATGAGTGGGCCCTCGCGCGCCGAGGGGGCGTCAGGCGGCGCGGTCCCAGCCCCACCAGGCACACACCGCCTCGCCCATGACGAGGCGCTGGTCCTCGCGGCTGAGCCACGGCAATTCCTCGGTGAACATCGTCACGCATTGCCGCCACGAGCACGGCATCTTGGTGATGTCGGTTCCCCAGAACATGCGGTGCGGGCCGAACGCCCCATAGACCTGCCGCAGATAGGTGTGCAGCGCCGGAAACGGATAGGCCTCGCTCGAATAGTGCGGCACGCCGGTGGCCTTGACCGCGACGTTGGGTAAGCGGGCAAGCGCCAACAGCTCGGGCAGATGGGTCATCGCCGCGGCGTCTTTGAGCGTGGTGGTGCCGCCGCGGCCGCCCAGATGATCAATCGTCAGACGCAGCCCGGGGTGGCGCTCGGCGATATGGCCGAGTTCGGGCAAGGAACCGGTCGCCAGTGCGGCAATCGGAACGCCGGCCTCCTCGGCCGCCGCCCACAGCCACTCCACGCTGCCGTCGTGCAGCAATTGGCGCGCCGGATCGGCGAGAAAGCCATAGCGCAGACCGAGCATGCCCGGCTGTTCGCGCCAGTGGGCGATCAGCTCACGCGATTCGGGGCGGTCGAGCGGTACGGCGCCCATGATCGCAAAGCGGCCGGGGTAGTTGCGCACCGCCGCAAACGCCATCTCGGTCGACTCCGGGTCCCACCCCGGCGGATGAATGATTGCGGCGTCGACCCCGGCTTCATCCATCAAGGCGATCGCCTCTTCGGGGGTAAACGCCGTCACCTGGCGATGCGAAAGGTTGCTCGGCAGCCCGGATCCCCACAGGTGAATCTGCGCATCGACAATTGGCATCGCATCCCCTCCGTCCATGTTCACTTAACCGCGGCGAGCGCCCCAAAGCTCCGGCCTCGGTTGTTTAGCCGAAAGCAAATCGCCGTGAGATTGTTCGGATCAGGGACCTGGGGCGGCGCGTGCCGCGGCGTACCCGTGGACCTGAATGCGCACGCCGTCAAGATCGCTGCGCCCCGCTTTGCGGTGGCCCCGGACAGGTCCGGGGCCAGTCTTGACCGCGCGCTACGCGTCGAAGCCGTAGAGCCGGGAGGCGTTGCCGCGGGTGATCTTGAACTTCTCTTCTACACTCGCGTCCTTGAAGTCGCGGGCGACGACCTCCTGCGAGTGTGGCCAGGTCGAGGCCTGGTGCGGATAGTCCGACGACCACATGATCTTGTCGACGCCGATGAACTGGCGGCTGGCGACGCCGACAAAGTCGTCGATATAGGTCGCCCACATCTGGCGCTGGAAGTAGTCGCTCGGCTTCAGCTTGTTGGTAAAACCGGCGGAGATGCGCTGGCGCTCGAAGGCGCGGTCCATGCGCTGCAGGTAATAGGGCAGCCAGCCGATATTGTTCTCGGCCGAGACGATCTGCAGTTCCGGGAAGCGGTCGAGCACGCCGGAGAAGATCAGCACGCTGAACGACTTCTCGACCTCGTGCGACAGTACGGTGGCGCGCATATACCGCCCGCCCCAGTTGTATTGGCTTTCCATGCCCATCCCGGTGATCGCGTGCAGGCTCACCGGCATTTTCAATTCCTGTGCGGCGGCCCAGAACGGGTCATAGATGTCGGAGCTGTAGGGCTGCTCCTCCGGCGGTGAGCACCAGATCATCGCCCCTTTGAGCCCCATCTTAGCGCAGCGTTCGAGCTCGTGTGCGCCGGTCTTGGGATCATACAGTGAAATCATCGGCAGCCCGGCCATGCGCTTTCTGTCATAGCTGACAAATTCGGCAAGCCAGTCGTTGTAAACGCGAAAGCAGTCCGCCTGCAGTCCGGGGTCTTTGAACCAGAAGATGCGAAAGCCCAGGGTGGTGTACAATACATCGGCCTCGACCCCGTCGAGGGCGTTGTCTTTGACCCGTTCGGCCGGATCCCAGCCGCCGGGGCGGGCGTCGGCGTAAGTTGCCTTGGTCAGGAATTCCTTCAATTCTTCGGGGCTCTTGCCGGCGCCGAGGCCAATACCGATCGGATGCGGCGCGTAGCCCTCGTAATAGAAATAGGCGCCTTCCTTGCCCGGTGGGTTGACCATCAGATGCGGTGCGCGCTCGCGGTATTTCTTGTCGACCCGATCGCTCCACAGATTGGGTGGTTCGCTGACATGCGAGTCGGCCGAGATCAGTTTGTATTCCACCTTTTCCTCCCTACGCAGTTGAAACCAACCTGAAATAATCCCCAGCGTTGGACTCGCCTAAGGGTTTTTTAACCACCGCCAGCCCCGGAAACCAAGGACCCAAAACGCGAGTCCCACGCGTGTTCAGACGGCCACGATAGGGCAAAACCAAACGCATGGCGAGTCCGTCAGCTGACTGATGATCGCCGCTCAAGCCCCCGCCCGCAACGGCTGCCG
>DASXMA010000218.1:0-28723 GCA_036495965.1 Mycobacterium sp.
CGGATGAGACCAGAACCCCCACATCACGAGAACGCGGAGTTTGCAGAGATGAACATGGAAATGCTCGAAACAGAACAACCCGTCAACATCGACGAGTTGCGCGAAGAGATCGACCGATTAGACGCCGAGATCCTCGCTGCGGTGAAGCGTCGCGCCGAGGTATCACAGGCGATCGGCAAGGTCCGAATGGCTTCCGGCGGCACCCGGCTGGTACACAGCCGCGAGATGAAAGTCATCGAACGCTACAGCGAGCTCGGTCCGGATGGTAAGGATCTGGCAATGCTGCTGTTGCGATTGGGCAGAGGCCGGCTCGGCCACTAGTCGCCCTATTCACCCGGGCGCACAGCTGCACGCCGGAAGCGCGATCCACAGCGACCGCTGGATGCGTGCTAGACCTGGCTGGTCCCACAGCACCGCATTAGGGTCGAACCATGACCTCCGTGCAAACGATCCCCGACATCACCGCCACTCCGGCGTGGGAAGCCCTGCGCAGGCATCACGATCAAATCGGACAAACCCACCTCCGCCAGTTCTTCGCCGACGATCCCGACCGTGGCCGCGACCTCACCATCACGGTCGGCGACCTCTACATCGACTACAGCAAGCACCGCATCACCCGTGAGACGCTGCAGCTGCTGATCGATCTGGCCCGCACTGCCAACCTCGAAGAGCGCCGCGACCAGATGTTTTCCGGTGCACACATCAACACCTCGGAGGATCGCGCGGTATTGCACACCGCACTGCGGCTGCCCCGGGACGCCGAGCTTGTCGTGGATGGCCAAAACGTTGTCGAGGACGTGCACGCCGTGCTGGACGCGATGGGCGACTTCACCGACCGGCTGCGCAGCGGCGAATGGACCGGGGCCACCGGGGAACGGATCAGGACCGTCGTCAACATCGGCATTGGTGGTTCAGACCTGGGTCCGGCGATGGTTTACCAGGCGCTGCGCCACTACGTGGACGCGGGGATTTCGGCGCGCTTCGTGTCCAACGTCGATCCCGCCGACCTGATCGCGAAGCTGGCCGATTTAGACCCCGCCACAACACTTTTCATCGTCGCGTCGAAGACGTTCTCCACGCTCGAGACGCTGACCAACGCGACCGCCGCGCGCCGCTGGTTGACCAGCGCTCTCGGCGACGCCGCGGTGTCCAAGCATTTCGTGGCCGTCTCCACCAACAAGCGCTTGGTCGACGACTTCGGCATCAACACCGACAACATGTTCGGCTTCTGGGACTGGGTGGGGGGTCGCTATTCGGTCGATTCGGCAATCGGATTGTCGCTGATGGCCGCCATCGGCCGGCAGGCCTTCGCTGATTTTCTGTCCGGATTCCACATCGTTGATCAACATTTCAAAACCGCCCCACTGGAGTCGAACGCTCCGGCCCTGCTCGGCCTCATCGGACTGTGGTACTCCAACTTCATGGGTGCGCAATCGCGTGCCGTGCTGCCCTATTCCAACGACCTGGCTCGTTTCGCGGCCTACCTGCAACAGCTGACCATGGAATCAAACGGCAAGTCGACCCGCGCCGACGGCACCCCGGTTAGCACCGACACCGGCGAAATCTATTGGGGCGAACCGGGAACCAACGGACAGCACGCCTTCTATCAATTGCTGCACCAGGGCACCCGATTGGTGCCGGCCGACTTCATCGGCTTCAGCCAACCCCTCGACGACCTACCCACCGTCGAAGGCACCGGCAGCATGCACGACCTGTTGATGAGTAATTTCTTCGCGCAGACCCAGGTGCTGGCGTTCGGCAAAACCGCGGAAGAAATCGCCGCCGAAGGCACAGCCGCCGATGTCGTGCCGCACAAAGTGATGCCCGGCAACCGGCCGTCCACCTCGATTCTGGCCGATCGGCTCACCCCGTCGGTGCTCGGCCAGCTGATCGCCCTCTACGAGCATCAGGTGTTCACCGAGGGCGTGATCTGGGGAATCGACTCGTTCGACCAATGGGGTGTTGAGCTGGGCAAGACGCAGGCCAAGGCCCTGCTTCCGGTGATCACCGGCGACACCTCACCCGCGCCACAGTCGGACAGCTCGACCGATGCGCTGGTCCGTCGCTACCGCACCGAAAGGGGCCGTACCAGCTGACTTGCTTGCGGACTAGGCGAACCGCTTGGTCAACGGGAGCGGAAGCACCCGCATCAGCTCGACCAGCGGCCCCCACGGCCACCACGGCACGACGGCGCGGCCGGGTTCGCGTTCGATGGCGTCGACCAGTGCCTTGACGCCAGTTGCGTTGTCCACCAAGAACACCGTGCTCGCGGATTTGGCCGTCATCTCTGACTCGATGTAGCCCGGCTCCATCACCGAGACCTTGATGGGTCCTTTCGCGTATTCGGCGCGCAGCGATTCACCCAGCGAACGCATTCCGGCTTTGCTTGCGGCGTAAGCGGCTTTGACGCCCGGCACTCCCTTGGCGCCGAGCACCGACGAGATGAGCACCAGATGCCCCGATCCGCTCTTGGCGAACATCTCCAGCGCCGGTTCGATCTGCACCAGCGCGGCCACCAGGTTGGTCTCGATGGTCGCCCTGTTCGCCCACAGCTTGCCCGACCCGAGCTTGGCGCCCTTGCCGATGCCCGCGTTGACGATGATGCGGTCGATGCCGCCGAGCTCGTCGCTGAGTTCGGCGAATACCTTGGGCACCTGCTCGTGATCATTGACGTCCAACGCGGCGACCGCGATCTTGATGTCTGGATACTGTTGCGATAGTTCGGCTTTCAGCTCGTCAAGCCGGTCGGTGCGACGGGCGCACAGGGCCAGGTCACGGCCCTTGGCGGCGAAGGAACGCGCCATCCCGGCGCCCAGGCCGGAACTGGCGCCGGTGATGAGGATCTTCTGGCGAGTCACCCGGGCAGCATATCGACCGGTGCCAGGTCGTCGGCTGGCGACTACTTGAGCAGCCGTGACAAGCGCCGATCGGCCAGCACCTTGCCGCCGGTCTGGCAAGTCGGGCAGTACTGAAAAGACTTGTCCGCGAACGACACTTCACGCACGGTGTCCCCGCACAGCGGGCAGGGCAACCCCGTTCGCGCGTGCACCCGCAATCCGGAGCGCTTCTCTCCTTTGAGCATGGCCGCCCCCTGCCCGACGGACCGGGCCACCGCGTCGGTCAGGACCGATACCATCGCGTCGTGCAGGGTGATGAGCTGCTCGCTCGACAACTTCCCTGCTGTGGCGAACGGCGAGATCTTGGCGACATGCAGGATTTCGTCGCTGTAGGCGTTGCCGATACCGGCGATCACCTTCTGGTCGGTGATGACGGTCTTGATCCGGCCGGTGTTGCCGGCCAGGAGCCCGGCCAGGTCGTCGGTGCTGAGCTCCAGCGCGTCCGGGCCGAGCGCGGCGATTCCCGGCACCTGCTGCGGGTCGTCGACCAGCCACACGGCCAGTCGTTTCTGTGTCCCGGCCTCGGTGAGGTCAAAGCCCGGCGCGGTGCCGGGAACGCCGAGGTGCACACGCAGCGCGATCGGCCCTTTGCCAGGTCGTAGCGGCGCCGCGGCAAGCTTGTCGGACCACCGCAACCAGCCCGCACGCGACAGGTGGGCGATCAAGAACAGCTTGTCGACCTGCAGGCCCAGGTATTTGCCCCAGCGCGCAGCCCCGACAACGGTTTGGCCGTGCAGCGCGTTGATCGGCGGGTCGAAGGTTTTCAGCACGGACAGCGCTGCGACATCGACGCGACCAACCGTCAAACCAACGGCATGGCGGCGCAGATGGTCGGCCAGCGCTTCGACCTCGGGCAGTTCGGGCACGCGTCAAGTCTGCCAGCCAGCAGCCCTCAGCAAATAGGTGTCCATGATCCAGCCGTGCCGCGCGCGGGCTTCGGCTCGCAGCTCCACGATGCGGCCCCCGACTTCTCCGACAGTGCCCGCCACCAGCAGTTCGTCCTCGGTACCGAGGTAGGCGCCCCACCAGATGCGGGTTTCCGCCGGGCAAGTCTGAAACGAGCACTCAGCATCGAGCATCACCACCGCCGAGCCGGACAATCGCCGTTTGCGCAGCTGCCTGCCGGTCGTGATCACAACCGGTTCACCGACCTCATTGAGGGGAATGCGGTGTCGGGCCGTCAGCGCCTGCACTGCGGTGATTCCCGGGATCACGTCGACGGTGAAGTCCACCTCGGCGGCGACCGCATCGAGGATGCGCAGCGTGCTGTCGTACAACGAAGGATCACCCCAGGCCAGGAAGGCCCCGACGCCGTCCGGACCCAGTTCGGTGGAGATGGCCGTTGCCCAGATCCGGGTGCGCGCCGCGTGCCACTCGGAAACCGCCTGCCGGTAGGTGCCGTCTTGGACGTCGGGGGCCCGTTTGGGATCAGGTAGTTCGACGAAGCGATAGCCGGGCTCGCGGATGAACCGTGTGCAGATCTGCCGTCGCAGCGCCACCAGGTCGCTTTTTGCTTCGCCTTTGTCCATCGCGAAGAACACCTGGGTGTCGTTGAGCGCCTGGATCGCCTGGACGGTGATGTAGTCGGGGTCTCCGGCGCCGATGCCGATGACGTGGATATGCCGACTCACCATCGCCTCCTGACGGCGTTCTCTGAAGTCAGATTGCCGAATCAAGACCTCAAAGGCCTAGCCGGGACCCCTGGTACCCAGTACCATTGGTATCGACTATCCGTTGCGATCTCCCTACCGTCTGCAAGTTCCGAAGGGAAACCAGCGATGACCAGTGCGGTGAAGCCAACAGGGCCGGGTCGTGAAGAATTCGCCGACCGCTTGCTGAAAGGCTCGGTCAAAAAGTCCTACGAGCCCGTCGTCGACATCGACTGGGATGCCCCGCTGGACCCGGGCAAGTTTTATCTGCCGCCCCGGCTGGTGTCGCTGTACGGCACGCCGATGTGGGACGAGATGACCCGCGAGCAACAAATCGAGCTGTCCCGCGAGGAACTGGTCAATACCTTGTCGGCCGGGATCTGGTTCGAGAACATGCTCAATCAATCGTTGTTGCGCACCACCCTGCACGAGGACCCGACCAGCCGGTCGACGCATTACAAGCTGACCGAGCTGGGCGATGAGACCCGCCACATGATCATGTTCGGCAAAGCCATCGAACGCATCGGCGCCAAGCCGGTACGCCCACGGCGGCTGCACCGGATGGTCATCAACGCCTTGCCGCTGGCGTTCCAGCGGGGCTCGATGCTCTGGGTGGCCGCGCTCATCGGCGAGGAGATCTTCGACTCGCTGCAGCGGCAGATGATGGACGACCCGGAACTGCAGCCAATCATCCAGCGGCTCATGCGAATTCACGTCACCGAAGAGGCCCGGCATATCCAGTTCGCACGTGACGGTGCACGCAAACGGGCTCAGGACATGCCCCGGCTCAACAAGTGGTTCATGGCCAACATCAACGGGCTCGGTGGGTACTTCTTCCGCTACCTGTTCAGTAATCCGGTCCCTTATGCGCGGACCGGCCTGGACGCCAAGCGGGCGCGAGCGACCGCGCGCAACAGCCCGCATCGTTACGAAATGCAGGTGGCCGGCTTTGCTCCGCTGGCAGCGTTTTTGACCGAGGTTGGCCTGATGGGCCCGATCGCGCGCCGCGGCTGGAAGCGCACCAAGTTTCTGTGAGCCGGACACGCGTCGTCGTCATCGGCGCTGGGACTCGTGGCCGATGCGCCGCAACCGAACTGCTGGCGGCGGGGATCACCGACATCGTGATCCTGGACAGCGCACCGGGCAAAGCGCATGACTGGCCGGCGGCCCTGGACGGCCTGCTGCTTCCCGGCCGCGAAGTAGCCAGTTCGCTGTTCGACGACGACAGTCACACCTGGGAGTTACGGACAACCTCCGGCGAAATCTTCCACGGCGCCGTCGTCATCGCTACCCACGGACCGGAATACGTTCCGTGGCTACCAAAGTTCGCCGGGCGCAACGAGTTCCGCGGAGCGTCGTTTCATGCGGCGCAGTGGGATCCCGAGTTCGATCCAGGCGGCAAGCGCATCGCAGTCATCGGCAGCGACGCCACCGCGGGTCACTACATCCGGCAGTTGACCGCATCAGCGGCCTCGGTCACCGTTTTCACACACCCGCCGCGCCGGATGGTCGATGAGTTGCCGTGGCCGACAACGCGCGCCAGGCGCTGGTTACGCCGCCACATCCGAGCAGCATCTCGCGGCGGGCGGTCGCGGCCCGCGCTGGTGAAATCGGCGATCAGCGCCATCACCCCGTCCGGCATTCGCACCTGCGACGGTGCCGACCACCGCGCCGACGCCATCATCTACGGCACCGGTTTCGCGGTCCCCGCTCGGACCCCTGACACGACGCTGGTCGGCGCCGGTGGGCTGACCATCCAGCAGGCCTGGGACGACGGCATGGAGCCTTTCTTGGGAGTCGCCACTCATGGCTTCCCCAACTACTTCTTCATCACCGGGCCCGATCTCGCCGCACAAGGACGCTACGTCGCCGAGTGCGTGGGGCTCATGAAGCACACCGCCAGCACCCGCATCGAAGTGCTTCGCAGCAGTCAGCAGGTGTTCAACGAGCGCGCCCACGTCGAACCCGCGCAGCCTTTTCCGGTGCTTTCGGCGTTCGACCTGTCATCGGGCGCCGACGATGAGACCTACGACGGCATGGCGACGCTGACGATCGCCGGCACCTGCCATCCGGTGCGCGTTCGGCTTACCGGGCACCTGGACCCGATCGACGGCCATTACCACTGGCAGGGGACGGTTTTTAGTTCCCCGGCGCAGCCCCTGCCGGCTGAAGCGCTCAAGCAGGCGCGAACCGTGACAGTGACGGTCGGCGAGCGCAGCGCGCCCGCGCGCTTCATCGAACGGACACCGTGGGGCACTCACTCGGTCGCCGGAGTGGGTGCTCCGCCATACGGGCTGTAGCGGGCCCTCAACGCGGCCTGAGTGCCCAACAGCGGGCAGTTCTGCGGACGTTGCTGCATGTCGGCAATTCTTCGGGTTTGCGAACTTTTAGGTGTGGGTAAACAGGATCGGCTGATTTCATCCCAAACTGGGGGTTGGCCGCTCTGGTAGGCGGCCTCCGTGGGGGCGTGTGCTGCGGCATACGACGAGATAAAAGAGAATGTTTGGCGTGGTAGCCGTCGATGCTTCGCACGGGCGGGGTCGGGGCGCGTATCCCACTCGCGTGCACCCTGCTGCCTGGCCATGGTTCTGCGACGGCTCGCCACACCTCGTGGTTTTTGGCGGCGTCGATGCCGCTCATTTCGGGGTCAGAAGCTTCTGCCGCCATCGGGGGCGGCTCCTCAAAAAGTTAGCCGGGCGGAACTCGAGGAGTAGATGGAACCGGACCACAGGACGGGGCTGGAAAGCCGGAGCTCGACGGCCCGTTGCTTATTGGCCAAGCCAGGAAGACGGGGGGGCCCAACCGCAATTAGGATACAGCCGTTCGCACATGATTTGCTCAGGGATCACACTCGGCGAAAATAGAGCCGGGAGCGGAAAGGGGTGGCTGTGGTGAGTGCGGTAGCTGAGTCGCCGAACTCGCTGGCCGTTGCGGCGCGGACGGAGAAGTCGGTGACCGTGCTGACCGTCGAGGGCGTACTTGACGCCGGTAACTCCGCGCCGCTGCGCGACAGCATCACGAAGGCCACGCTCGACAAGCCCTCCGCCGTCATCGTCGACATCAGCGCGCTTCGAGTGCCTGAGGAATCGACATTGTCAGCCTTCATCGGTGCGCGCTGGCAGCTCGAGCCGCAGCCGAACGTTCCAATCGTGTTGGTCTGCACGCATCGCGCAACCCGCGAGGCGGTCACCCGCAGCGGGGTCGCGCGCTTCATGCCGGTGTATGCGACCGAGAAAGCGGCGATGAAGGCGCTCGATCGGCTCACCCGTCGCCCAGTCCGGCGCGCCGATGCCGAGCTACCCGCGAACCTGACCAGCCTTCGCGAGTCACGCCGGCTGGTCCGCGAGTGGCTCACCGCCTGGTCGCAATCCGCGCTCATCCCGGTTGCGTTGGTGGTTGTCAACGTGTTCGTGGAGAACGTGCTCGAACACACCGGCAGTGTCCCGCTGATGCGGATCGAGACCGACGGCGCGACAGCGACCATCGCGGTGTCCGATGACAGCACCACGCCTGCCCTGCGGCTGCAGTCGCCGGGCAACGGTATCGACGTGTCGGGCTTGGCGATTGTCGACGCGTTGTCACGCGCGTGGGGCAGCACGCCGACGGCCACCGGCAAGACGGTGTGGGCTGTCATCGGCCCGGAGAACCAGCTCTAGGCACCTCACCAGGTTGTGCCTTGTTGTGCGGGGACCCCCGCGCGGGTCAAACTAGAACACGTTCTAATGTCGTGTGACGGTCCTCTCATGGAAGGCAGATGACGTGCGGTTCACCTACGCGGAGGCGATGACGGACTTTAGGTTCTATATCCCGCTGGCCAAGGCGGCCGAGGCGGCCGGCTACCACGCCATGACGATCGCCGACAGCATCGCCTACCCCTTCGAATCCGACTCGAAATACCCGTACACCCCCGACGGCAACCGTGAGTTCCTGGACGGCAAAGAGTTCGTCGAAACGTTCGTCTTGACTGCGGCATTGGGCGCGGTGACGTCGAAGCTGCGGTTCAACTTCTTCGTCCTCAAACTGCCGATCCGACCGCCGGCTCTGGTGGCCAAGCAAATCGGCTCACTGGCCGCAATCACCGACAACCGAGTGGGCTTTGGCGTAGGCACCAGTCCGTGGCCCGAGGACTACGAGCTGCTGGGAGTCCCATTTGCCAAGCGCGGCAAGCGGATGGACGAATGCATCGAGATCATCCAAGGCCTCACTACCGGTGAGTACTTCGAATTCCATGGCGAGTTCTACAACATCCCCAAGACCAAGATGACCCCGGCTCCCACCAAGCCGATCCCAATCCTGATCGGCGGGCACGCCGATGCGGCGCTGCGACGTGCGGCACGGTTGGACGGCTGGATGCATGGCGGCGGCGACCCAGAGGAACTCGACCGACTCCTGGCCAAGCTCAAGCAGTTCCGGGAACAAGAAGGCAAGACCGGCCCGTTCGAGGTTCACGTCATCTCGGTTGACGGCTTCACCGTGGATGGAGTCAAGCGACTCGAGGACAAGGGCGTTACCGACGTCATCGTCGGCTTCCGCATCCCCTACATCACGGGCAAGGACACCGAGCCGCTGGACACCAAGATCCGCAACCTGGAGATGTTCGCAGAAAACGTGATCGCAAAAGTTTAGCGGCGGTCGCAAGCGCAGCGAAGCCGGGCGCAGCGGGCCGCCGCCATCTGGCTAAGTGTCACAGGGGATCCCATTTCGGAGCCCGCTTCTCCTGATGCGCTTTGGCGGCCTCGACCGGATTATTGGTGAGACCGCTGAGAATCTGGGTTCGGTTCTCCAGCTCGATGGCGTGCCGCAAACTGGGCGCGTCCAGCGCCGCGTTGAGGCCAATCTTGGTCTGCCACACGCCATAGGCGTTGTTTTCGGCGATCGATCGGGCAAGCTTCAGAGCTGTCGGCATCAGCTCATCCGGCGCCACCACCTCGTGTACAAGTTTGATGCGATGAGCCTCGGCGGCGTCGATGATCCGGCCGGTCAGCATGAGCTCCCGCGCCACTCCGGCGCCGACGATTTTCGGTAGCAGATAGCTGGTGCCCATGTCCATCGACGAGAAACCGGCCTTGATGAACGCCGACCCGAATCTGGCTTGCTCGGAAGCGACCCGGATATCGCTGACCAACGCGAACGCCAGTCCGCCGCCGACAGCGGCACCGTTGACCGCCGCGATCACCGGGACGTCGAGCTCGTAAAGCCTGGTGAACAGGTTGGCCAGGCGGACCTGGGAGTCGTAGTTGATCTTGAATGCCGGGGTCGACGGACTCGCCGGCCTGGTCCACGCCTGGCCGGTGCCACTCAAATCGGCCCCGGCACAGAATCCGCGTCCGGCACCGGTGAGGATCGCGACCCGAAATTGGCCGCCGCTGAGCGTATCCAGGGCATGGTCCACGCCGTCGATCAGCGATCCGTCGATGGCGTTCAGGCGCTCCGGCCGGTTCAGGGTGATACAGGCGATGTTGTCCTCGAGAGTTTCCAGTTCCACTGGGGGTTCCACTGCTGACATATCCAAACCGTATGCGACATGGGTATCAGCCAGTGCTCAGGAATGCCACCTACCGTGGTGTTGCAGCCAGATCGAAGGAGAAACGATGGCACGAACCGAAGGTGACAAGTGGGACTTGGCCAACAGTGTGGGAGCCACAGCCACCATGGTCGCCGCTGCCCGGGCAGCCGCGACAAGACGTCCGCAGCCGGTGATCAATGACCCGTTCGCCGAGCCGCTGGTGCGCGCCGTCGGGCTGGACGTGTTCAACCGAGTGGCCTCCGGTGAACTCGATTTCGACGAGAGCGACGGCGGCGACATCGGCGTCGGAATGCCGCGCATGACCGACACGTTCGCCGCCCGCGCCCGGTTTTATGACGACTACTTCACCGAGGCCACCGGAGCCGGCATCCGGCAGGTCGTCATCGTTGCGGCGGGCCTGGATTCGCGCGCGTACCGGCTCTCGTGGCCGACGGAGACAACGGTGTACGAAATCGACCAACCAGAGGTGATCGAGTTCAAGACCTCGACGCTGGCGAAGATCGGCGCCCAGCCCACGGCCGAGCACCGCGCCGTGGGCATCGACCTTCGCGAAGACTGGCCCGCCGCGCTGCAAGCCGCAGGCTTCGATGAAGACCAGCCCTCCGCATGGCTTGCCGAGGGTGTGTTGATCGGCTTTCTGCCGCCGGAGGCCGAGGTTCGCTTGCTGGACCACGTCATAGCGCTGAGTGCCAAGGGCAGCCGGCTGGCCGCCGACTACGGAAACGTCCGCCAGTCTCCAGAGCAGGCGCAACAGATGGCCGAGGCCTGGCGACGGCACGGACTGGATTTGGACATCTCCGATTTGACCTACCCCGGCGAACACACCGACGTTGCAGCACATCTGGAAGCGCACGGATGGGAGGCGACCAGGTCGAAGCTCGCCGACCTCTTCGTCGCCGCCGGTCTACCGGAGCTGACAGAAGCGGATCAAGCGGGCCCACCATCCGCCGCGATCGGCTTCGTGCGGGCGCAGAAGACGTAGTCGCGGCAACATCCGCACCTAACTCAGCCGCGTTTGGCCAGCCACTCGGCCTGCATCACCAGCAGACCGAGTATCTCCAGCTGCGGTGTGGCGGGGTCGAGTTCGCGGTAACGCTGATAGACGTTGACCACGACCCGTTCGGCGTCCAGCCAAGTCGCGTACTCGCCGAGGTCGATGGTGTCGGCGGCCTCGGCCCACGACAGGCCCTTGCGGTAGGCGGCCTCGGCCTGCTCGGCGACATGAGCGAGATAGCCACGCACCGCGCGGATCCCATCGGGGTCGGTGACCGGCCCGTGGCCGGGCACCACGATCGGTGCATCCATCGCGATCATCACGTCGCAGGCCCGTATCCAGTTGGCGATGGGGCCGGCCCACACGATCGGGGTGCAGCCGATGAACAGCAAATCCCCGCCGAACAGCACCCCGGCGTCGGGCACGTGCACCACCGAATCCGCGGCGGTGTGAGCAGGACCCAGGTTCAGCAGGTTGATCTGCCGCCCGCCGACCTCGATGGTCAGGTCGCCGTCGAACGTCTGGTCGGCGTTGCGCAGCTTTATGCCGCTGAAGTCGAAGTGCCCGAAGCGGTCTCGCGCGTATGCCGTCGCGACCGGGCCGAGGTTGGCGGTCTGCGCCATGGCCAGCATCTCGGGCGCCATCCCATGCGCGATCTCGTCGGCCGTGCCCTGGGCGGCGATGATCCGCACCGATCCGTCGAGTAGTTGATTGCCGTGCGTGTGGTCCCCGTTGGAGTGCGTGATCAAGGCGTCGGAGATGGGCGCAGAAGAGGTGATGGGCTTCATCGCGGTGAGCATTTCGCGGGTCAGCGCCAGGTCGAATAAGGTGTCGACGAGCAGTGACGCGCCGTTGCCGGCAACCAGGCCGGCGTTGCTCCAGCCGTAGCCGCCGTCGGGCAGCGTCCACGCCCAGACGCGGTTGGCGACCTCGTGCAGCCCGCGGCTGTAGGGCACCCGTGCGGGGGCCCGGTTGACCCGGCCGGGCGCGGTTGTGGCGTCCGGGTTGGGCCGGGTGGGTAGCGGGTGCGGTGCGTCGCTGGCACGCAGAGTTTGCCGGGTCTCCCCCAGTCCCTGCACCTTCAGCGTCACGACGTCGCCGTCATGCAGCCAACCCGGGAAGGATTCCAGCGCTGTCGGGCTGAGGTGCTCGACAAGCGTGCAGGTGGGCACCGTGCCGGAGCCGATGACGTCGCCGGGGCGCAGCGTCACCCCGCGGGAGATGTAAGAGATGACTTCACCGAAGCTCCAGTCCATCTGGGCGGTCGACCCCGAACCGATCACCGTGTCGTTCACCAGTGCGGTCACCTGCAGATCGAGCATGCCGTCGCGGCGGTATGGCTCGAGCTCGTCGGCCGTAACAAGGTAGGGGCCCAAGGTGACTCCGCTGTCTTTGCCCTTGCCCTGCCCGATCGCCAGCTGGCTTTCCAGCTGCTGTAGGTCTCGCGCCGACCAGTCGTTGAAGATCATGTAGCCGATGATGGCTTGTTCGGCTTGCTCGACGGTCAAATCCTTACCGCTGGTGCCGATCACCGCGGCGATCTCCAATTCGAAGTCCTGCCAAGCACTTCCGGGAGCCGTCGGCACGTCGTCGTAGGGACCCAGAACCGTTGCCGGGCAGGCGAAATAAAAGGCGGGGATGCGGTACCACGTGTCGGCGAGTTGCCGGCCCGCACCCAGAGCGGCTTGGCAATTGCGCATGTGGTCCAAGAAGCACAACGAGTCGCGGATCGACGGCGGGCACGGGATTGGTGCCATGAGCTTCACATCGGCGAGCTGCTCCAGCCGGGCCGGCGAACGCAGCGCGTCCTCGCCCGCTTGCCGCATGCCGTCGGCGCCGCGCCCGACCAGGTCGAGCAGCGTCACGCCCGGTGGCATTGCGTAGATGGCGTCACCGGAAACCACACCGATGCGTTCCTCGTAAGCGCCGTGATACGTCACCCATTTCATTCGCGCACCACCTCACTTGGTTTCTTGTCCGGTCGCAGCCCGCGCCAACTCGGTTGGCGCAGCCGGTTATCCGGGGTCCACTCGCTGTAGCGCACCTCCCCAACCAAAAGCGGCTCGACGAACGTTACACCCTTGGCGTCACGCGTCGGAAGGCGGCCGTCGAAGGGAGATTGGTCGGTGTGCAGTGGCGCCAGTGTCTTCTTCAGCTTGGCCAGGTCGCGTTCGGTGAAGCCGGTACCGACCCGCCCGACGAAGCGCAACCCGCCGGCGCCGGGGAGGCCCACCATCAGCGAGCCGATGCCGCTGCTGCGTCCGCCTTCCCCGGCTTTCCAGCCGCCGATGACGACTTCCTGGGTGTTCCAATGCTTGTCCTTGACCCAGGATGCCGAACGGCGGCCCGGCTGGTAGGTGGAGTCGCGTTTCTTGGCGATCACACCCTCCCAACCATGTTTGCGGGAGTATTCGAGCGCCTCGGCGCCGTTGCCGGGCAGCAGCTTGGGAACAGTGAGATTGCTTGCGCTGGAAAGGGTTTCCAGCAACTTCCGCCGGTCAAGATAGCGCGCACGCAATAGTGAGCGGCCATCGAGATAGAGCAGGTCGAACGCCCAGAACTCGACGCGGGTGGAGCGGCTCCGGTTCTGCATCTCGTTGAACCTCGGCACACCGGAGTCGTCCAGAGCGACGACTTCGCCGTCGAGCACGGCATGATGGTCGGCCAGATCGGCTGCCAGTGCCCGTAGTTGGGGAAATTCTCCGGTGACCTCGCGGCCGCTGCGGGATTTCAGCCGCGCGTGGCCGTGATCGGCCTCGACCAGCAGCCGGTAGCCGTCCCACTTGCCTTCGAAGGCCCACTGGCCGGCCGTCAGGGCGGACACCGACCCATGCGTTGCGAACATGGGTGTGATCTCGTCGAACGCGAAGACCTTCTGGTCTTTCATCCGGTGCGCCAGCCATTGGTCGCCATTGGTTTGAATCAGCGCATAACGCCCGGAGATCCGCTGCCCGTGCAGGTTCACAATGACCTCGTCGTCGCGGAACTTCTCGGCCTCGTAGGTTCCGGAGTCCCAGATGATCACCTTGCCGGCGCCGTACACCCCCTTGGGAATGTTGCCCTCGAAGTTGCCGTATTCCAGCGGATGATCCTCAGTGTGCACCGCAAGGTGGTTCACCGACGTGGTGTCGGGCAGGTTTTTCGGCACCGCCCAGGACACCAGCACCCCGTCTTTTTCCAGCCGGAAGTCGTAGTGCAGCCGGCGGGCGTGATGCTCCTGGATGACGAACGTATTACCTTGGCCGGTAGCGGGTTTCGCTACCGGCACCGGCTCCGGCGTCTTCGACGCGTCGCGCATGCTGCGGTACTTGGCCAACCGGTCGGCGGCGGCTAGGTCGGCGTCCAGCGGCGCCAGCAGATCGCCGTCGCGTTCCACCCGGGCCAGTACCTCGTCGTAGGACAGCTGGCTCAGCGCGGGGTCGTCGAGTTCCTCCCAGCTGCGCGGCGCGGCGACCGTCGGATGCTCCCGGCCGCGCAGCGAGTAGGGCGCGATGGTGGTCTTGGAGCCGTTGTTCTGGCTCCAGTCCAGGAAGACCTTGCCGCCCCGCAGACTCTTGGTCATTGTCGATGTGACCAAATTGGGCATGGCCTTTTCCAGTTGCTGCGCAATGCGTTTGGCCAGCACCGAGGCGCCCCTACTGCTCACCGGCTCGTCCAGCGGCGTGTACAGGTGCAGTCCCTTGCTGCCGCTGGTGAGCGGGAACGTGGTCAGCCCGATGTCGGCGATCAAATCCCGCACGGCACGCGCTACCTCGGCGAGCTGGGCCATCGTCACTCCCTCGCCCGGGTCCAGGTCGAACACCAGTCGTGTTGCCGGGCCTGGCTTGAGTTCTTCGGCCCTGCTTCGGGTCCACTCGGCGACGAACCGCCACTGCGGCACGTGCACTTCCAGCGCCGCCTGCTGCGCGATCCAGGCAAGCCCGCCTGCGCTGTCGATGATCGGATAGGTCGTTGTTCCGGACCGGTGGGTCACGCTGGCACGCGGTAGCCAGTCGGGCGCCGATGACGCCAGCTGCTTTTCGAAGAACGAGTCCTGGTCCACGCCGTTGGGCCAGCGCTTGCGTGTTGCCGGACGCCCGGCGATGTGCGGCAGCATCACCTCGGCGATGTCGGTGTAGTAGTCGAAGACGTTTTGCTTCGTGGTTCCGGTGGTGGGGTACAGCACCTTGTCCGCGTTGGTGAGCTTGACCCGCGCCTCCGCCGCCGAACCCATGCTGTCAACGTACTTCCTCGTGAGCCGGGGTCGGTACCGTCGACATCGTGGTTCAGCTGAACAACGCCACCCTGGGAGAACTGTCGATCGCGACGCCGGGCTATGAACGTGACGGCGTGCAGGTTGGCATCGCGCATATCGGCGTAGGCGGCTTTCACCGGGCACATCAGGCGATGTATGTCGACAGGTTGCTGCAGCGCGGTCTGGCGCAAGAGTGGGGCATCTGCGGGATCGGAGTGATGCCGGCCGACCGCCGGATGAGAGACGTGCTGAACGCCCAGGACGGCTTGTACACGCTGATCTTGGAACACCCGGACGGCAACCGGGAAGCGCGGGTGATCGGCTCGATCGTCGACTACCGTTATGCGCCGGACGACCCGGAGGCGACGATCGAGCTGCTGGCCGCACCAACCACCCGCATCATCTCGATGACGATCACCGAGGGCGGCTACCAGGTTAGAGACGCGGGATCCGTTTTCGGCCTGATCGTCGAGGCCCTGGCGCGCCGCCATGACCGCGGCATCACCTCGCCGACGATCGTGTCCTGCGACAACATCGAAAACAACGGCGAGGTCGCACGACGGGCTGTCATCGCCCATGCCGAACTGCTGCGCTCGGGCCTGGCCGATTGGATCGCCGAAACAACCCGGTTCCCGTGTTCGATGGTGGACCGCATCACGCCGGTCACCACGCCCGACATCATCGCCGTGGCGGAACGCGACTTCGGCGTCGCCGACCAGTGGCCGGTAGCGGCTGAGGCGTTCGCCGCCTGGGTGCTCGAGGACGACTTCGCTGACGGCAGGCCGCCGCTGGAAGAGGCGGGCGTCCTGCTCGTCGACGATGTGGGCCCGTATGAGTCGATGAAGCTACGGCTGCTCAACGCGGGCCACCAGTGCCTGTGCTACTTCGCGTGGCTGTGCGGATACCGCATGGTCCACGACGCGGCTCGCGACCCGTTGTTCGCTGAATTCCTGCTGGCCTACTTCGATGGCGAAGGCGTTCCGACGCTGCGCCCGGTGCCCGGCATCGATCTGCATGCCTACACTCGGGGGCTTGTCGAGCGCTTCGCCAACCCGGGAGTGCGTGACACCGTGGCGCGGTTGTGCGCCTATTCCTCGGATCGCATCCCGACCTGGCTGCTTCCGGTGATCCGCGACAACCTGCTGACCGATGGTCCGATTCGGCTGGCGTCGGCGACGGTCGCAAGCTGGGCCCGCTACGCCGAGGGGGTGGATGAGGGTGGCGAACCGATCGAGGTGGTCGACAACATGGCGGCTTCGCTGGTGCCACTCGCACGGTCGCAGCGGCTGCATCCGACCGCCTTCATCGAAAACGTGGCGCTGTTTGGGGATCTGGCACAGGTACCCCGATTCGTCGAGGCGTATCGCCGGGCGCTGGATTCATTGCATACCCGCGGGGCACGGGCAACGCTGGAGGCGCTGGTGCACGGCGACATGCAGGAGGTGAGTCCATGACCCGGGGGCTGGTGATCGGTGAAGCCCTGATCGATACGGTCTACGGCGATGTCCCGGCCCACCATGTCGGCGGCAGCCCGCTCAACGTCGCCGTCGGTTTGGCCAGGCTGGGCCGCGACGTCGATTTTTTGACGCACATCGGCGACGACGAAGCTGGCCGACGCATCGGTGATTACGTCAAAGCCTCAGGCGCACACCTTGTTCCGGGAAGTATCTCCGCTTCTCGGACGCCGACCTCGGTGGCGACGATCGCTGACGATGGGTCGGCCGCTTACACATTCGATCTGGAATGGCAGCTCTCCGGAACGCCTGAAGTCGGGCCACCCCTGTTCGTACACACCGGGTCTATCGCCGCCGTGCGTGAGCCGGGCTGTTTAGCAGTCGCGGCACTGCTCGACACCTATCGCGTGTCGGCCACGGTCACCTTCGACCCCAATGTGCGTCCGTCGCTGGTCGTGGACCGGGATCTGGCCCGGGAACGTATCGAGCATCTTGTCGAGCGCAGCGACATTGTGAAGGTGAGCGACGAAGACCTGCGCTGGATCGATCCCGAGCACGAACCCGAATGGACCGCCAGGACCTGGCTGGCGTCCGGACCTGCGATCGTCGCTTTGACGATGGGCGACCACGGTTCGCTGGGGTACTGTGCAGCCGGCCAGGTGCGCGTCGCCGCCAGGCCCGTTCAGGTGGTCGACACTGTCGGCGCCGGTGACGCGTTCATGGTCGGACTGCTCGACACGTTCTGGGAACTGGGCTTGTTGGGCGCTGACCGGCGAGGTGCCCTTGGCCAAATCGAGCTTGACGCGCTGACCACCGCGCTTGCGGCGGCGAGCCTGTCATCGGCGCTGACTGTCGCCCGCGCCGGCGCCGATCTACCCGATCGAGCGGCTCTGCAGGCTCAATCCTCCTCTCCTCCTGGTCGTTCCACCTAGGCCGGCGAGATTAGCTCTAGGCGGATGGCCCGCGGGCAATGTTGTCGCTTCGCGCCGCGCAAACTCGAAAATCCCGCCGCGCGGGGCCGCCGCGCTGTTTTGCTACGGGTGGTATGGGCATACTGACTGCATGCGCTCCATCTGGAAGGGTTCGATCGCGTTCGGGCTGGTGAACGTGCCGGTCAAGGTGTACAGCGCCACCGAGGACCACGACATCAAGTTCCATCAGGTGCACGCCAAGGACAACGGCCGCATCCGGTACCAACGCGTGTGTGAGCTAGATGGCGAGGTCGTGGAATACCGTGACATCGCCCGGGCCTACGAGTCCGACGACGGCCAAATGGTGGTAATCACCGACGACGACATCTCCACGTTGCCCGAAGAACGCAGCCGCGAAATCGAAGTGCTGGAGTTCGTCCCGGCCAGCGATGTCGACCCGATGATGTTCGATCGCAGCTACTTCCTCGAGCCGGATTCGAAGTCGTCCAAATCGTATGTGCTGCTGGCGAAGACTCTTGCCGAGACCGATCGGATGGCGATCGTTCATTTCACACTGCGTAACAAGACCCGTCTGGCGGCGCTGCGCGTCAAGGACTTCGGCAAGCGCGACGTGATGGTGGTGCACACCTTGTTGTGGCCTGACGAGATCCGTGATCCGGACTTCCCGGTGTTGGACAAGAAGGTCGAGATCAAGCCCGCGGAGCTCAAGATGGCCGGTCAGGTGGTGGAGTCGATGGCCGAGGAGTTCAACCCTGACCGCTACCACGACACCTATCAGGAGCAGCTGCAGGAGCTCGTCGACGCGAAACTCGAAGGTGGGGAAGCGTTTACCACGGAGGAACAGCCCAAGGAGCTTGACGAGACCGAAGATGTCTCCGACCTGCTCGCTAAACTGGAAGCCAGCGTGAAGGCGCGATCCGGTGACGGCAAGGCGCCGGCCAAGAAGGCACCCGCCAAGAAGGCAACGGCGAAGACGGCTCCGGCCAAGAAGACGGCGGCGAAGAAGTCAACCGCCAAGAAGACCCCGGCTAAGGCGGCGTCAAAGTCCTGATCCGTCAGCGTCGCCGGGTCGCCACGAAGCGGAATGCCGCGGCGAAGAGGTTGATCACCGCCACAATGATGATCAGCGTCAGCGCCGCACCCCAGATGCGCAGGTAACCGGAGTGCTCCGGGTTGGTGAGTTCGGTGTAGATCAGCAGCGGCAGCGACGCCATGTTGCCGTTGAAGATGTCGAGGTTGATCGAGCGGCTGTAGCCGACCAGCACCAGCACCGGCGCGGTTTCACCAATCACGCGCGCGACGGACAGCAAGACACCCGATACGATGCCGGGCATCGCGATCGGAAAGACAATTCGCACAATGGTTTTCCATTTGGGAATGCCTAGCGCGTAGCTGGCTTCGCGCAGTTCGTCGGGCACCAACCGCAGCATCTCTTCGGTTGACCGAACCACCACCGGCAACATCAGCAGCACCAACGCCAATGACACGGCGAAGGCGCTCTGCGGGAATCCCAGGCTGGCGATCCACAGGCTGAAAATGAACAGCGCCGCCACGATCGAAGGAACCCCGGCGAGCACGTCGACCATAAATGTCGTCACCCGCGCTAACCGGCCAGAACCGTATTCTTCCAGCAGCACCGCGGTCATCAGGCCCAGCGGCACGGCCAGGACGGTGGCCACGCCGGCCTGCACCAGCGTCCCATACAGCGCATGGTATATCCCGCCCGCGAACTGTTCCGGCATTACGCCGCGCAGGGAATGGGTCCACCAGCCTGACCGGCTCACGGCGAACCAGCCCCGTGAGACCACCACCGACAGCACCCAAACCAGCGGTACCATGGCGATGCCGAACGACGCGAGGAAAAACATTGTCGCGAAGTGGTTTTTGATCCGTCGTCTGACGCTCAGAGGGCGAAATAACGCGGCTTTGACCGGCTTATCGAGCGTCTCAACGGTCATCCGTTGACCTTCCCGCCGGCAATCGCCCGGGCGGCCGCGTTGACAACGAACGTCAGAACGAACAGGGCAAATCCCGCGGAAATGTAGGCCCCGGTCGGCAGTGGTTCACTGAATTCGGATGCCGCGGAGGCAATCTTGGAAGCGAATGTGTAACCGCCGTCGAACAACGACCAATTTCCCGCACGGGCGGCCGAACGCAAGATGATCAACACCGCGACGGTTTCACCCAGAGCACGACCCAAACCCAGCATGGACGCCGCGACGACACCGCTACGCCCGAACGGCAGCACGGTCATCCGCACCACCTCCCACTTGGTCGCCCCCAGCGCCTGTGCGGCTTCGATCTGAATACGTGGGGTCTGCCGGAACACTTCTCGTGATACCGAGGTGACGATCGGCAGGATCATCACCGAAAGGACGATGCCCGCGGTGAAGATGGTGCCGCCACCGGCCAGGGAAACGTTGCCCTGTTTGAACAAAAACAACCATCCCAGGGTGCGATTGAGGAAGGCCGCGAACGGTTCGATCTCGGGCGCCAGCACGAAGATTCCCCACAACCCGAAGATGATCGACGGCACTGCGGCGAGCAGGTCGACGATTGCTCCGAACGGTCGCGATAGCCGTTTCGGCGCGTACTGCGTGAGGAACACTGCGATGCCGATGGCGACCGGCACGGCAAGCACCAGCGCGCAGATGGAACTCAGCATCGTCACCATGAACAAGTCGCGGATGCCGAACGCAAGATGCTGCGCGTGGACCGTGTCGAACGTCGCGCTGGTGAAGAAATTCGCCTGGTTGGCGCGCAGGGCGGGGACGGCACGAACCAACAGGAATATCGCGATCAGCGCGATCGCAGCGATGATCGTCGAGCCGGCAGCCCCGGCGACCGACTCGAACACGCGGTCGCCCCGCCGCATCTTGCGGGGATCAGTCGCGGTCAGCACAAACTTTGTCGCCGGCCGGGCGAGCGTTTCTCGGGCCATGAAACCCCGATCTACGTGATCGCGTTGACCGAAGCAGACAACCTCGACTTGAACGAGTCCGGGATGGGGATGTATCCGTTGTCCGCCAAGCCATTCTGTCCGGCGCCAATGGTGCTCTGCAGGAATGCCTTCACGGCCGTACCGACCTGGGAGTCGGGATACTTGGAGCAGACAATCTCATATGTCGCTAGCACGATCGGGTAGGAGCCGGCCTGCGTCGGCTTGTAGAACGAGTTGGTGTCGAGTACCAGGTCGTTGCCTTGCCCGCTGACGCTGGCGCCGGCAATCGTCTTGCCGACCGAGTCGGCGCTGATCGCCACCGCATCGGGGCCAGCCGGGGTGACGATCTTGGCCATGTTCAGTTTCTGCGCCTGGGCGAATGACCACTCGTTGTAGGTGATCGACCCTTCGGTGGCCTTGATGGCCGCCGAGGTGCCGTCGTTGCCCTTGGCGCCCTCGCCGACGCCGCCGTTGAACGTCTTTCCGGTGCCCTTGCCCCACGCGCCGTTGGACGCGGCGTCGAGGTAGTGCTGGAAGTTGTCCGTGGTCCCGGATTGGTCGTTGCGGAAGACCACGTGAATGGGTTCAGCGGGCAGGGTAGCCCCGGCGTTGAGGTTCGCGATCGCGGGATCGTTCCAGGTGGTGATGGCGCCGTTGAAGATCTTCGCCGCCGTCGGGCCATCCAGACTCAGCGAACTCAAGCCCTTGAGGTTGAAGGTGATCGCGATCGGGCCGAACACCACCGGCAGGTTCCACGCCGGAGAGCCGCAGCGCTGCTGCGCGGCGGCGTACTCGTTGGGGGCCAGCGGCGAGTCCGACCCACCGAAATCAGTTTGGTTGCCGTTGAATTCGCTGATCCCGGCGCCCGAGCCATTCGCCGTGTAGTTCAACGTCTGGCCCGGGCAGGCCTGCTCGAATGCATTGACAAAGCGGGTCATCGCATTGGCCTGAGCTGTCGACCCGCTGGCCTTCAGAGTCTTCTTCCCGCCGCAGCTGACCTTCGCCGAGGACGCGCCCGACGACGTACCTGTCGTTGCGCTTCCACCACCAGTTGCATTTTTGTCACTGCCACACCCCGACACGGTCAGCGAAGCAGTAGCCAGGATGCCTAGCGCGGCGCCAAATCGATTGAGCTTCAATTCAAATCCTTTGAACGGTCCGGATGAGAAGGTGACCGGCGCCGCCTGTAGCCGCGGCCTGCCGACCCGCAGTCTCGCTCGCAGCCATGAAGCTAACAGCAACAAGGTTAACGCCCGGCGAATTTTGTCTGCTATTGAAGCGCGGGGCCACTTCCGACATGGGGGACGCGGCATCGTCCTGCCCGTATGACAAACTAGAACCTGTTCCAGAAATGCCGCGATCCGAGACGGCCAGGCTTGCTACCGTTTCGTCCGACAACTCAAAAGAGAGGCCGCAATGATCCTCGACAGGTTCCGTCTCGACGACAAAGTCGCCGTCATCACTGGTGGCGGCCGCGGCCTCGGTGCGGCCATCGCGCTGGCTTTCGCCGAAGCCGGCGCCGATGTCCTTATCGCGTCGCGAACGCAATCCCAACTAGATGCCGTCGCCGAACAGGTCCGCGCGACCGGTCGCCGGGCTCACGCCGTCGCCGCCGACCTGGCGCATCCCGAAGCGACTGCTGAACTGGCCGGCCAGGCCGTCGAGGCTTTCGGAAAACTCGACATCGTCGTCAACAACGTGGGCGGCACCATGCCCAACACGTTGCTGACCACCTCGACCAAGGACCTCAAGGACGCATTCACGTTCAATGTCGCCACCGCCCACGCGTTGACCGTCGCGGCGGTGCCGTTGATGCTCGAGCACTCCGGCGGCGGCAACATCATCAACATCAGCTCCACCATGGGGCGCCTGGCCGGACGTGGCTTCGCCGCCTATGGAACGGCCAAGGCCGCACTGTCGCACTACACCCGGCTCGCGGCGCTGGACCTGTGCCCGCGCATCCGAGTCAATGCCATCGCACCGGGATCCATCCTCACCTCCGCACTGGATGTGGTGGCCTCCAACGACGAGCTGCGCGCGCCGATGGAAAAGGTGACACCAATGCGGCGGCTCGGTGACCCTGTCGACATCGCCGCCGCGGCAGTGTATTTGGCATCCCCGGCCGGCGACTTCCTGACCGGCAAGACGCTGGAGGTCGACGGCGGCCTCACCTTCCCCAACCTCGACATACCCGTCCCGGACCTGTGAGGAGCCCCTAATGGCCATACCCGTCGTTCAACTGGGCACCGGCAATGTTGGGATCCACGCGCTGCGAGCGCTGATCACCAACCCGGATTTCGAACTCACCGGCGTCTGGGTCTCATCGGACGCCAAGGCAGGCAAGGACGCGGCAGAGCTTGCCGGACTTGCGGATTCGACCGGCGTGCTGGCCAGCACCGATCTGGACGCCGTGCTCGCCACCGGGCCGCAATGCGCGGTCTACAACGCGATGGCCGACAACCGGCTACCCGAGGCGCTGGAGGACTATCGACGTGTCCTGGCGGCTGGGATCAACATCGTCGGCAGTGGCCCGGTCTTTCTGCAATATCCGTGGCAAGTGATCCCCGAGGAGCTCGTCTCCCCATTGGAAACCGCGGCGCGCGAAGGTAATTCGAGCCTATACGTCAACGGGATCGACCCAGGCTTCGCCAATGACCTGCTGCCGCTGGCATTGGCGGGCACCTGTCAAAACATCCAGCAGATCCGGTGCATGGAGATCGTCGACTACGCCACTTATGACAGCGCCACGGTCATGTTCGACGTGATGGGGTTCGGCAAGCCGCTCGACGAGATCCCCCTGCTGCTGCAGACCGGCGTGCTGAGCTTGGCATGGGGATCGGTGGTCCGGCAACTCGCTGCGGGCCTTGGCATTTCGCTCGACGAAGTCGCCGAAGTGTACGTCCGCGAACCGGCGCCCGACGACTTCGACATCGCGTCCGGTCACATTCCCAAGGGCAGTGCCGCGGCGCTCCGGTTTGAGGTGTTCGGAATGGTCAACGGCGACCCGGTCGTCGTCTTGGAACATGTCACCCGACTGCGGGAGGACCTGTGCCCCGATTGGCCGCAACCGGCCCAGCCGGGCGGTTCGTACCGCATCGAGGTCACCGGCGAACCCTCCTACGCCATGGACATCTGCCTGAGCAGTCGCAAGGGTGATCACAACCACGCCGGACTGGTCGCCACCGCGATGCGGGTCGTCAACGCGATCCCCGCGGTGGTGGCGGCACCGCCGGGTATCGTCACGACGCTCGACCTGCCCCTGATCGCCGGCCGGGGGCTCTACGTCCCCGGGTGATCTATGGCACGGCATAAAACACCAGCGTTTCGACGTTCCCCCAACCGGCTATGTGTGCCGGTGCAAAGGGGAACGTCATGTCGAAACGGCGAGTGTTGATCACCGGGGCGTCGAAGGGTATCGGGCGCGCGGTCGCGGACCGTGTCGCCGCCGACGGGCACGAGCCGATTGGGCTCGCACGCACTGCACCGACAGACTTTCCCGGACAATTCCACGAGGTCGACCTGAGCGACCGGGCCGCGACCGCGACAACGCTCGACAAGATCGTCGCAGCAGGCAGGGTCGATGCGGTGGTCAACAATGTCGGCCTCGCGCGGTTTGGTCGTATCGGCTCGATCGACCTGGACGAGCTCTCTACCACCTACGACATGAATGTGCGTACCGCGGTGCAGGTGGTGCAAGCAGTGCTGCCCGGCATGGTCGAAGCGGGATGGGGTCGCATCGTCAATGTGACGAGCTTGACCACGCTCGGCGTCGCCGAACGCACTCCCTACGCCGGCTCGAAGGCCGCGCTGGAAACAGATACCCGTATTTGGGCCGGTGAGCTTGCATCCAGTGGCATCACCGTGAACGCGGTGGCCCCGGGACCGATCGAGACAGAGATGTTCCGCGAACGCAGTCCGGCCGGATCAGAACGCGAAGCTCGTCTCCTAGACGTCATCCCGCTGCGCCGGCTCGGTACCCCGGCAGAAATCGCCCACGTGATCTGCATGCTGCTGCACGAGGACGCGGGATACATCACGGGTCAGATCGTCCGGGTCGACGGGGGCGGCAGCATCCCCGCCGCATAGTGGGGGCCTAGGCATCGGTAGCCAGTCGGTTAACCGTACGGGGAAGTGTTCGACTAACCTCACTTTCTTATTCGGGAGAGTGAAACGAGGGTCGTTACGTTGGCGCAAGGCACCCGGGCCTCGCTGAAGACGAGCTGGTATCTACTCGGGCCGGCGTTCGTCGCTGCGATCGCCTATGTCGATCCCGGAAACGTCGCGGCTAACGTCAGCTCCGGCACGCAGTTCGGCTATCTCCTGCTGTGGGTCATCGTCGCAGCCAATGTGATGGCCGGTCTCGTGCAGTATCTGTCGGCAAAACTTGGGCTGGTGACCGGACGTTCGCTGCCCGAGGCGATCGGCAAGCAGATGAGCCGTCCGCTCCGGCTGACCTTTTGGGCGCAGGCCGAAATCGTGGCGATGGCAACCGATGTGGCCGAAGTAATCGGTGGGGCGATCGCCTTGCGGATCCTGTTCGATTTGCCGCTGCCGATGGGTGGGATCATCACCGGGGTAATTTCGCTGCTGCTTCTGACGATCAGAGACCGCCGTGGCCAGCTTCTTTTCGAACGTGTCATCACGGGGTTGCTGATCATCATCGCGGTCGGATTTGCGGCCAGTTTCTTCGTCGCCACGCCACCGCCCGATGCCGTGGTTGGCGGATTGGTGCCTCGTTTCCGCGGCACCGAAAGCGTGCTGCTGGCGGCCGCGATCCTGGGCGCCACCGTGATGCCGCATGCGGTGTACCTGCACTCGAGTCTGGCCCTCGACCGGCATGGACATCCCGCCGCGGGCCAGCGCCGACGCTGGCTGCTTCGCGTCACTCGCGTGGACGTCGTGCTGGCCATGGCGGTTGCCGGAACGGTGAACGCGGCGATGCTGCTCGTCGCCGCGATCAACCTGCAGGGCCGCGGAACGAGCGGATCCATCGACGGCGCCTACGCCGCGGTCCATGACACGTTGGGGGCGGTGATCGCGGTGCTGTTCGCGATCGGACTGCTCGCATCGGGCTTGGCGTCCGCGTCGGTGGGCGCCTATGCGGGCGCCATGATCATGCAGGGCTTGCTGCACCGCTCGATTCCCATGCTGGTACGCCGGTTGATCACGCTATGCCCAGCCGTGGCGATCCTGGCGCTGGGCTTCGACCCCACGCGCACACTGGTGCTGTCGCAGGTCGTGCTGTCCTTCGGTATCCCGTTCGCGGTGCTTCCGCTGATCAGATTGACCAGCAACCGCAAGCTGATGGGTACCGACACCAACCACCCCGTCACGACGGTTATTGGCTGGGCGGTCGGAATAATGATTAGTCTGCTTAACATGGTGCTGATTTGGCTGACGGTGACCGCCTAAATGCCGGCCCGCCGGCATCCCTATTTCGCATATGGGTCGAACCTGTGCGTCAGACAGATGGCGCTGCGCTGTCCCGACGCCGTTGATCCGCGGCCGGCAGTCTTGTCCGATCACGACTGGTTGATCAACCAGCGCGGGGTGGCCACCGTCGAGCCGTTCGCCGGTAACCAGGTGCACGGGGTGCTCTGGCAGCTCTCCGATCACGACCTGACCACGTTGGACAGTGCCGAGGGTGTGCCGGTGCGCTACCGGCGTGACCGGCTGACCGTAGTCACCAACGACGGGCCAGAAGCGGCCTGGGTCTACATCGATCACCGGGTGACTCCGGGTCCGCCGCGGCCCGGCTACCTGCCGCGGATCATCGACGGCGCGGTGCACCATGGGCTTCCGCAACGCTGGATCGACTTCCTGCAGCGGTGGGATCCCGCGCACTGGCCTCGCCCGGCATCCGCGACATCGCGTTCTGCGTCTGGACCACAGTCACTTTCAGCGTTGTTGAACGAGCCCGGGGTGATCGAATCCAGTCGGCTGCGGTCGCGTTTCGGCTTCCTTGCCATCCACGGCGGCGGCCTGGAGCAGATGACCGACGTCATCGCCGAACGCGCCGCCGAAGCCGCCGACGCGTCGGTGTATGTGCTGCGCCATCCCGACCGTTACCGGCATCACCTGCCGTCGGTCCTGTTTCACCCCGGCGAGTCGACGCGGCTGGCCGAGTTTCTCGACCATGTCGATGTCGCAGTCTCACTGCACGGCTATGGCCGCATCGGGCGCAGCACACAGCTGCTGGCCGGTGGCCGCAATCGCGCGCTGGCCGCCCACCTCGCCCGGCACATCCAGCTGACCGGCTATCAGGTCGTCACCGACCTCGACGACATCCCGCAGAAATTGCGGGGCCTACATCCGGACAACCCGGTCAACCGAGTACGCGACGGCGGAACACAACTGGAGCTGTCCGTTCGCGTCAGGGGTCTCAGCCCGCGTAGCCCGCTGCCGGGTCCTGACGGCTTGTCGCCAGTCACCACCGCCCTGGTGCAGGGCTTGGCGGCCTCGGCGCGTGCCTGGTAACTGTCCTTAGCTGGTTGAACGGAGGCTGTTGGTGGCCAAGGATTTTCGATTCGCGATGAGCATGCGGTTCTTCAAGTCTCGCGAGAGATTGGTGGAGAAGGCAAAGCGGGCGGAAGATGCCGGATTCGACGTTCTCTGTGTGCCCGACCATCTTGGTGCGGCGGCACCGTTTCCGACGCTGACCGCGGTCGCGATGGTAACCACACGGATGCGGGTGAGCATGTATGTGCTCAATGCCGCGTTCTACAAACCCGCCCTGCTCAGCAGGGACCTGCACGCCCTGGACGTGCTGAGCGACGGCCGCCTCGAGATCGGGCTCGGCACAGGCTACGTCCGGGAAGAATTCGATGCCGCCGAGCTGCCATACCCCAGCGCCGGGGCCCGGGTCGACTACCTCGAACACATGACGACCTACTTGAAGGAACATCACCCGACGACGCCAATCCTCATCGCCGGCAACGGCGACCGGGTCCTGACCATCGCCGCCCGGCAAGCCGACATCATCGGGCTGACCGGCTCGCGGGTACACGAAGCCGACGACCCCCTGACCGAACGCGTCGAGTTCGTCCGTAAGGCTGCGGGTGACCGGTTCAACGCGCTCGAGTTGAACCTGGCGATCACAGCGATGCCGGCCGAAGGCGAGACTGTTCCCGACTTGTCGATGACCCGCAGGTACGCGGCGGGAATGTCGGACGAGGAGATACTGGCCATGCACTCGGTGCTGAGTGGATCGCCGCGCGAGATGGCCGACACGCTGTCCGAGTACCGCGAAAAGTACGGCGTCACGTGCATCACCGTGCAGGACAACCATCTCGACAACTTCGCAAAGGTGATCGCGGAGCTGCGCTGACCGGTCGCCGCCAGCGGTCTGCATAGCGGGCTTCCCGGTAAGCTCAGCCCGTCCGCCCTCGTAGCTCAGGGGATAGAGCACGGCTCTCCTAAAGCCGGTGTCGCAGGTTCGAATCCTGCCGGGGGCACTAGTGTTTTTGCAGGTCAGACGGGTTATATTGTTTCGCGGCCGAGAGCCTCGGCTTCCTCTGGTCGGTGCTTGGTCGGTGATTGTTTAGCATCAGATGACTCGCGCTGGCAGGCGATAGTCAATCGAGCAGCAGCGTTGAGTCGCGAAGCGATGTCTTCAAGATCGGTCGGAAAGAGACCCGCGTAGTGGTTGAGTGTGGTCGCGGCCGATTCGTGCCCCAGCAGGCGGGCCACAGCGACAACCGAGGCACCTTCCTGGATGGCCAGCGATGCGGCGGTATCGCGCAGATTGTGTGGAGTGATTCTCAATCCCTGCGCCTCAACCGCGGAATCGAAAACGTCGCGTCGCCAGTTCCGGTTGCGCAATGGAGTGCCTGATGCGGAAGGGAATACCAATTCACCTCGGGGTTCGCGACCTTTGTAGTCTGCGAGTTCGCCCGACACGATCTCGGGGATGGGTACTGTGCGGGCCTGATGATTCTTGACTGGCGACAGCTCACCTCGCGGCGCCTCCTCCGAATACGCCCGAACGACGCGCAAGGTCTTGCTGTGCAGGTAGACGTCGGACCATCGCAAAGCCGCTAGCTCGCCCCACCTCAGGCCGCAATAACCAGCGACGAGTACCAGCAGCCGGTCTCTA
>DASXMA010000219.1:0-7883 GCA_036495965.1 Mycobacterium sp.
CGCCAAGAGTGACACGGGTGGAGGACAACCGGGCAGCGGGCGCTCGCCAGGCGCGTGACCTCGTCAGGGTCGCGTTCGGCCCGGCCGTGGTGGCATTGGGCATCATCGCCGCGGTCACACTGCTGCAATTGCTGATCGCCAACAGCGACATGACCGGCGCGCTGGGCGCCATCGCCAGTATCTGGCTTGGTGTGCACCAGGTGCCGATCTCGATCGGCGGCCGCGAACTGGGCGTAATGCCGCTGCTGCCGGTCATGTTGATGGTGTGGGCTACCGCGCGCAGCACCGCGCGCGCCACCTCCCCGTACTCGTCGTGGCTCGTGGTCCGCTGGGTTTTCGCGTCGGCGCTGGGCGGGCCCCTGCTGATGGCGGCGGTCGCGGTGGCAGTGATCCATGATGCGTCGTCGGTGATCACAGAACTGCAGACCCCAAGCGCCCTGCGCGCTTTCGCCAACGTGCTGGTGGTGCATGCCATCGGTGCCGCGATCGGTGTGTCGTCCCGGGTGGGTCGACGGGCGCTGGCCGCGTCGCCGCTGCCCAATTGGCTGGGGGATTCGGCGCGTGCCGCCGCGGCCGGCGTGTTGGCGTTGGTCGGCCTGTCCGGCATGGTGACGGCTGGGTCGCTGGTCGTGCACTGGGCCACGATGCAACAGCTCTACGGGATCACCGATTCGATATTCGGCCAGCTCAGCCTCACCGTGCTGTCCGTGTTGTATGCGCCAAACGTCATCGTCGGCACCGCGGCGGTCGCGGTCGGGTCCAGCGCCCATCTCGGCTTCGCGACGTTCAGTTCGTTCACCGTGTTCGGCGGCGACATCCCGGCGCTGCCGGTGCTGGCCGCGGTGCCCACCCCGCCACTCGGGCCGGTGTGGGTCGCGCTGCTCATCGTCGGCGCGTCGTCCGGTGTGGCGGTGGGGCAACAATGCGCGCGGCGTCCGCTCCCATTGGTTCCGGCGATGGCCAAGCTGCTGGTCGCGTCCCTCGCCGGGGCGCTGACCATGTCATTGGTCGCATACGGCGGGAGCGGTCGGCTGGGCAACTTCGGCGATGTCGGCGTGGACCAGGGCGCCCTGGTAGTCGGTGTGTTCTTCTGGTTCGCGGTCATTGGTTGGGTCACGGTAGTGATGACCGGCGGGATCCGACGTCGGCCCAAACGGCCCAAGCGCCGCAAACCCGAACCCGCCCCCGCGGCCGATGAACCCGCGCACTTTGCCGGGCTTTTCGAGGAGCCCGAAGGCGCGGAGCCGGACGACAAAGAGCCGGACGACGAGCCGGACAACGCGGAGCCGGAGGGCGCGGAGCCGGACCACACCGCCGATGGCGATGTGCTGGCCGGCGACGACGATGGCCCACACCCATCCGCGCCCGACGAACGTCCGACCGAGCGCGATCCCGGGGACAGCCCCTTCCGCCCACCGCCGAGTCAGGGCGCTTGAGCGTCCCCGGTCGCGAAGTCAGCGGCTGGGGCTCCCAGCCGGGCGTTTGCTGTGTGGCTGGCCTCGTCGCCACGCGGCATCACCCCCAGTAGGCTCGCCGATGTGCAGCAACCGCTCCGCGTGCCCCCGAGTGCACCGGCGCGGCTGGTGGTGCTCGCATCGGGGACCGGTTCGCTACTGAGCTCGCTGCTCGCCGCCGCCGTCGGCGACTATCCGGCTCGCGTGGTCGCCGTCGGCGCCGATCGCGACTGCCTGGCCGTTGAGATCGCCGACGCGGCGTCATTGCCGACCTTTACCGTCCGGCTAGGCGATCACACCGACCGCGATGCCTGGGACGCTGCCATCACCGAGGCCACCGTCGTGCACGCCCCCGATCTGATCGTATCCGCTGGATTTATGAAAATCCTTGGACCACAGTATCTTTCACGGTACTGCGGACGCATCCTCAATACTCATCCGACGCTGCTGCCGGCCTTTCCCGGTGCGCATGGAGTGGCCGAAGCGTTGGCCTATGGCGTGAAGGTCACAGGCTGTACGGTGCACCTGGTGGATGCCGGCACCGACACCGGGCCGATATTGGCACAGCAATCCGTTCCGGTGCTCGACGGCGACAACGAAGAGACACTGCATGAACGCATCAAGGTCACCGAACGGCAGCTGTTGGTGGACGTGGTGGCCGCGATCGCAACCCGCGGCGTGACCTGGATCGGACGAAAGGCGACCCTGGGATGAGCACAGCATGAGCACCGACGAGTCACGAAGGGCGATTCGCCGCGCCTTGATCAGCGTCTACGACAAGGCCGGGCTGATAGAGCTCGCCCAGGGCCTGAGTGCGGCAGGCGTCGAGATCGTGTCGACCGGATCAACGGCCAAGACCATTGCCGGCAAAGGGATTCCGGTGACACCCGTAGAAGAACTGACCGGCTTCCCCGAGGTGCTCGACGGCCGGGTCAAGACACTGCACCCGCGAGTGCACGCCGGGCTGCTGGCTGATTTGCGCAAACCCGAGCACGCCGCGGCGCTCGAGCAGCTCGGGATCGCGGCATTCGAACTGGTCGTCGTCAACCTGTATCCGTTCAGCCAGACCGTCGACTCCGGGGCCGGCATCGACGAATGCGTCGAGCAGATCGACATCGGCGGCCCGTCGATGGTCCGGGCCGCTGCGAAAAACCATCCCAGCGTGGCGGTGGTTACCGACCCGCTCGGGTATGACGGAGTGCTCGCCGCGGTGCGTAACGGCGGATTCACCCTGTCTGAGCGCAAAAAGCTGGCGTCGCTGGCCTTTCAGCACACCGCGGAGTACGACATCGCCGTCGCGAGCTGGATGGAGTCGACGCTTGCGCCCGAACATCCTCCAACGGCCTTTCCCGAGTGGTTCGGTCGCAGCTGGCGCCGCTCGGCAATGCTGCGCTATGGCGAGAACCCACATCAACAGGCGGCGCTCTACAGCGACCCCAGCGCTTGGCCGGGTCTCGCGCAGGCCGAGCAGCTGCACGGAAAAGAGATGTCGTACAACAACTTTACCGACGCGGACGCGGCCTGGCGTGCCGCCTTCGATCACGAACCGACGTGTGTGGCAATCATCAAGCACGCCAACCCATGTGGGATCGCCATCTCGTCGGTATCGGTCGCGGACGCACATCGCAAGGCACACGAGTGCGATCCGCTGAGCGCCTTCGGCGGAGTCATCGCATCGAACTCCGAAGTCAGCGTTGAGATGGCGGAATATGTGAGCACCATCTTCACCGAAGTGATTGTCGCACCCGCATACGCGCCGGGCGCCCTCGATGTGCTGACGCGCAAGAAGAACATCCGGGTACTGGTGGCCTCCGAGCCGCTGACCGGTGGTGCCGAGCTCCGACCCATCAGCGGGGGGCTGCTGATGCAGCAGCGCGACGAGCTCGACGCGCACGGTGACAATCCCGCGAACTGGACCCTGGCGACCGGATCACCGGCAAATCCGGCGACGTTGACCGACTTGGTCTTTGCGTGGCGCGCCTGCCGCGCGGTCAAGTCGAACGCGATCGTGATCGCCGCAGACGGCGCCACCATCGGCGTCGGGATGGGTCAAGTGAATCGGGTCGATGCGGCCCGGCTGGCCGTCGCGCGCGGCGGCGACCGAGTCCGGGGTGCCGTCGCGGCCTCCGATGCTTTCTTCCCGTTCCCCGACGGACTCGAGACGCTGGCCGCGGCCGGGGTGAAGGCGATAGTGCATCCGGGAGGATCGGTGCGCGACGACGAGGTGACCGAAGCCGCGGCCAAAGCAGGCGTCACTGTATACCTCACTGGGGCGCGCCATTTCGCGCATTGAAGCGCACTGACGAGTGCGAATGGGGCCCGATTAAGGCGGCCTTGGGCCAAATCTGGCTCGGTGCGAGCCTACGAATTTGTCCTTGCCGTGCGGTCGGTAACCGGAATAGCATCCGAATCGGGTAAGCCGATGGTCGTCTTATTCAATTCGAGAGGAATGAAATGCTCGCTATTACTAAACAAACAGCCGCATTTTCGGCCGCGATTGCCGCGTTCGCGCTGATTGGCGCCGGTTGCCACGCGAACAAATCCACCGAAGCGACAAGTTCAGCCACTACGTCCGCGACGTCTTCATCCACAATGTCCTCGTCCGCAACCAGTAGTCCGGCCGCGGGCCCGACATCAACCCAGATCCCGGGTGCCAACGGCACGCCGTACACCGTGGAGGGTCCTATTCTCGCGAAGTACCAGTCTCTTAGCGACGCTCAACGGAAGGACCTGGGCGCACCCTTCGACAACGAGAAAAAGACCTTAGACGGCAGCGGTTCCTACCAGCAGTTCGACGGCGGCGTGCTCATTTATAGGACTGGGAGCCCGGTCTACTTCGTATGGGGCAAGATCCGCGACGCGTGGAATGCGCAGCAAGCTTCGCAGGGCAAGCTGGGTTATCCGACCGCTGACGAGCAAACCCTCCCCGACGGCTCCTTTAAGTCGACCTTCGAGCACGGCACGATCACCTGGAAAACAGGCGATGCGGAGGCCACTGTCACCATGAGCTAACAGGTCTTTGCGTCCACCGTTCCTGTGGTCAAGAGGCCTCAACCCGAAGGTCGGGCAATCAATCCGATTGCCCGACCTTCGCGTCGGAGGGTTCTTCAGACCGAGGACACAGTGCCGTATTGACGGCGTCGTCGTAGCGTGGAGTGGTGACATCACCGAGCAACCTGCCCCGGACTGTGGGCGAACTGCGTGCCATCGGCCATCGTGAACGAGGAGTCAAGCAGGAAATCCGAGAGAATCTGCTGACCGCGCTGGCAGAGGGCGATGAGGTTTGGCCAGGCATCCTGGGTTTCGACGACACTGTCTTGCCGCAGCTGGAGCGGGCGCTGATTGCCGGTCATGACTTCGTCCTGCTCGGCGAACGCGGCCAGGGCAAGACCCGGCTGCTGCGCGCGCTGGTCGGGCTATTGGACGAGTGGACGCCGGTGATCGGCGGGGCCGAATTGGGCGAGCATCCATACACGCCGATCACACCCGAGTCCATTCGGCGGGCCGCCACACTCGGTGACGACCTGCCGGTGGAGTGGAGGCATCGCAGCGAACGCTACACCGAGAAGCTGGCCACTCCCGATACCAGCGTCGCCGACCTGGTCGGTGACATCGACCCGATCAAGGTGGCCGAGGGCCGTAGCCTCGGCGACCCGGAGACCATCGCCTACGGGCTGATCCCGCGGGCGCACCGCGGCATCGTGGCGGTCAACGAACTGCCCGACCTCGCCGAGCGCATTCAGGTGTCGATGCTCAACGTCATGGAGGAGCGCGACATCCAGGTCCGCGGCTACACGCTGCGCCTGCCGCTGGACGTGTTGGTGGCGGCCAGCGCGAACCCCGAGGACTACACCAATCGTGGTCGCATCATCACCCCGCTCAAAGACCGATTCGGCGCTGAGATCAGGACCCATTACCCGCTCGAGCTCGAGGCTGAGATGGGCGTGATAGCCCAGGAGGCACACCTGAGCGCGCAGGTGCCCGACTACCTGTTCCAGATAATGGCCCGGTTTGCCCGCTACCTGCGGGAGTCCAGTTCGGTCGATCAGCGGTCGGGGGTGTCGGCGCGGTTTGCGATCGCGGCGGCCGAGACCGTCGCGGCCGCCGCCCGGCACCGCGGCGCGGTTCTGGGAGAGACCGATCCGGTGGCCCGCGTGGTCGACTTGGGCACGGTGATCGACGTATTGCGCGGCAAGCTCGAATTCGAGTCCGGCGAGGAAGGCCGCGAACAGGCAGTGCTCGAACACCTTTTGCGCCGCGCTACCGCCGATACCGCGTCGCGGGTGCTCGGCGGCGTCGACGTCGGCTCACTGGTAGCCGCCGTCGAGGCCGGTTCCGCGGTGACGACGGGCGAGCGGGTGTCGGCCAAGGACGTGCTGGCCGCAGTACCGGGGCTGCCGGTTGTCGACAAGATCGCGAAAAAGCTCAACGCCGAATCCGAAGGCGAGCGTGCCGCGGCACTGGAGCTCGCACTGGAGGCCTTGTACCTGGCCAAGCGAATCGACAAGGTGTCCGGGGAGGGCCAAACCGTTTATGGCTGAACCTTTTAAGGGGCACTCTCTACGGTACTCGGCGTACACCGGCGGGCCTGATCCGCTGGCTCCGCCGGTGGATCTGCGCGAGGCGCTCGAACAGATCGGGCAGGACGTCATGGCGGGCACCTCGCCGCGCCGTGCGCTGTCCGAGCTGCTGCGCCGCGGCACCAAGAACATGCCCGGCGCGGACCGGCTCGCGGCCGAGGCCAACCGGCGCCGACGGGACCTATTGCGCCGCAATAATTTAGACGGCACTTTGCAGGACATCAAGAAGCTGCTCGACGAGGCTGTGCTGGCCGAACGCAAAGAACTGGCCCGCGCGCTCGACGATGACGCTCGCTTCGGCGAACTGCAGCTGGATTCACTGCCGGCTTCGCCGGCCAAAGCGGTTCAGGAGCTTTCCGACTACAACTGGCGCAGCGCTGAGGCACGCGAAAAGTACGAGCAGATCAAAGATTTGCTTGGTCGCGAGATGCTGGACCAACGCTTCGCGGGCATGAAACAAGCGCTGGAGGGCGCCACCGATCAGGATCGCCAGCGCGTCACCGAGATGTTGGATGACCTCAACGAGCTGCTGGACAAGCACGCCCGCGGTGAGGACACCCAACAGGACTTCCAAAACTTCATGGACAAGCACGGCGAATTCTTCCCGGAGAACCCGCGCAATGTCGAGGAGCTGCTGGACTCGCTGGCTAAGCGCGCCGCCGCTGCGCAGCGCTTCCGCAACAGCCTGAGCCCGGAGCAGCGGGCCGAACTGGATGCCTTGGCGCAGCAAGCATTTGGCTCACCATCGTTGATGCAAGCGTTGAATCGGCTCGATGCGCATCTGCAGGCCGCTCGGCCGGGGGAAGACTGGAACGGCTCCGAGCAGTTCTCCGGTGACAACCCGTTCGGCATGGGTGAGGGCACCCAGGCAATGGCCGACATCGCCGAGCTGGAGCAGCTGGCCGAGCAGCTGTCGCAGAGTTATCCGGGCGCCACAATGGACGATGTCGATCTCGACGCGTTGGCACGCCAGCTTGGCGACGAGGCCGCCATCGACGCTCGAACGCTGGCCGAATTGGAACGCGCGCTGATCAATCAGGGTTTCCTGGATCGTGGTTCCGACGGCCAGTGGAGACTTTCGCCTAAGGCCATGCGCAGACTCGGCGAAACGGCGTTGCACGATGTGGCACAGCAGCTTTCCGGCCGCCACGGTGAGCGCGACCATCGGCGCGCCGGGGCCGCCGGCGAGTTGACCGGTGCCACTCGGCCCTGGCAATTCGGTGACACGGAGCCGTGGAACATCTCGCGCACGCTGACCAATGCGGTGCTCCGGGAGGCGGGAACCGCGACTATCGACGGCCCGATCCAGATAACTGTCGACGACGTGGAGGTCTCCGAGACCGAAACGCGGACCCAAGCCGCGGTGGCGCTGTTGGTTGATACCTCGTTTTCGATGGTGATGGAAAATCGCTGGCTCCCGATGAAGCAGACGGCGCTCGCGCTCAATCATCTGGTCTGCACGCGGTTTCGGTCGGATGCGTTGCAGATCATCGCGTTTGGCCGCTACGCCCGGACGGTGACCGCGGCTGAGCTGACGAGTCTGGAAGGTGTTTACGAGCAGGGCACCAATTTGCATCACGCGCTGGCGTTGGCGGGCCGTCACCTACGCCGGCACCCTAACGCACAGCCCGTCGTGCTGGTGGTGACCGACGGTGAGCCGACCGCTCACCTGGAAGACTTTGACGGTGAGGGTTCGACTGTCTTCTTCGACTATCCGCCACATCCGCGGACCATCGCCCACACCGTGCGCGGGTTCGACGAGATGGCCCGGCTGGGTGCCCAAGTCACGATCTTCCGGTTGGGCAGTGACCCTGGCCTGGCACGGTTTATCGACCAGGTCGCGCGACGG
>DASXMA010000220.1:0-16560 GCA_036495965.1 Mycobacterium sp.
GCGGCGAGCTCATCGGAACGGTCCGGCGGCGTCGTGCGGAACGTGGCCACCACCAGCATGCGGACGTCAGCGCAGCCGATCAGCACGTGTTCGAGCATCGCGAGGGTGGGTAGCTGCGCCCAATGCAGGTCGTCGAGGATCAACGCAACCGGGCGATCGATGGCTAGACGCCGCAGGAAGCCGGTCAACGCGTCGAAAAGCGCCTGCCGGGCTGTGACGACGTCCGTCGCCGGGACGATATCGGGCAGATGCCGATCCACTTGAATTGACAGCCGCCGCAGCTGCGGCCCCGCGTCGGCCAGGAGGTCCGCCACTGAACCCGGTGGAGCGGCGATCAGCAGACGATCCAGCGCCTCAGCGAACGGTGCGTATGGGACGTCCGCGTCGGCCGTCGAGCTGCCGACGAGTACCGCGACGCCGTGGTCAGCCAGCGTTCCGGCCACCTCGGCGGCCAGCCGCGTCTTGCCCGCTCCGGGTTCACCGCCGATGAACACCGCCTGGCGGTTGCCGCCTTCAACCCGCTCCCAAGCCTGCTCGAACGCCACCAGTTCCGCGCCGCGACCCACCAGCGGGCCGCGGCGACGTGCCATCAGTTCTGCTGGTAGCGGTGGCGGCACCCACTGCGCCATGGAATCAACTTAATCGCGCCGTATTGGCTGGTCGATAGTCAGTTCTGACTATCGTTGGGTGCCTGGGAAATGCTTCGTTGTGGTCATGACGCGCTGGCCGTTCGCCTCGTAGCGTCGCGGCATCAAGACCTGCGAAGCAAGAGGAGGTGCGGGTCATGAGCCTGATAACCGCAACCGACGAATTACGCGGCCGATTCGGAGCAGAGGTCATCCTGCCCAACGACCCCGGATACGACGAGGCTCGGGCGCTCCATAACGCCATGATCGACAAGCGGCCGGCGGTGATCGTGCGCTGTGGATCGGCCACCGACATCGCTGGCGCTCTTGAATTCGCGCGGACGTCGAACCTCGCGGTCGCCGTCCGCGGAGGCGGTCACAACGGCCCCGGTTTCGGTTCCGTTGAGGGCGGTCTCGTCATCGATCTGTCGCCGATGAACCGCATCGATGTGGACGCCGACCGGCGCACCGCCCGGGTCCAAGGCGGCGCGACATAGGCACAAGTGGACCGTGCCACCCACGCGCATGGTCTGGCGACACCAGCGGGCATCATCTCCACGACTGGAGTCGGCGGCCTCACCCTGGGCGGCGGCCACGGCTACCTGACCCGCAAGCATGGCCTGACCATCGACAACCTCCTGGAGGCCGAGCTCGTGCTGGCCGACGGTCGCGTGGTGACGGCGTCCGAATCCGAGCATTCGGATCTGTTCTGGGCGTTACGCGGCGGCGGCGGAAACTTCGGCGTGGTCACCTCGTTCACGTTCCGCCTACATCCAGTGCACACCGTGATCTGCGGGCCCACGGCGTGGCCTGCATCGGCCACCGCAGACATCCTTAGGTGGTACCGGGATTTCATCCCCGCGCAAGACGAAGACCTGTACGGGTTCTTCGCGGCCATGACGGTCCCACCGGCGGCACCGTTCCCTGAGGCGTTCCACCTGCACAAGGCGTGTGCTGTGGTCTGGTGCTACACCGGCGATTCCGCCCGGGCCGATGAGGTCTTCGCGCCGATCCGGCAGATGGAGCCAGCCTTCGACGGTATCGGTGCGGCGCCATTCCCGGCCCTGCAGTCCACCTTTGATGACCTGTATCCAAAAGGGCTGCAGTGGTATTGGCGTGGCGACTTCTTCCGGACGGTGGCCGATGGTGCGGTTGACGCCCATGCCCACTTCACCGAGGAACTGCCGACGATGCACTCGACGATGCACCTCTACCCGATCGACGGCGCGGTCCATCGGGTCCGACAAACCGAAACTGCTTGGTCGTACCGAGACGTCAACTTCTCACAGGTCATCGCCGGGGTCGATCCGGACCCGGCGAACGCCGAGGTGTTGAAACGCTGGACCGCGGACTACTGGAACGCCACCCACCCGTACTCCGCCGGCGGTGCTTACGTCAACTTCATGATGGATCAGGGCCAAGACCGAGTTCGGGCGACCTACGGTCCGAATTACCAGCGGCTCAGCGAGATCAAGGCGCAATACGACCCGGCCAACGTGTTCCGCATCAACCAGAACATCTTGCCGGCCGAGTGACACTATCGCGCCCGCGACTGCTGGCGATGCTCGCCGCAGACGCCGCGGCCGGTATGACAGAGCTTCTAAGTTCTGCGGCAAGCACATTCACCCGCTGTTTGAATGCGTCGTCGAAGCGACGGTAGGTGCCACGCAGCGTGCCCCCCGGCCATTGGTCGCTAATGAGCTCGACGGGCAGCAACGGATCACGTTGAAGATGCCGGACAACGGCGATCGACACTGCGAACTCGTAGGTGAAGCTTTCGGTCGAATGGTCGCGTTTTTGGCACTCGAGTTCTTTATCCATCGCCTCGATCAGTGCTTTGGCGTCGTCTTCCCACTCGTCAAGACAGAAGAGCGATCGCATCTTACCGGGGGTAATGTCGGTGGCGGCTCCGTGAAAGTGGGTGCACTGCCGATCCAGCACCGACCGGGACGTCGGAACCCGTTGCGGATCAAGGTTGTCCGGACGTATCCAGACGCCTTCGCGAAGCTCGGCCAGGTGCAGCGCCATCGCCGCTTTGCGAAGCTCAAGACGGTCGGCCGCCGATCGGCGCTCGAGCGAGACGATGGCCAGTTCCCATGTTCCGTGCCATCGGCGTGTGCCAGTGTCGTCGATCCGGGACGCCTCACCGACACGCCGGTGACGTTCCAGCAAGCGCCCGGTGAGCGCATAGCTTCCGTCGTCGGCGGTGAGTTCGCCGCTGGAGACCATGCGCCAAAGACAGGTACGGGCCGCGCCGTCGCTGATGCCGAACTGGGAGGCGATCGCGACAAGCTCTGCCACCGTCAGCCGGGCGTGGGCGGCCCCCAACAAAGCCGACGCCAGCACCGAGCGCGCGCTGAGCGGTCGGTTGCCGATCAGATCACTCACGCGAGGGTTGGGTACTGCAGGCACGCCGGCAATGGTATCACCAAATCGTTGACACGTGACATTCGCAGTGTGATACTGACACACATGAGCTCCCCAACGAAGTCGTTGGTCGCTGATGATGTGGAGGTTGCTCGGCGCATCCTTGCTCACATAGACGCGGGCACAACCGACGAGGGTGAGTGTTGGCGTGAGCCCGTCGAAAACTACCTGAGCCCAGGCCGGTTCGCCGAAGAACTTCGGTTGTTGCGCACGATGCCGAGCGTGTTCGTTCCCTCCGCGACCATCCCGAAGCCGGGCGACCATGTCGAGCGAATCACCTTCGGGGTGCCGTTGTTTGCCGTGCGCGGGCGAGATCAACGGGCGCGGGTTTTCCGCAACGCATGTCGACATCGCGGCTTTGCGCTTGTCGAAGAGGCGGGGTGCTCCTACGCGCTGGTATGCCGCTACCACGGCTGGACGTATCGTCTGGATGGCTCGCTCTCGCATGTGCCTCACGCGGAAGCTTTTCCCGATTTGGACTTCTCGACGCGCGGTCTGGTCGAGGTCGAAAGCTGCGAGGTGGACGGGCTCATCGTCATCGGTGCGCTCGACTCCGGTGGCACGGGCTCGCAAGACGGCGTTGACGACGCGATGGGCTGGCTCATGGACGGGAGTCCTTGGCGTGACAAACTTCTCCCGGCTGAACGGCTCGTCTTTGCGGAATCCAATCTGCGAGCGATGAATTGGAAGGTGCTTGCCGAGCAGTTTCTGGAGGGTTATCACATCCGTTCGACGCACAAGAACACCTTCTTCCCGTTGCAATACGACGATCTCAACGTGGTCGAGACATTTGGCCCGAATAGCCGTATCACGTTCCCGTACCGCAATATTGAGCGGCTCCGCGATCGTCCCGAGAGCACTTGGACGATCGGCGCGCGGGTGACGTTTTTGTATCAGCTATTCCCCAACGTCATGTTGGCGACTTTCCCGGACCTGATATCCGTGGTCGTGATTGACCCAGTGGACGTCGGCCACAGCACGGTAACGGTCTATTCGATGGTTAGGCCTGAGGTCGCCGAGCGGGAGTCGCTGGACCGGCCGAGCAATCTGGTGGGCGCGGGGAGCTTCATTGGACGCGGTCTCGTGGAGGACAACGAGATGTCGGAGGGAGTACAGCGCGGATTACCCGCGGGCGCAAACGAATTCGTGGAGTTCGGGCGACACGAGAGCGCGATCGGTCACTTCCACGCCACCCTCGATGAGCGGCTTGCTCGATTAGCTACGACCTAGCTCAGGAATCGAATGGAGCTATCCGCACGGCGAATGGCAATCCACAGCGGACGAGAAGCCCGAAGCGCCCGTCCGGCACCGCGGCCGCCTCGGCACGCATCATGTCAACGAGTTCCCGTTTGAAATCGCCTCGTGGATAACGACGCAGGACCTCCTTGACGTTGTCGGGAGCGATGTCCCAGATACGCAGTCCGGCGCCATCGACCATCGCACCCCACTGCAGGTAGCAGCCAATCGTGCCGTCGGTTTCAACCTTGACTCCCGGTGTTATATGCACACAGATACCGTCGGCAAGCAGATCCGCACGTTCGTCATCCACATCCGCAACCTTCGCGCAGGCACGCATCCGGTCGACGCTGCCGAGAGTGAAATCGCGGTTGGCCGTGGGGCTGACGATGCCATAGTCGTGCAACAGCGCCCCGCAGTAGAACAGTTCGTCGTCCATCTCGGTTTTGTCGACGGTCGCCAGCGCGCGCCCGAACAGCCAGGTGCGGAACGAGTGGCCCCGAAGGGTCGGCGGCAATTCCGCGCACGCCTCTTCGGCCTCTCGCGCGAATTTCGAATCGGGTACCTGGAACGTATCTATGTCGACATGTGCGGCCGCATCGGGAATCCGGCCTAGCGCGAGCTTGACCCTCCCGACGGCGTTCACCCATTGGCCGATCCCAACTTCCAACAAGAGGCGACGCCGTTCTGCGCGCGATAGCCGACCACCGGTCCGACGGACCCAAGCGAGACCGCCCAGCCGCTGCGGATTAGGCGCCTTCATCACGCTTCGCCACCTGTCGACGACGAGTTCACCCGGGAGATTCTTCCAGCTGAATCAGGCCCCCGGTTCAGCGAGGCACTAGGGGGTCCTGAGGAAAACGTCGTTGAGCGTGACGGTGCGAAGATTCCGCTCGCGGATGATGTCGATCAGTTGCGAATAGACATGCGTGACCGGCAGGTGATTGAGGTGACCGATAACGATCGACTGTGGGGTGAAGTACTGATCGGCCATTTTCAGGATGTATTCCTCGGTGATCAGCGTGGAATCCGACAACGATCCCGACCATAAGGTGGGAACGCTGTAGCCGAGGCCAGCTGCCACGGCGTCAACGGCGGCGTTGCGTTTTGCATAGGGTGGCCGATAGTACGGTTTTGCACCTACGCCGTAGGTCTTCTTCAGAAACTCGTCATTGCGAGCGAGCTGTTCGGCGACCTTGCTTTGCGGCAGCGTCGTCAAATCCGGGTGGGACCAGGTGTGGTTGCCGAGTTGTATCTGCCCGGAGTCGACCAGCGGTCGCAGCATCTTCAGGTTGTCGGTCCACGAGTCGTATACGCCGTTGACGAAAAACGTCATCCGCGCGCCGGTATCTCTGGCGAGCTGCGTGTAGGCACGGACCACTTCGCTGTTGACCCCGTCGTCGAGTGTCAGCGCGAGTAGGTCGCCTTCGCCGGGAATCGTGGTTAGCGCTCCTCCACCGGGCAGCCGGATACGAGCACTGGGCGGCGGGGGTGGCAACAAGGCTGCCGGGGCGGTAGGACCGGAGGTCGGCACCGACGCGGCGGGCGCCTGAGCAAACGTTCGCGGTTGCGGGTCAACGACCAGCCGGGCCGCGCCCACGCCGGCAACGGTGGCCGCGGCGAGCGACCCCAGGAGACGGCGGCGATTCATTTCTGGCATGGCGCGGTCTCGATCAAACGGCCGCGCCGCTCTGGAGGGAGGGAACCCGACCCGATTCTTTGCAGGTCGTTTGCGGTGCGGGGCGTGACGGGCAAGCCGGGGTGCGAGACGCCCCTCTTGCCAAGCTGCGCAGCCACCACAGCAGCGAACCGTACCATTGCCAGCACCAATATGTCGGCTCCGTTACGGGAGAGTCAGCTGTGAATTGCCGGCGAAAAAAGTCGTGGGCCTGCACGGGACCGCCAGCAATGTGAGATCGAGCACCGACGATCGTCGGGAGCCGATCTCGAGCGTGGACTAATGCGGCTCGCCGCCACCGCCTTGTGGTAGCTGCACGGGCTCGACGCCTGGGGTTCCCAGCGTCGAGGCCAACCAGGGCAGTGATGCCGCGAAGGCTTGCGCGGCGAACGGCCAGTCATGCTTGCCAGGTTGGGTTACCACCGCGCAGGTGATCCCGTTGCCGGAGGCGACGTCGCACAGCGCTTTGGCAGCAGCGTCTTGGCCTTCCGGGTTGGCGGAGGGGTCGACGCGCGCGGCGACGAGGGCGGGATTGGTCGCCTCGGCCAGGTTCTGCGCGTCCGAGGATGCCGGGATGTCGAACCACCCTGATACCCCGGTGTAGTGGCCGTGTTTGTTCATGACGGTGGTGGGGTCGTAACCAGCCCACGCGGCGACGTCGCCGCCGAATAACTTGGCGACCGTTAGGTCCTTCCCGCCGATGTCGGGACTGCGGTCGCCGGCGATATCCACAAACGCGCTGAACACGTCCGGATGCATGACGGTCAAGCCCACCGCGCAGGTCCCGCCCATCGACCATCCCGCGACCCCCCAATTGGCCCGGTCGGCGCTCACCCCGAAGTTCGAGACCATGAATGGCACGACATCTTTGGTCAGATGGTCGGCGGCGTTGCCCCGGGCGCCGTTGACGCACTCGGTGTCGTTGTCGAACGAACCGGTGGGATCAACAAACACCAGCACCGGGGCGAAGCCATTATGGCGGGCAGCGAAGTCGTCAATGGTGGTGAAGGCGCCGCCTGGGCGCAGCCAGTCGGCAGGGGTGTTGAAGGCCGAGCTCACCATCATCACGGCCGGCAGCCGGGGCGGCGGATTGCTGTTGAACCACGCCGGGGGCAGATACACCAGTTCTTCACGGTGGGGGAAGTGCGACGCGTCGGCGCTGATGTTCACCGGCACGACGACGCCTTTGTCCGGCTTGGTTCCCGCGACCTGCATCTCGGTGACCCGCAGCCGATCGACCTGGTCAGGCAGGGGCCCCGATGTCAGCTGATCCCATGCGGCGAGCACGGTGGGGAAATAGCCCACCCAACAATTCACGGCCAAGGTCGCGCACAACACGCACAGGGGAACCGCAAGCACCGCCAGCCCGCGTCGCCACCAACGGGCGCCCGGCCAGCCCAGCAAAAGCGCCGCGACCGCGAGCCCGCTCATCGCCACCCACAGCCACAGCGACACCGGCGCCGGGTCCCCGGCCACCCCCAGCGACGTGATGTACCAGTACGACAGCGCCGTCGTTGCGCCCGCGACGCCCAGGGCCACGGGTAATGCCCAGCTACGCCAACGTCGCCTGCGCAATCCGATCGCGGTGACGGCCACAAGCAGCGCGATCGCTTGCACTGCTACCGGGAACCAGCCGTGCAGCAAGGACAGCTGTCCGAAGAAGTGGCTCAACAGTCGCGACCTTCGCTAAATCCGGTTGTTGCGCTCGGGTGCGCCGTGGTAGCGGGCCGGCATCGCGCTCCCTCCGCGAGGCTGACTGGCTTGACTTACTGATCGACCACCGGCGGTGGCTCTGGAACGCGGTAGATCAGAACAACTATCCCACATCACCATCGCTGATCGTGGTTGCGAAGGTGCGCAGCCGCAGGCTGTTGCCGACGACGAAGACGCTGGAGAACGCCATCGCGGCTCCTGCCAACATCGGGTTGAGCAGTCCGAGCGCAGCCAGAGGGATGGCGGCGACGTTGTACCCGAAGGCCCAAAATAGGTTGGTCTTGATCGTGGCCAGCGTCCGGCGGGAGAGCCGAATCGCGTCCGCGGCGGCTCGTAGATCGCCACGCGCCAGGGTGAGGTCGGCGGCCTCGATCGCGACGTCTGTGCCGGTGGCCATCGCCAGCCCCAGATCGGCGGCGGCCAGAGCGGCGGCATCGTTGACGCCGTCGCCGACCATGGCGACGACCTTGCCCTCGGACTGCAAACGCTTGATGGCGGCGACCTTGTCGGCAGGCATCGCGTCGGCGATGACGTGGGTGATGCCGACCTCGTCGGCGATGCGTTCGGCCACCGTCTGTTTGTCGCCGGTCAGCAGCACCGGCGTCAGTCCCAGGCGTTTGAACTGCCGGACGGCTGCAGCGCTGGTGGATTTGACGGTGTCGGCGACCACCAGGATCCCGCGGGCGTGGCCGTCCCAGCCGACCGCGACAGCGGTTTTACCCTGGTGCTCGGCGTGGACTTTCGCCGCCGATAACGTCGTGTCGAGGTGCTGGGCCCAATCGGCCAGCAGGCTCTCCCGTCCGACGACGACGGCGTGGCCATCGACAATGCCCTGGACGCCTTTGCCTTCCACCCCGGTGAAATCTTCGGCCGCGGGGAGGGTGCCGAGTTCTGCCTTTGCTCCATTGGCGATCGCCTGTGCGATGGGATGCTCGGAGGCGCCTTCCAGGGCGCCGGCGTAGCGCAGCAGCGTCTTGCGGTCGGTGCGTGGTCCGGTGATCACGTCGACGAGGGTCATCTTGCCGGCAGTTACGGTGCCGGTCTTGTCGAGCACGATCGTGTCGACCCTGCGGGTGGACTCCAGCATCTCGGGTCCTTTGATGAGGACACCGAGTTGAGCGGCGCGACCCGTTCCGACCAGCAGCGCGGTTGGAGTCGCCAACCCGAGCGCGCAGGGGCATGCGATGATGAGCACCGCGACGGTGGCCGTCAATGCCGCGCTGGTCGGGAACCCGGCAACGAGCCACACCCCCAGCGTGGCCACGGCGATGGCAATGACGAACGGAACGAAAACACCGGAGATCCGGTCAGCGAGCCGCTGGACCTCGGCCTTGCCCGATTGGGCCGCCTCGACAAGCTTGGCCATCTGTGCCAGCTGGGTGTCGTCGCCGACGCGCGTGGCGCGCACGACGAGGCGGCCGCCGGCGTTCACGGTGGCGCCGCTGACGGAGTCGCCCCGGCCGACCTCGACGGGGACGGACTCGCCGGTGAGCATCGAGGCGTCCACCGCCGAGGAGCCCGAGACGACCATCCCGTCGGTGGCGATCTTCTCGCCGGGGCGCACCACGAACACGTCGCCTATCACGAGTTTGTCGACAGGAATACGGCTCTCGGTTCCGTCGCGCAGCACCGCGACGTCCTTGGCGCCGAGTTCCAGCAGGGCGCGCAACGCAGCCCCCGCACGCCGTTTGGAGCGCTTCTCAAAATAGCGGCCGGCCAGCACGAACAAGGTCACGCCCGCGGCCACTTCGAGGTAGATGTTGGCCGCGCCGTCGCTGCGTGTGACGGTCAGCTCGAAGCGGTGGCGCATGCCCGCCTCACCGGCGGTGCCTAAGAACAGGGCATACAGCGACCACAGGAAAGCCGAGAGGGTCCCGATCGAGACGAGGGTGTCCATGGTGGCGATGCCGTGTTTGAGGTTGACCCAGGCGGCCGCGTGGAAGGTCCCGCCCGCCCAGACGATGACCGGCGCGGCCAGCGCCAGTGATGCCCATTGCCAGTAGCGGAACTGCAGGGCGGGAATCATCGCCATGGCGATCACCGGGACGGCGAGCACTGTCGCGACAACCAGGCGGCTGCGGAGCGAGGTGAGCTCATGGTCGTCACTGGCCGGCGCGGCGGCAGCTTCGTGGTGCTGCGACGGCAGGGCTGCGGTGTAGCCGGCCTTCTCGACTTCGGCGATCAGCGCCTGCGGGTCATACCCAGCGGGGACGGTGGCGGTGGCCGTTTCGGTGGCGTAGTTGACGGTCGCATTGACCCCGTCGAGCTTGTTCAGTATTTTCTCGATGCGCATCGCGCACGAGGCGCAGGTCATTCCCGCGATTTCCAGCTCGACTTTGCTGGCCGCGGTGTCGGGTGTGGCCCCGGTTTTCATGCGACCAATACCGCCTCATAGCCGGCTTCGTCGACTGCACCCAGCACTGCGTGCGTATTGATCGGGGCCGCACTGGTGACGATGAGCTTGCCGGTGCGTGCACTCACGTCGACCCCGGCGACGCCGGGGATCTGGCTCACCTCATCCTGGATGGCGGCCTCGCAGTGTCTGCAACTCATCCCGCTCCGGATTCTGTACCCAAAAAGGCCTGTCTTGAGTCGACCCAGTCGATATCCGCAAACGCGCTCTGCTTTAACAGCCAGACCTGGGCGGCCCGGTACTCGCTGGTGGTCATAACGCTCCTTCCGACTATACCCTATGGGGGTATAGTCACCAATCAACGCGTGGACCCCCGGAGGTATTTCCGTCAGGACCGGCACGTCCCCAGCGCGCAGGGCACCCGATGGTGCGTCAGTCGGCTACACCACACGGGGGTAATGGGGTCAACCACCATTGTGCCTGGTCGGCAGCGTGGGTCAGCGGTCGGGACCGTTGCGGTGCCGTGCTTCCCAATCAGTGAGGTCAGCAATAGGAAATGCCCATGTCAACCGAAACCTGGGTGCCGGTGACGAATCTGGATTGGTCGGAGGCCAGCCAGGCGACGGCGTCGGCGATGTCCTCGGGTTGCGCGCTGCCTTCGGGTAGCAGCGGTCTGTTCAGGCCCCGCAGGTACGGGTAGGTGTCGGCCGCCGAGCGAATCGCCTCGCGCATCTGGCCGCCGCCCATGGGGCTCTCAACAGCTCCAGGGTGCAGGCTGTTGACGCGGATGCTGTAGCGGCCGAGTTCGGCGGCGAATGCGCGCGTCATCCCGGTTACGGCGTGTTTGCTCACCACGTAGTGCACCATGAACGGCTCCATCTTGATGCCGGCGGCCGAGCCGATGAGGATGATCGAGCCGCCACGGCCTCCGTCGATAATGTGACGAGCACTCGCCATCACCGTGTTCCATGTCCCGGTTACGTTCGTGTCGATGGTGTCGCGGAAGGCGTCGGGAGTGATTTGATCCCATGGCGCTGGGCTGCAGATACCGGCGTTGGCGACGACAACATCGAGACGGCCGAGGTCACCGACCGACTTGTCGACGGCAGCGTTGAGCGCGTCGACGTCGCGGATGTCGACGGCCGCAGTGATGACCCGTCTGCCGTTGGCGCGTACTAGCTGCGCCGTTTCGGCCAGATCATCAGGAGTCGGTGAATCGTAGGGAACGCTCGAGGGCAAGGGCCCCGCGATATCAAGCGCGATGACGTCGGCGCCTTCGGCGCTGAGGCGTACCGCGTGTGCCCGGCCTTGTCCCCTCGCGGCGCCAGTGATCAGCGCAACTCTTCCCGAGAGTGACTGGCTCATCGGTTCTTTCGGTTCCCTTCCTCGTTGCGAACGATCTTGTCCAGCGGATTGGAACGTTCAAGCATGCCGTAGGTCTCCTCGCCATCCCATCTGTAGCGCACGCCGGCCTGCTGCAGCGCGGGGAAGCTCGGTATCTCCTGCTTGAGGGCGTTCATCGAGAACATGTCGTCGTTGTGAAGAATGTCGTGGGTGGAGAACACGGTTTGGCCGGCGACCTCGACGACGCCGTCTGCGGTCTCCAATATCAGTGAGACGTCCTCGCCCGGGGTGCTGAGCCGGGTGAGCCACGGGGCCTGCACCGCTCGAGCCGCGATGAGAGCGCCGTCGCCGGTGAAGACGTAACCCTCGTTGAAGGTGGGCTGGCCGTCGGGGCGAGGCGGGTACGCGATATAGCCGAACGCCCGGCCGCCGGGGAATAAGGCCGATTGCCAGCAGTGTCCCCAAAATCCAGCTAGTTTGCGCACACCCTGGCGGCGGATCCGCAGCCCGCTACCGGTGAAACTGTAGTGCTCGTCGGCCGAGCTGAAACTTGCGGTGGCGGTGAACAATTGCTCATAGCGTGGCCCACCCATGAGGTCGCCTTCGACAGCGGTTTTCAGCTGCGCGTCAGCGTCCGAATGCAATGCCCCCTGCACCCAGGGCGGCACCGCCATCATCGCCTCGACGTGAAAACTGATGTCGACCGTCGGGCCGTCCTTCTTACCTTCGACCAAGTCGGACGACGAGGTCCGCACCGCGGGTCCGTCGTAAGACATCGTCCAAATCGTGAATGGTTCGACGCAGCGAAACACCAGGCCTCCGGCACCCAACACGGTGGCCCGACCGTCAGGCCCCTGCGCCGGCAGCGTCGGCCCGTTGGTCCTCAGTCGGTATACGCGCCCGTCGGGGAACGCAACATTCACTTGGATGTCGTGGGCATCCCAATTGGCTGCGACCGCTTCGATCCCAATGCGCGGCAGACCGATTTCACCACGGTCGTCGACGACCCAGAAGCTCACGGAGTCACGCATCTCCGGGTTGTCGGGGCGCTCGGCGAACACGAACTCGCGCGACGGGGTGATACCGCCCGTCAGATCAACAGCCATCGATTGTCCTTTGCCTCTTGAGCTTCAGCGGGCGGTCCACCGGGACGCGCTGTCCACATAGCGAGCGAAGCGGGGCCGCAACTCGTCGAAGTCGATGCCGAACTGCACCGGATCGGCATGCGTGCTCGGCTCGCGTTCGGTGGCCGCATGCGTCCACCAACTCTGCATCCGGGCTTTGAACTCCGGCCCGACCGGCACGCCCAGCCACGCATACAAGCCGGTGACCTCCCCGATCGGATCGTCCTGCATAGCACGGAAATCAATGTCGTAGAACCGATCCTCAGCGCAGCTGGCGCGGAAGTGCAGCGCCCGCTCCATGCCCAACGACCAATGTTCGACGTTAAGCTGACCAATATAAGTACGGTCGATCTGAGTGCTGAACGACTCGATGATGTCGGCATACAGATCGGCCACCGACAAGATGACGTCAGTGGGATCGCGATGGGTCATTACGAACCGGGCGTCGGGAAAGACGGCATTCAGCGCGTCGAGCCACAACACATGCGATGGGCATTTCAACCGCCACGGACGTTCCGGCTCGCCCCACTGCAGCAGCTTCATGACTCGGCGCTGATACCGATACGTCGATGTGAGATCCGCTTCATTCACCAACCACTGGGAGTACGAAGGGATTTCGGCGAACGACTGGAACAGATGCGACTTGAAATCCAGCGCCATCAACTCATGGCACTCCATCGGCCCATGCGTATCGGCCGGGACGTGGTAGCGGGTGCCTACCATCTCGCCCTTGTCGGGGGGAATACGGGGGTCTGCGCCCTGCACCGTCGAGGGCGGCGGGCACGGTTGAGACGACTCCCACCGGCGCAGATAACGCACCCCGGGATCTTGAGCCAGCAGCATCGACAAGGCGGTGGACCCCGTCCGGGGTAATCCCAAGCCGATCAGCGGCGACCTGATCGGCACGTCGTCGATCTCTGGATGCCGGCGATACCAATCCTCGACCTGCAAGCGCTGCGACAGATAACCCACGATGCGTTGACGCAGAAAGGATTGGCCGTGATCATGCAGCCGGGCTTCGTCCTGCAGCGAGGTCAACAGGATTTCCAGGCCGTCCCGGAACGAGTCGTTGCCAAACTCGGTCAGACCTGTTTGGGTAGTCGCGTCGTGCATCATCTCGGCAGCGGTTGACATGAACCCCTCCCTGCTGAACGTCGTCGTCCAAACAGCTGGAAAAGAGCAACTCGCCGAAGCGTAGCCTCGACCTGGCACTGCCGGACAGTCGGAAGGAGATTCTCAATGACGTTGTCAAGCCGCCGCAGTAGTGGTTGCGGGTTGGTAGACAGCGTGGTCGCGCAGCATTGCCCACAGGACGTTGAGGCGTCGGCGGGCCAGGGCAAGCACGGCTTGGGTATGGGTTTTGCCTTCGGCTCGTTTGCGGTCGTAGTAGGTGCGGGAGGCCGGGTCGGTGCGGATGGCGATTTGGGCCGACAGGTAACAGGCGCGCAGCAGGCGTCGGTCGTAGCGGCGGGGACGTTCGAGGTTGCCGCTGATGCGCACGGAATCACGGGGCACCGGTGCCAGCCCGGACACGCCGGCGAGGCGATCGACGGACGCGAAAACGCTGATGTCGCCGCCGGTGGCGGCGATGAACTCAGCGCCAAGAATGACGCCGAATCCGGGCATGCTCAGGATGATTTCGGCGTGGCGGTGGCGGCGAAATCGCTCCTCGATCATCGTTTCGGTTTCTGCGATTTCGATGTCGAGGCCCATCACCTCCTTGGCCAGGCGGGCGACCATGGCGGCGGCGACGTGTTGTCCGGGCACGATGCTGCGTTGGGCGTTGGCAGCGTCGATGGCTGTGGCCGCGACCGCGTCGGCGTTGCGGGCTTTGCGTTTCCGCAGCCACGCGGCCAGTCGACTAGTCCCGGCCCGGCGCAATCCGTCGGGGGTTTGGTAGCCGGTGAGCAGGATCAGCCCGGCCTTGTTGGCGCTGTAGTCAAAGGCGCGTTCCAGGGCGGGAAAATACTCCAGCAGCTGGGCGCGCAGCCGGTTGATCGCCCGGGTGCGATCGGCCACCAGATCGGTGCGCCGGCTGGTCAGGATGCGCAGCTCCACCGCGATGTCGTCGCCGGCACGCAGCGGTTGCAGATCGCGGCGCATCCGGGCCTGATCGGCGATGACCGCGGCGTCTTTGGCGTCGGTCTTGCCCTCGCCACGGTAACTGCCCGAGGCGTGATAGACCGTTCGGCCCGGAATGTAGAGCAGCCGCTGATCGGCGGCCATCAGCAGGCTGATCAGCAGTGCGGCCCCGCCGCCGTTGAGGTCGATCGCCCAGGTGATTTCGCCCCCGTCAGCCAACGTCGTCACCGCCGCGATCAATTCCAGCAGCACAGTCTCATCGTTGGAGACGCGCTGCGACAGCACTCGGTTGCCGTCAGCATCAATGACCACGCAATGGTGATCAGACTTTCCGGCATCGACACCGACCCACAGTTGTTGTGCCACAACCACCTCCGTCCTCGTCGTACTTGCCATCAACCCAGCAGACGACCACGCCGACATGTCCTTACACAGCGATCAAATCGCATCTCTCAATTAGCATCGCCGGGGCCTGTGGACCCCACCCGGAGGGCGGGAAAATCGGCTGGTGGTCGCCTTGGCCGACGTCGTGACCGCTTGGCGCCTCCGAGCCCGGCAATTAGCAGGACGCGGGGATTCTTTGACAGGCACCCGGAAGTGGTGCTTCGAGCACGAGTATCAGACTCTTTCGCCTGCCCATCCCTGCCGAGGTGGCCACACCTATGTCAGTTCGAAAGGTGGAAGGTGGGCGTGGCGATGGACGTGATGTATCAGCGGTGCGCGGGCATCGATATCAGCAAGGCGGATGTGAAAGTGTGTGTGCGGGTGCCCGGTCCGGGGACCAGACGCCGCACCGAGGTGCGGACGTTTTCGTCGATGACGGGTGATCTGCTGGCGATGCGGGATTGGCTGATGTCCGAACGGGTGACGTTGGTCGGGATGGAGGCCACCGGTGCCTACTGGAAGCCGATCTTCTACCTGCTGGAGTCACAGTTTGAGTGCTGGCTGCTCAACGCGCGGCACATGAAGACGGTGCCCGGCCGCAAGACCGACGTGATGGACGCCGAGTGGATCGCCAAGTTGGTCGAGCACGGTCTTGTTCGGCCGAGTTTCGTTCCACCCCAACCGATTCGACAGCTGCGGGATCTGACTCGCTACCGCACCGAGGTGGTGCGCGAACGGACCCGCGAGACGCAGCGACTGCACAACCTGCTCGAAGACGCCGGCATCAAGCTCACCTCGGCAGTCTCTGACGTGCTGGGCAAGTCCGGACGAGCGATACTCGAAGCGCTGATCGCCGGCGAGCGCGATCCAGAAGCGTTGGCTGAACTGGCCCTGGGTCGGTTACGCGGCAAACATGCGATCTTGATCGACGCGCTGACCGGGCAGTTCACCCAACATCACGCGTTTCTTACGCGGGCCATGCTCGACCGCATCGACGCCGCCACCGCGATGCACACCCGGCTCACCTCCCGAATCGACCAACTGGTGCAGCCATACCGCCGTCGAGTCGAACTGCTGGCGAGTGTGCCCGGCGTCAGCGCACACACCGCGCAGGTGATCCTCGCCGAAATCGGCACCGACATCACACGTTTCCCCACCGCCGGGCACCTGGCGTCATGGGCGGGCGTATGTCCGGGCAACAACGAGTCGGCGGGCAAGCACTCCTCGGGAACCACCCGTCCCGGCGATCCCTGGCTGAAGTCTGTGCTCGGGCAAGCCGCCATTTCCGCCTCGCGCAGCAAGGACACCTACCTGGGCGCCCGTTATCGACGAGTGATGGCCCGCCGCGGACGCAAGCGCGCCCTCGTCGCGCTGCAACACTCCATTCTCATTGCCGTCTGGCACATGTTCACCACCGACATGGCCTACCGCGACCTCGGTGCCAACTACTTCCTCGAACGGGCCGGCAAAGCGCGCGCCACCAAACGCCTCATCGGGCAGCTCAACCACCTCGGCTACCAGGTCACGCTCAACCCGCTGGCGGTCACATGAGTGGTAGCCAAACAACGCAACTCACCACGATTTTCGTATCAG
>DASXMA010000221.1:0-4516 GCA_036495965.1 Mycobacterium sp.
GTGCCACTTCGGAGGCGTGCACCTTCGCAGCATGCCCGATCGCCCCAACGAGCCTCCGGACACCACCGATTGCCCCGGGCCACAACTTGTTATTCGGCCACTTCATCATTGGCAAACCTTTTCTCGATCCGCGCATCGAACCCGGGGTCGCGTGCATCGTGCGGCGCGGTTTCCGCCTCGTGGACGAGGCGCGCGGCTTCGTGCTCGGCGGACTCGTCCGAACCACCGTGAGTCGACGTGGCTGCTGCGAGACTGGTCATTTCTTCGCCTCCTGCGAGATCCCTGGGGCGCGGCGACACCGTGCCAAGAACAGGTTGGGCCGAAGCAGGCTCGATCACGATCCGGCAGGCATCCCAATTTCACCGGTGGTGCCAGCACCCCTGGTCGAGCTTTATTGGTTCGCCACCGCTTTTCCGCGCAAAATGACTGTTGCGCGAAGGCCGTACGATGTCGGTTCGGCAGCGGCAGGGTGTGATGTTTCGAACCGAGGGCGCCGCGGCGGTCGAATCCATCGTGCAGGCCGACCTTACCGACGCCCAGCGCGTCCGAAGTCCTGGGATCAGGCTTGCGCCCAGCGTTGTAGAGCTTCCGCGTCTAGATCCTGTTTACGGATGAACGCCCGCGCTCCGCAACCGCTGACCGTGGCTGGCAAGTCGTGGGCTTCGTGGGTTGACACCAGGACGATCCGCGTATCTGGAAGTTCTTCGAGAATGCGCCTGGTCGCCTCTGCACCATCAATTCCGGGCAGGCGCACGTCCATCAGCACGAGCCCTGGCCGCAGGATGGCGGCGATCTCCACAGCCTGCTCACCGGACTCGGCCTCGCCGACCAGTTCAAACTTGTCGACCGACCGTACGAGTGCGGCCGCAGCACGCCGAAACAGCCTCTGGTCATCGACAACTAGCACGCGCACCGCAGCGGTTGATTCGCTCGCCCTGTGTCTGGCCATGTCAGCTGCGTCCCTCCGCGAGGTACATCAGGGTGGCCCGGACGCGCGGGTGGAGCTCTTGGTCTCCACTGAGATTCAGCTTTGAGAATATGGAGTTAATATGCTTCTCCACCGCGTGCTGGCTGAGTACCAATTGCTGTGCGACCGCGGCGTTCGTTCGTCCTTCGGCGATCAACGCGAGAACTTGGCGTTCCCGGGGACTGAGTCGCTCCATTCGTGCGTCGTCGTCCAATGCCCTGGCTTGAACCAGTGACTGCACAACTTTGGGATCGATCGCCGATCCGCCACGCGCGACCGACGTGATCGCCACGAGGAGGTCATCAAGGTCGGCAAGACGTTGCTTGAGCAGATAGCCGCGGCCTTCAGTGCCCTGAGCGAGTAGCACCCGAACGTAACTTGGCTCGACGTACTGGCTGAGCAGCACCACCCCGGTTTCCGAGTGTGCAGTGTGGCAGTGTTGGGCGATCTGGATTCCCTCGTCCTTCCGGTTTGGTGGCATCCGAATGTCGGTGAGTACGACGTCTGGACGATGCTCGTCGATTGCCCCGAGTGCCTCGTCGAGGTCACCGCAGGTGGCGACGACCTCGACCTGGTCGCTGGACTCGAGGATCCGTCGGACACCCTCGCGAACCAAGAAATTGTCTTCGGCCAACACTATTCGGATCGCCATCGCTCACCTGCCGTGCCAACTGATGAATCCCGGGCATCGGTCAATGCCAGTGGGACAGTCGCGGCGATAGCGGACTGCTGGGAGCCGGTGGATACTTCGAGCATCGAACCACCGAACGCCTCGACGCGGTCCCGGATTGCGAGCACCTCGGCCGCCCTGATGTCCGTTTGGCGGCTCGGGCTGACGCGGAAACTCACAGCGCCGGACTCGATGCGCACCGTCGCGGAAAGTCGGTCGGCGCTCCGGTCAGCGAGCGCGCCGAGCGCGGTCACCACGCAGAAATAAACGCACGCTTCCAGTTCAGGCCTGTCCCGCAACAGCTGATCTGGGCCGTCGACCTGGATGGCGGCAGGGACGCCGGTGCTGACCGGCCAGCCCGCAAGCGCCGTCGCAAGGCCGGACTCGCTCAACGTGGGCGGGTAGATGCCTCGCGAGAGAACCCGCAGCCGGTCGAGCGCCGTCCCCAATTGGCTTTCTGCCGAAGAGAGTTCGAGCGAAGACGTCCTGCCTGCGCGCGCACACACTCTGGCCACCACATCCGAGGCACGCGCCATATGTCGGATCACTCGATCAGCCAGCTCGTGCTGCAGCCGCTGCTGCTCGTCGCGACGAGCATCCAAGAGGCGCTGGCGCGACTGCTGCAACACCAGTGTGAGTCGCTCGAGATCGGCGGCCCGCTGTCTCAGCTCGTACGTCAGCCGCACCGTGGACAGTGCCAACCCTGCCCGACCAGCCAACTCCTCGAGCAGTTTTCGGTCGAAGGCCGATTGCTCGGCGCGGTTCATCGCGACCTCGATCTCACCAAGCGCGTCACCGCCATGCCGGACCCCGATCGTGAGCGGGTTCGTGCGGGGTCTGGCCGGCGACGGCCATACATGTGACCAATCCTCACCACCGGGCAGCCAGACCCGCACCTCGGCGCGGTCGCAGTGCGCAGTGCGTCCGGCGGCTTCAGCCAGCCGGGGCACCACCTCACCCACCGGCAGCGTGTCGGACATCCGGGCGAGTAGTTCACGCATCAGCTGTTGACTATCCGCACGCTCGCCGAAGCTGAGCCGATCGGCCAAGATCGTGATCGGACGATTAGTGATAGACAGCAAGGCTGCGACCAGAACAGTGGCTGTCAGCACCACCCACAAGGGCCACCGAGCCGGGCTCGCTACCAGGTGTCGCCACGCGAACGCCAGCAACGAATACCCGAGAACAGCAACCGCAAGTCGGCAGCCGACGATGATCCCGTCGCGCTCGAAATCAGATCTCAACACGCACCCACCCGCTCACCAGTCGTGGACGGCACCGCGTGCACCTCGGGGCAGGGCACTGTCCCGAAGATCTGGGTACCTCTGCCCGGCGCTGACTCCACGACGAGTGAGCCGCCCAGTACGGCGACCCGTTCCGCCAGTTTGGCCAGGCCACCGACAGAATCGAGTACGCCGGTTTGGCTGAACCCGATGCCATCATCGCTGATCACGAAACTCAGTTCTCCTTCGCCGCCTTGGATATCGATCCGAACGTTGGTGGCGCGGGCATGCTTGGCGGTGTTCTGCATTGCTTCGACGCAACAGAAGTACACACCGGCCGCGACCTGCGAATCCAGCTCGAGTGGCACGTCCACGTGAACTCGCACGTCCAGGCCGGACCGGCGGGACAGCTCGGCCGCACTGTTCACGGCCCCCGCAAGGCCGGCTTTGGCGACAACAGCAGGTACCGACGTGCCGCAAAGATCGAGCAATGTGCTCCGTGCTGTTTCCAGGACCTGCGACAGTTCTTCGAGATCCGTGATCACTTCGGCTTGGTCGAGACCGGATGTTCGCACCATCCGAAGCCCGATTATGGTTGCGACCAGTGCCTGTTGCGCGCCGTCATGCAAATCCCGTTCGAGGCGTTTTCGTTCCGCGTCCTGCGCTGCCACCACTCGATGTCGCGAATCGGTCAGCTGCTCAGCTTGCGCTGTCAGGTTCTGAACCTGCCGGGCCAATTGCACCGTCAGCAGCGCGTTGTTCACTAGCACGCGTGCGTGCGCGGCGACCTCGGCCAACAGGGATTCGTCTGATGCAGTAAGGGAAACATCCTTGCCGGCCCATACCGCTAGTACGCCTAGGAGCTGGTGCTGGTACTCCACCGGCCAGACCTTGCCGGCACCCAGTGCTGCCTGCAGGGCATTCGCACTCTGCTGGTACGGCCCGGCTCGGCGACGCCCCCCTTCCTCATCGGTGCTCGCGGCACAAACGAGATCACCGCCGTCCAACAGCCATAGTTCGGCCCGCTGTGCGCGGGTTGCCCGGACAGTCACCTCGACCAGCTGGTCCAGTTCGGCGGTCGGTGAGAGATGTTCGAGGCCGCTGATCAGCGTTCGTATCGCCTCGCTCGGGCTCAGGTCCTGGCCGAACACGACCCGATTTGACCAGCGTCTGGCTCGGGTACGAATCGGCTCTATCGCGGCGGCCATTACAGAGAGCACCAGCACCGAGAACCACAGAGCGCCAGCGGCAAACCAGCCACCGAAAGCTACTGCCACGACGTAGGCCGCGCTGACCACCGCCGCGATCACGCCGTATACCAACACCCGGCTCAACACTCGGTCGATGCCCCACAGGCGATGGCGGACGATCCCGGCGAACAACACCACGGGAACGATGGCGAAGACGGCCGGGAACAGATCTTGAAGGTTCACGGCCAGCCGTCCCGCGGCCGCTCCCGCTGAGCCGCCGACCCACCGCACGGCGCGCGCTCCCAACCAGGTCACCGCCACGCCAAGAGCGGGCAGCAGCGCGGCGGTCAGCAGGCGCGCGGCTCGGCGGTGAGCGACGTCGGTTGCAGGATCGGCCAGTCGAAGCGCCTGGGCGCCGATTCCTGCGACCGCGATCAGGATGCCGAAGAAGATCACGAAGAACTGC
>DASXMA010000222.1:0-39128 GCA_036495965.1 Mycobacterium sp.
CAAATCGTTCCTTGACCCTCTTGACGTCGCGCATATCGAGCTGGGTGTGAGCGACGTTGCGGTACCGGCTGACGGTGCCATTGAACGGGGTGGGCGGGGCCGAAAACGGCGCAGCCATAGTCCGGCCCTCGCGCGCGCGGAGGAGCGTTTGCGCCAACGTCAGGACCGTCGCGGGCACCACGGTCGCCAGCCGCAACGGCCGCATCGCGAAGCCCATCAGTCCGCTCGCGGCGATCTGCAGCGGATTAGCACCACCAGCGCCACGGACGGGCCGCGGTGCCGGCGCGTCGGGAGCCGGGCTGCATAGCTGGGCCAGCAGGTTCGCCCCGGCGACCCCGTCGACGATGGCGTGGTGGACCTTGAGTATCAGCGCCACCGTGTCGCTATGTTCCCCGCCCTCAAGCACCCACATCTCCCACAGCGGCCGGCCACGGTCCACCGGTTTCCCCGCGATATATCCACATATCTCGGCCAGCTCGCGACGACCTCCCGGTGCCGGCACGCCAACGCGTTGCAGGTGGCGCCGCAGCTGGAAGTTTTCGTCGTCGACCCACACCGGGTGATCCAGGTTCAGCTGGTTGTCGGCGAGCTTCATCCGGAATTCGGGCACTGCCTTCACGTGTTGCGTCAACGCGGCACGATATCGGCCGTACGTATAGCCGCCCGGCATCGTCGAAGTGTCCAGCTCCAAGACGCAGCACACATTCAGGGGCTGCGCCGGCGTCTCCATATAGAGGAAAAACGCGTCAAGCCCACTCAGTCGTTCCATAGCCGCCGTTCCATAGCCGCGTGTCCGACTATTGACGTCAGAAACCCCCGGGCCCCTTAGCGAGTTTAGGTAGCGAAAACGTGGAGATCCACCTTCTGACAGGCCTTCCCGCATTAAATGTTGATGACCCCGGTGTGATTTCGCGGGTTCGGTTGCTGCGCAGGACAAGCCTAATTGCCGGGTGCACCCTCACTCAGTTGATGACGCACGGTCTTCCCCGAACGGCGGGAACGCTAAACATTTGCGGATGAACCGAGCGCGGTTCGATCTCGTTATCTCCCACATCAGCGCCTTCGGGCCACAGTGTGCGGGTGCTGGAAGCCGTGCGCTGACTAGTGCGGACTCGCAGGAGGACCATGTTCGGACGAGTCGACACCTGCGCTGGTCCCAAGCACAAACTGCTGACCATCGAACTCTGTGACGTGGTGCGCGAGTACCGGGTCGGCGGCCAAACCGTGCGTGCACTCGACAGGATCAGCCTGCGGCTCGAGGGTGGACAGTTCGTGTCGATGGTTGGACCGTCGGGTGCAGGCAAAAGCACCTTGCTGCATTTGCTCGGCGCGTTGGACTCCCCCGATTCCGGGTCGATCGAATTCGACGGCGACGAGATCGGCCACCTTAGTGATGAGCAGCAGTCGGAGTTTCGCCATCATCGCGTGGGCTTCATATTTCAGTTTTTCAATCTGTTGCCGACGCTGTCGGCGTGGGAGAACGTGGCGGTCCCGAAGCTGCTCGACGGTGTTCGGCTGGGCAAGGCCAAACCAGATGCGATACGCCTGCTGGAACGAGTCGGACTCGGTAACCGAACGGAGCACCGACCCGCGGAGCTGTCCGGCGGCCAGATGCAGCGGGTCGCTGTGGCGCGCGCGTTGATGATGGACCCGCCGCTGATCCTCGCGGACGAACCGACCGGGAACCTCGATTCCACAACGGGAGCTTCGATCTTGACGCTGTTAAGCGAGGTGGCGCACGAAGCCGGCCGCGGTCGGCTGGTGGTGATGGTGACTCATAACGCGCAGGCCGCAGACGCAACCGATCGGGTGATCATGCTGCAGGATGGTCGCGTCGTTTCCAACGAACGGTCGGCGGTCCTGGTGTGAGAGCGGGCTCCGCGATGGGTGCCGCGGCGAGCCGGCTGCGAGTGTTCAGCCTGCGTGAACTCGCCGTGCATCGGCGACGGACGATGGCGTCGATCGCCGTAATGGCAGTATCGGCAATGTATCTGGTCGCGGTATTTGGCATCTTCGGGTCGATCACCGGATCGGTTAATCGTCTCGCCGACGGGATCGCCGGCATCGCCTCGCTCGAGGTGTCGGGTATCACCGACGCGGGATTTCCCGACACGATAACCAGCGACGTGGCCGCAGTTCCTGGCGTGGCGATCGCGGCGCCGATGATTCGGATGTCGGCGTCTACATCATCGGGGCCGGTTCTGTTGTTCGGTGCCGACCAGCGCATCGCGGAGTTGGGCGGCGCCTTGAAAGATGCCTTGAAAGGTGGGGTTTCCGCACAGCCATCCGGGCCGGCGAACGGAGTTCGCGTCGGGCCAGGTGTCGGTCATGCCAAAGACGAGACGTTCCAACTCGGCTCGGGTTCGGTGACCGTAACCGAGGTGCTCAAGGGCAAGCAGGTTGCGGCTCTCAATGGCGGGCACTACGTCCTTGCTCCACTTGCGTTGGCGCAGAGCATTACCGGGCGTCAGGGTCAGCTCGACTCGATCCTGATCACCATCAAACCCGGCGCTGATTTAGCCCAAGTTCGCGCCGCGGTGAGCGCCGCGGTCAATGGCCGGGCCATCGTCGCCGACCCGAGTACGAGGGCAACTCGGGCCGGCGACGGTGTCAAGCTGATGAATTACATGGCCCTGATGGGCGCGATGGTTGCGTTGATGGTCGGCGCATTTCTGATTTACACCACCATGACCATGGCGATTACGCAGCGCCGGCCGGTCATCTCGATGCTGCGCGCGATTGGCGGCCGACGCACGATAATCGTTCGCGACATGCTCGCCGAGGCGGCGATTCTGGGAGTGATCGGCGGGGCTATCGGGTCGGCCATCGGAATACTGATGGGCCGCATCGCGATTGGCCGACTGCCTCCGGCCATGACGCAAGGGCTCGAAGCGCGCATCGAGTACTGGCTGCCTGGCTACGCGATACCGACCGCCGTTGTGGCTACCGCACTCACCAGTGTGATCGCATCGGCGATGGCGACGCGGCAGGTGTACAAGGTTGCACCGATCGAGGCACTGGCACCCGTTGGGGTTTCCGCGGCGGACCGCGTGCCGCGCTGGCTGCGGATCGCGAGTGGGGTTGGAGCCGTCGTTGTCTTCGCGGTGGCGCTTTTCGTGGTCATCACCCAACGAGGCGTTGCGGCTTTTGTCGCGATGTCGGCGGTGTTCTCGGCCGAGATAGCGCTTGGCTTTGCGCTCACCGTGCCCATCGTCAAAGCCACAGCGGCAACAGCACGAATCTTCGGCTCCGCCGGGGCCCTCGCGGCGGCGACCATCGAGCGCGCGCCGCGACGGGTATGGGCGACGGTGATGACGGTGCTGATCGCGGTGGTTACAACTGTCGCGATTACCGGCACGAACAACGACATGATCCAATCCGCGAGAAGCATCTTCTCTCCGGTCACCAATGTCCCCGTATGGGTGAGTGCAAATCCTCCCGACAGCTTTGCCACTGATGCTCTGCCGCAGGGCCTTTCCGAAAAGGTGGCCGCGGTGCCGGGCGTCGGCCGTGTCACCGAAGGCGCGTCTGGGTTCGCGGAGGTCGGGAACACGCGGGTGATGCTCGATGGGCTTGCCTTCGGAACCGCCGATCCGCTTTACCACGCGCTGGACGAACAGGTGCGCAACCAAGTGCTCGGCGGCCAGGGCGTGGTGCTTTCGCAGAACCTGGGCAAGGTTCTACACGTCCGGGTCGGCGACCAACTACGGATGCAGACGCCGCACGGAGTGCAGCAGACAACTGTGCTGGCGCTGGTGCCGTACTTCTCGACGGTCATCGGCACGGTCGGGATGGGCCTCGATCAAATGCGGGCATGGTTCGACCGCCCGGTGACGACCACACTGCAGATCGCCGTCACCCCCGGCGTGGAGCCCAGCCGCCTGTTGGCCGACGTTCGCCGCGTCGTGCCCGCGCCGAACTACGTCTATAACGGTCGAGCCGAGCTGGCAGGCCTCGAGGCACCGATGCATCAGAGCATGTTCATCGCCAATGCTGTGTGGATCATCGTCGTGTTCGTGGCCGCGGTAGCACTTCTGAACACGTTGACGCTGTCAGTACTTGAACGGCGCCGCGAAATCGGTGTGCTCCGGGCGATGGGAGCCAGCCGACGATTCACGCTGCAGATGGTGTTGGTCGAGGCCACAGGCATCGGCGTCATCGGCGGTGCTCTGGGACTGGTGTTCGGGTGTGCGGACCAGTGGCTGTTCAGCCTTGTCAGCGGAGACATGATGAGTTTCCAAGTTGCCTTCCGGCCAAACTCAATGGCGCTTGTCTTCACCCTCGGGGCGCTGGCGATCAGCCTGATTGGCTCCGCGTCGCCCGCACGGCGCGCCGCGCGACTGAACATCATTGAAGCAGTGAGTGTCGAATAAAGGACTATTCGACCAAGGTGGCGAATCCGTGCAGATGCGGTTTGCACGGGAACGGGACAGGGGTTCGGACGCTGCGCAGTCCGCTGATATCGAAGCCGGCCGCGGCAATGGCCTCGGCGGTTCGTCGATTCGGCTCGCACCCCCCTGCCAGCCACGACCATGGCTTCGCGACCAGGTCCTGAAACCGACCCGTGGCGCCCTCTCCGCGGACATGCTCGAGGACGACCAACCTGCCTCTGGCCACCAGGACCCGTCGGATTTCGCTGAGGGTCTTGGCCACATCGTCCACCGAGCACAGCACCAGCCCAATGTGGACCGAGTCGAAACTGTTGTCCGGGAAAGGAATCGACTCTCCGGTCCCGTCGACGATATCGACCGCGATGCCGTGGCGAACGGCAAGACGAGACGCCATCCGCCGGAGCGCGGCCACCGGCTCCACGGCAGCGACCGAGGTCACCGCGGGCGGCAGAAACTTCAAGTCGGTCCCAGGCCCGAGACCGACCATCAGCAGCCGTCCGGTCGCGTCTGCGATCGCCGCTCGACGATACCGGTTGTAGAAAAGCCGGTCGAAGATTGGCTGACCAAACCGATATACGTAGGGGAACAACGGATTTTCGCGCGTTATCGGCTACCTAGATCCATCTGGAACGGCGGATATTCGTCGGTCATCAACGAAACATACACCGCCACCCGGTAGCGCCATCGAATGATCCCCATGAGGAGCTCGAACATCCCTTGCGGGATCGTCCCGGTGCACAACAACGTGAGCGCGGCGATCACGGTAAGCACCTGCAGCAGGGGCTCCAGCGCCCAGCACAGGAGTATCTGCGGGAGCGCCAGCAGCCACCACTTCACCAGCACGGCCCAATTCGTGAGCTGCTCTGGATAGTCGACTTCGAGATCGCCTGGGTAGTCAGGCCGAGACTTCAGGGTGAAGGGCGGGTACTTGTCGGTGCTGTTCATCGGAAAGCGGTAATTCATGACCCGCCACGACCAGCGCAGCGCTCCGACGTTGAAGTCGAAGATGGGCCGCGGATACCGTCCGGTGAACAAGATCGCGACGCCGGCCACGATCGTCAGCAGCGGATAGACCAAGTACAGAAGTATCAATATGGGGTAGTGCGGGACGGCCAGCACGCACCACTTAACGAGCCAGAGCCAGCGTGAAGGTGCGTCGAAATCACCGCGGACACGAACGGCATCGACCGGGGTACGTACCCGTTGCGGTTCGCCAGTCACGGCCCTGTTCATGGACGGCATGCCGCGATAGGAGTGGCGGTTTCGAGGTCGCGATTGATTTCCGCGGACATCCGGCGGTGACTGGTCCACCGCAAAAATGTCGTCAGTGTCCAGGTATGCAACCGGTCCGAGATCAACGTCGCCGGTCTTAGCACCGACTCACCGTGGGCCACCTGTAGGGACGCCACTCGGGACACGGCGCTCACTCGGCGTCGCCTGGTGCTCTCGTACCAGCGCAGCGCCCTCGAAAGGCCGGCGCTGCTGCCGTTCGTTCCGGTGCGGAAATCCGAAAGCGCCTTGCACAACACCATCGTGTCGAGTAGGGCCTGGTTGGTTCCCTGCGCGAGCGTGGGCGGCATGGTGTGTGCGGCATCGCCGAGCAACGTCACCGCGCCGGCATCCAGCGGTTCGGGAATCGGATGCCGAAAATGCGGGTACGGCGAACCGACCAGATCTTCGTCGGTCAATTTCGCCAGCACCAGGTCGACCGAATCGGACCAGCCACTGAAATTGGACCGGATCACCTCGATCGGACGGTGCGGCCGCACGAAGCCGTGGGACCATGGCAAATCGAACCACCATTGCACTGCGGAGCCTCCAGCCGGCCACACACCAGTATTTCCGCGCTCGCCGATGACGATGAGCGCGACCTGCTTGTCGGGGAGCTCGGGAAGGGTGACGATTCCTTGCCAGCTGCACCATCCGGTCGGCTCCGCCGTGTGCGCTCCGACCACATATCGAACCATCGAATGCAGACCGTCCGCACCGATCAACAAGTCGCCCCCGACCAGGGTGCCGTCTTCGAACTCGACCTGCACGCCGTTGGATGTAGTGGCGACCTTTGTCGCGCGGGAGCCGCATCGAATGCGTTGGGTCGGGAAGCCTGCCAGCAGCCTTTCAAGGAGGACCCGGCGTGGAACCATCCGGACAGGTGCACCCAGCCGCTTGACCATCGCGGCCACGTCCACGGTGGCGATCCGGTGGCCCCTTGATGTCATCACCTGCACGCTGGACAGCAGTTGACCGGCGCCGTGCATGTCGACGCCAAGCTGCCGCAGAACTGTCTCGCCATTGGACCAGATGGTCACGGCGCCGCCGCCTGCTCGCGTGTCCGTTCGCTGGTCGAAGACCGTGACGTCATGGCCGTCCCGCAGCAATCCCCTTGCGACAGAAATCCCGCTTACGCCGGCGCCGACAACAAGAACCCGAAGCGGCCGCGTCGACGGCGCATGCGCTATCGGCAGCGGCCTTTCCAAATCTTTGTAGCCCGCCATGTCCTGAGATCAGCTTCCAGGTCGTTTCGTCCCCGCATCTGAATGACCAACGGCGCCGCTGAACGGGGGTGGTAGCCACCCCGTATGTTTGCTCGGGCCTGCGCGATGACGGCCGGATACCAAGCTTGCGCTCGTCACTCTTTTGGATACGTACGCGCGCGCGAATCGGTTCAAGGAAGCGGCCGGCTCGATTGGGCCGTCGTTGCTTTCCACCGTGCGGATCTGCTCGATGCATGGCTGGACGGCCCCGAACGCCAAGCCGTACTCGGCGACGGTGTTCGCTATCGCCTACACCGCGCTACTCGTGCTCTGGCTGCTCATCGGTCAGTTGCCGCCGTGCTGATCATCTTGTGCACGTCAGCAACCGACCACGGTTCGGCGTCGTGGTGATCGCGATATCCCAACACGCGCGGAGTCGGCCGATCGAAGCTGCCGACGAATCCGCCTGCGGCAACAAAAATCTGGCCCGTCACATCCCGCGCTAAGTCACTCGCGAGGTAGGCGTAGAGCGGCGCGACAAACGCCGGAGCAGCACTATCCAGGGATGCGCGCATGGTCATCTCGTCGAGCAACCCGCGTCGGTGAAGGTCCTCGATATGCTTTTCGTACTCGACACCCGTCGACAACCGTGTCGTTGCGCCAGGACACACCACGTTGGCCCGCACTCCATGGGCTTTCAATTCTGCGGCGATGGCCATCGTCAGCCCGTTGACGGCGCCCTTGCCCGCTGGGTAGCCGGTGCCGCCGTAGTCGCCGAGAAATGCCACGGAGCTGGTGTTGATGATCGACCCGTGCGCCTGAGCTGCCATAACTCGCGCTGCGATCCGGCAGGTATGAAACGCCGTGCCCAGGTGGACGCTGATCAGGCGGTCGAATTCTTCGGACGAGATATTCAGGATCGAGGAACCTGTCGGCTCGGCGATGCCTGCGCAGTTGATCAGGATGTCCAGTCGTCCGTATGTCCTCGTGCATTCCTCGATGAGAGCGGTGGCAATGCGTTCGTCGTCGGCCGCTCCGACCACTGAGGCAGCTTGTCCTCCCGGCGCGGTGATTGCCGTGACGGTCTCTCGCACCGCATCAGCGTCACGCCCGTTGACCACCACGCCGGCGCCGAGGTTGCCGAGCAGCTCGGCGACAGCACGTCCGATACCACGGCTGCCGCCGGACACCACCGCACCACACCCCGTCAATAGCCCCTGATTGCTCATGGGCGTTGGCTTCGGAATACATTGTGCGAGCACCATTCTCGATGGTTTGCCGAAGTAAGCGGCCCGGCGCGGGTAACACACACCAGCCGGACAGTACCCAGCCGACCCAGAAATGGGAACCGCCGCCGAAAATTGGCCGAACCGGCGAAGTCGTCGGCGATGCCGGATTCATACAACGAGGATTCGGGGACTCGGCGTGGTCGCACGACACGGTCCGGCTCGACCGCGAGCTCATCGGCCAGGCCAAAGCAAAGTTTGCTTGACCGCAGCCAGCGAATTTCGAAGATGAGACAAAGATCGGCTTCCTGACTCACCGCCAGGGTGGGCGATCGCGGGCTAATGGGTTAGGCGGTAGTATCAGAGGCGACGTCCGTTCTGGACACGTCGCCGTTTAGCTCAAAGCGGCCAATCAGCCCACACGGCTGCTGGACTTGGGTGGCTCCGGCGATGAACCTGCGGTCACCTTCCCCTCGGTGCCGCGTGCGCTGTTGATAACCGACCCGTCTTTACGAAAACGGGTGTAGTGGCGACTGCGCGCACAGTCTCGCTGCACAGCACTCAGAAGGAGTGTGTGTCAGCAATGCAAACCTGTTCGCGCGTCAGTGCTTTCACTACCCGCTGAGTCAGCAGGAGGCGGTTCAGCAGATGACCGACGTAATTGCTCCACCCCGCCCTACCCGGCCGGCCACCACGCAATCCGACGATTCGTACGACGACGTCGTCGGCATGTTCGTGGTTCTGCGCCAGCTGCCGGCTGAATCGCACGAATACCGGCGGCAGCGGGAATGTATCGTCGCGCGATGCCTACCCCTGGCCGATCACGTGGCTCGTCACTTCGGGCGTCGCGGCGAAAGCCTCGATGACTTGACCCAGGTGGCGCGCCTAGGGCTGATGAACGCCATCAAGCGGTTCGACCCCGCCAAGGGACCCAGTTTTATCGGGTTCGCAATTCCCACCATGATGGGTGAGGTCCGGCGCTATTTCCGCGATCACAGCTGGGGCATGCGCGTGCCGCGCCGGTTGCGTGAGTTGCATGTCCAGATCAGCAGGACGACGGCTGATTTAGTTCAAACGCTGGGGCGAGCGCCTACTGCCTCCGAGCTGTCGCAAGCGCTGGGAGTCCCACGCGAGGAGATCATCGAATGCCTCGTTGCGGGCGACGCCTACCAGCTCGAGTCCCTGGACGCACCCTTAGGTCCCGATGGCTCGGGCAAGCCGCGCCTGGTCGCCGACGCGATCGGCGCGATGGACCCACACATCGACCACATCACCAACCGAGAAGCGGTGCGCAGCCTGGTGTTCGCGCTGCCGCAGCGTGAGCGTGAGGTTTTGTATATGCGGTTCTTCGAATCGATGACTCAAAGCCAGATCGCGGAGCGTATCGGCGTGTCACAAATGCAGGTCTCGCGCATCCTGGCCAGCACCCTGCAATCTCTGCGAGACGAGCTGGAGTAACCCCGCCCATTGCCACCGGGACCTTGATCGACACGCGCAATGTACTGTGCGTTTCGGGCGGACGAAGTCGAGTGCGTCGCCACAAGGACCCCGGAAGGAGCACGGTGCGATGAGGATTTCCCGGATGCTGGTCGCCGGCGTAGCTGCGACAACTGCGCTGACGGTGTCGGTGGCCGGATGCGGCGGCAATAAGACGTCGTCGCCCACATCGACGACCAAGTCGGGTTCAGCCACCTCGGCTACCAGTAGCTCAGGACCGGCTTCTTCGGCGCCAGCGCAGCCCACCGGCTACACCGGGCTGTTGATCCAAGCAACAGATATCGACGCACCGGTGCAATTCATGGGGAGCCCACCGGTGAACAATCCGAACGGGCAACCCGGTGTCGCGACCACATTCAACACCCAAGACGGCAGCCATGCGATCAAAGTGACCATCCAGGTCCTGGCAGACCCCGCGGCTGCTACGGATGCATTGAACGCAGCAAAGAGAGGGCAGGCGAACGCCATCAAAGACCCACAGACGGGGTCTGCCAACGTTGGCACTGGCGCAACGACGCTGTCGGGCAACTCGCCGGACAAGTCAAAGGGCGTGATGGTACTGCTGTTCACCGAGGGCAAGGCGTTCGTCACGCTGGAATTCGATGGCCCGACCGACTCGCTCCCGCCACAGGACTTCGTCAATGATGTCGCCCAGAAACAAGACGCTGCCATCAAGAAGGGGCTGGGCGGCTGAGCTGGGGTCGCCGACCTTCACATCACCCGCAAACAGACGCGAGCCCAGGCATTGTTGCCGTATCCACGCGGGTTCCACAGCGATGCCACTGATTCTGGCTGCAGCGCGCCAGTGTCGTCCCAGGCACGCGCGACGATGCTCAACGGTCCCGGGTCGACGTCCGCGGTCAGCGACCATGGTCGCCAGGACCATTTGCTGGGCGGCCGGCGCAGGTCGGCTTGCTGCCAGGTGAGCCCGTTGTCGACGGACACGTCAACGCGCTCAACACTGCGGCCATCGCCGGTGATCGCATAGCCGCGGATGGTCAGCTCACCCGCCGGTACCTGGTCGCCGTCCGTGGGGTCGAGGATGTCGCAATTGAGGGCCAGCAACGACAGCGAGATCCCTTCACCCGGCGCGACGGTGTCGGCGTCGGCCTCCGGCGGCAAGATGCGGTAATCATGGGCCTGAAAGTAATTATCCGACGGGCCGTGTTGCACCCTGATGGCCGTGACCCATTTGACGCTGCGGGCGCCAACGTATCCGGGCACCACCACGCGAACCGGACCACCGTGGGCGCGCGGAAGCGGTTCGGAGTTCATCTCGAACGCCAGCAGCACTTCTTGCGACAGCGCTTTACGCAACGGAATCGAGCTGCCGTAAACCTGGACGGGCCGAGCTTCCTGGGCGACGTCCGGGGCTTCGAAGGCAACGTGCAAGCCGTCACCGCGGTGCACTCCCGCTGCCGCGAGGATGTCAGACAGGCGTACGCCGCACCACTCCGCGGTTGAGATCGCCCCGCGAGCCCACGGGTCCTTACCCGGGATCGGCCGGACCCGCAGCATCTCGGCACGTCGATTTCCTGCGCACGCCAGTGTCGCCACCACTCTGTGTCGGTCGAACTGGGTGGTCAGCCGGTCGTATGTCAGGGTAAGCGGCTCATCCACGCACCCGTCGATCCTCAGTCGCCACTGGTGCGGCGCGATGTCGGGGAATGGGCCGTGATTGCGTGCATAGAACGTGTCGATCGGAGTGATGTCGCTACTGGCCAATACCGCGGCTGGAGGCTCAGCGTTGTACGGTGAGCGCCCGCGCACGATCATATCGTCGCGCTTACCCCAAAGCGCTGTGGGCTCCGTCATGGCGATCATCGTCTCCGTCTTCTCCTCGGTCGGGCGGCCTTGTTAGAGATGGTTCCCCATTTGAGTAGCTACGACTAGGTACTTCTATTTTGTGAGCTCACAAGCTTTACTTGTGTCTGCACGCGATCGCACAACGCTGGCTTGTATGCCGCGGCGGGAGGGTGGTCATGCCACTAAGCGCTCATATGCCCGAACTGTCCGCGTTCGAGATTTTCTTGGCGATCGCCCGGACGGGCAGTCTGGGCGCTGCCGCAAGGGAATTCGGGCTGTCCCAGCAGGCGGTATCGGCACGGTTGGCCTCGATCGAGGCGCAGAGCGGCGTGGCGTTGGTCGTCAGGACCCCACGTGGATCGCAGCTGACACCCGCCGGAGTCGTCGTCGCCGAGTGGGCGAATCGATTGATCGACGTCGCCCAACGCGTGGATGCTGGGTTAACCTCATTGCGATCGGAACGGCGCAAGCGGGTCACAGTGGTAGCCAGCCTCACGATCGCCGAGCAACTCATGCCCCGCTGGTTGGTGTCGCTTCAGGTTGCGACAAATCGACTTGGCGCCACCACCCCCGAAGTCATCATGACCGCCACCAACAGCGACCACGCGATCGCCGCGGTGCGTGATGGGACAGCGGATCTGGGATTCATCGAGACTCCTTACGTTCCAACGAATTTGCGCAGCCGCGTAGTCGGGCGCGACGAGCTCGTGTTGATCGTGCCGGCAGATCACAAGTGGGTGCGCCGGCAACGAACAGTGAGTGCGACCGAGCTGAGTCAAACACCGCTTGTCACTAGGGAACCGGGTTCGGGGACGCGCGATTCGTTGACCGCCGCGTTGTCCCAAGCATTGGGCGACTCGATACAGCAAGCGCATCCGATCCTCGAACTGTCCTCTGCCGCGGCAGTGCGTGCTGCCGTTGCCGCAGGTGCGGGACCCGCAGTGATGAGCCGGCTGGCCGTTGCCGACGACCTGGCAATCGGACGCCTGCGCACGGTCGCAGTTCCCGAATTGAACCTGAGACGCGAGCTCCGGGCGATTTGGATCGGGGGCCGCACCCCGCCCGTCGGAGCGGCCCGGGACCTACTCAGTCACATCACCGCCCACGCTGATCGTTAGGGCTTGTCGGATGCAACATTCTCAGATATGTTGCATTCGTGGTGACGGGCGTCACATCGCGGGTACAGCGCTTCGACGCGACCCGCGCATACTCGCTGGCACGCGGCCACCTGCTCGCACGCGAACGCATCGATATTTCGTTTATCTACACCGATCTGATCACCGGCGGTATCCCGGATTCGGCAAAGCGCGCACGGCGCTGCTCGCCCTGCTCAGTCAGGCCCCAGTACCAATCAATGGAGCAACCCGATGGATGTAATTCACGGACACTGCGACGACAAGTTCGACAAAGTCCGGGCCGCGCTGGCTGACAACATCGGCTCCGGTGAAGAGGTTGGCGCATGCATCGCCATTGACATCGACGGCGAATGCGTTGCCGACATCTGGGGCGGCTGCACCGATGCCGCACGGACGACCGCGTGGAGCAAGGACACGATCGTCAACGTGTGGTCCTCCACGAAGACGGTCACCAGCCTGGCCGCCCTGATGGTCATCGACCGCGGCCTGATCGAACCGGCCGCACCGGTTTGCGCCTACTGGCCAGAATTCGCTGTAAATGGCAAGCAGGACATCGAGATCCGTCACATCTTGTCGCACACGTCTGGCGTTTCCGGCTGGGAGTTACCGTTCACAACCGAGGACATGTACGACTGGGACAAGTCCACCGCGGCCCTCGCCGCGCAAGCGCCCTGGTGGGAACCGGGAACTGCCTCGGGATATCACGCGCACAATCAGGGCCATCTGATCGGCGAGGTGATACAGCGCGTCACCGGGCGCACGCTCAAAGAGTTTGTTCGCGACGAGATCGCCGGCCCGCTTGGTGCCGACTTCCAGATCGGGGCCAGCCTACCGATTACGGCCGCATCGCCGACATCATCGCGCCGCCTCCCTCGAGCTGCCACTGGATTTGTTGCCCGAAGACAGTCCGATGCGCAAGACATTCAGTGGCCCGCCGCCCAACGCTGACGCGGCGAATACGGCAGCCTGGCGCGATGCCGACATGGGCGCACTCAACGGTCACGGGAACGCGCGTTCCCTGGCCGCAATACAATCTGCGATTTCATTGGGAGGCAAGGCTCGTGGTGTGCAACTGCTGAAGCCGGAGACTGTCGAGATGATTTTCGACGAGCAGGCCAACGGAACCGACCTCGTTATACCGGCGCCACTGCGGTGGGGCATCGGATATGCGCTCGCCAGAACCGAGGCCCTCCCCTACGTCCCGGACGAGAAGATCTGCTTCTGGGGCGGATGGGGCGGCTCGATGGTGTTGATGTGTCCCGATCGGCGGGCCACCATCGCTTACGTCATGAACAGGATGGGACCCGGACTTCTCGGTTCGGAGCGGACGGCGACCTACGCAACGCTGATCTTTGACACGCTCGGATCAGTCTGAATTGACGTCGGAAAGGAACGTGGTGCCAGGATTTCTCCGACGCTGGTCGCTGCGGTGAGTGTGACGCTGGCGGCGGCATCGGTGGCCGGGTGTAGCAGCGGGGGCGAGCGATATCAACGCACCCGAAACCTTCACCGCGACGGCTCCCATGAACAATCCGAATGGCCAACCCGGACTTCGTGGCCGACGTCGGTCAAAAGCAAGATGCGGCCGCCAAGAAAGGACTCGCCGGCTAGAACGGTGAATCAAAACGCACATCATGTGGTCGGCGTGAGAACGAATAGCCTGAACCGGCGCCCTTCGGCGCGATCTTGGGCGATCTGAAAGTTCGGCCAGTGCGCCAGCACAGTGGCCCACGCCTGGTGGCGTTCCACTCCGGTGAGCAACCGTACCTTCGCGACGAAACGATGGCCGCGCCTGCGAACGATGACGCGTTCTGTCGCTTTAAGATTCGCCGACCACGACGGGTGGCGCCCCCGACCCCAGTTGGAGCCAACCAGAACCAGCCCATCCCCGTCGGGCACGTACTGGACCGTCGCCGTCCGAGCAAGGCCTGTTTTGCGGCCCGAGGTGGTGATCTGCACGTTGGGCAGGCCGGCAAGGTCCAGAACACCGACTCGCCCAGCACTGGCGAACCGAAGTAGGGATTCGAGGGCTTCAGCGACCACCCGCCCTCGCAGAACCAGCCAGCGGTATGCCGTCGGGTTTCGCGCCACCCGCTGCAGCGGATTCACGCGCTTTACCTTATTCCCTGGCAGTTCATTCTGGGTATCTGGCCGATGAAATCACTTTGGCTCGTTAGGATTTCAAAATATGGCGGCTCCCCGGTGGCTGCGATGAGCGCGTGGAGCCGTCCCTCATCCCGTCACACCGTTCACCGGCACGACGACCCAGTGACAACGCACGTGACGCGACGCAGGGCCTGAGGATCACCGAGCATTAAATAAATGGCTTGATTTAATCTCCTGTGCGGTGTTCACTGAGGCGATGAAAGCCGAGCGGACAGCTCGCTCCGACAGGTCTACCGGCACCCGAGAGGCGATCTTGTCGGCGGCAGAGTGGTTGTTCGCCGAGCGTGGCATGTACGCCGTATCCAACCGGCAGATCAGCGAAGCAGCCGGACAAGGCAACAACGCGGCGGCCTGCTATCACTTCGGGACAAGGACCGACCTGCTCCGAGCGATCGAAAGCAAGCACCGCGAGCCGATCGAGCAGCTACGCGCGACGATGCTGATCGATATCGGCGATTCGACCGAACTACGGGACTGGGTAGGCACACTGGTGCGGCCCCTTACCGATCACCTGGCAGCACTGGGCACCCCGAGCTGGTACGCCCGGTTTGCCGCCCAGGCAATGGCCGATCCCACGTATCGCCATGTCGTCACCAAGGACGCACTTACGTCGCCGATGCTGGTGCAGACGATCGACGGCATCAACCGCTGCCTTCCCGACCTGCCCAAGCGAGTGCGTTTTGAGCGAATCGTGATGGTCCGCAACCTGCTGATGCACACCTGTGCCGAGCACGAGGGTGCGCTGGCTGAGCACGGTCCACAGTCACGTTCCAGCTGGCCGGTTGCCGGCGAAGGACTGATCGACGCGATCGTCGGGCTGTGGCGCGCGCCGGTCCGCGTGAGCATAGCGGGCGGCTGACCACGGGTGAAACAGGGCGGCCAACAACCGAGGAGCACGATGACCGACATCTCGACCACCACCGATGTCCCGGATTTTCCGATGACACGGGCGCCCGACTGCCCCTTCGCTCCTCCCCCGGAGTCGTTGGCACTCAACGCAACCAAGCAGCTGAGCAGGGTGCGGATCTGGGACGGCAGCACGCCGTGGCTAATCCACGGCTACGACGCGATACGGGCGCTGTTCACCGATTCGCGAACCAGCGTCGACGACCGACTCCCGGGATATCCGCATTGGAACGAGGGAATGCTGGCGACGGTACACAAAAGGCCACGTTCTGTGTTCACCTCCGACGCAGAAGAACACACCCGCTTCCGCCGGATGTTGTCGAAACCATTCACTTTCAGGCGTGTCGAAGCACTGCGTCCTGTCGTGCAGAAGATCGCCGACGATCGCATCGGCGCCCTGCTGGCAGGTCCTAAGCCGGGCGACATCGTCAGCACTTTGGCGCTGCCCGTCCCGTCGCTGGTCATCAGTCAGTTGTTGGGCGTGCCCTACGAGGACGCGGACTTCTTCCAGGAACAAGCTCAACGCGGCACGGGGCGCTACGCGACCGAAGAAGATACGGCCAAGGGTGCCGCCTCGTTGGCGAAATACATCGCCAATCTGATCCGGGCCAAGATGCAAGATCCCTCAGAGGATTTGGTGTCCGATCTGGCAGAGAGGGTCAACTCCGAAGAGATCAGCGTGCGCGAAGCCGCGCAACTGTCGCTCGGCGTGCTCATCGCCGGTCACGAGACCACGGCGAACATGATCAGTCTGAGCGTGGCGGCTCTGCTGGAGCATCCCGATCAGCGGGCGCTGATGTGCGACGCCGACGATCCGAAGGTGATCGCCACCGCGGTCGAGGAGCTGACGCGGTATTTGAGCATCATCCAGACGGGTCAGCGGCGTATCGCGGTGGAGGACATCGAAGTCGGTGGCGAGACGATCCGGGCGGGCGACGGCATCATCCTCGATGTCGCGCCGGCGAACTGGGATACCCGCCAATTCCCCAACCCGGATCGGCTGGATCTACGCCGCGAAGACGGGCCGCACGTTGGGTTCGGCTATGGCCGCCACCAATGCGTGGGTCAGCAATTGGCCCGCATGGAACTACAAATCGTTTTGCCCACCCTGCTGCGCCGCATCCCGACATTGCGGCTGGCTGTGCCTCTCGAGGAGCTTCCGTTCAAGCACGACACCTTGGCCTACGGCGTCTACGAGCTTCCCGTGACATGGTGAAGCTCGATCTGACACTCGAAGTCCCGGATCTGTCCGGCAGATTCGCCATCGTCACCGGAGCCAACAGCGGCCTGGGACTCGGCCTGACAAAATGGCTGGCGGCCGCCGGTGCTGATGTCGTGATGGCGATTCGCAGCAGGGCCAAGGGCGAAACCGCGATTGCCGACATCCGCCGTGAGTGGCCGGCAGCCAAGCTGACCATCCGGCATCTGGACCTGTCATCGCTGAAAAGCGTAGCGGCGCTGGGTGAAGAGCTAGCCGCGAACGGCCGCCCGATCGACATCTTGATAAACAACGCCGGTGTCATGACACCGCCGCAGCGACAGGAAACCGACGACGGCTTCGAATTACAGTTCGGCGCTAATCATCTGGGACACTTCACGTTGACCGGGCACCTGCTGCCCTTGCTGCGCGCAGCGCAGGCCGCACGGGTGGTGACCGTCATCGCCGCAACTCAACGCAATCTCGATTTCGACGACGCCAACGCGCAACACGGCTACAGGCCGATGCGCTCATACGGGATGGCCAAGCTGGCGCAGCTGATGTTCGCGGTCGAGTTGGGCCGCCGCAGCACACTCGGGGGCTGGGGGCTGATGTCCAATGCCGCCCATCCCGGATTAACCAAGACAAACCTGCTCAGTGGCGCATCATATGGTCTCGACAACGGGTTGGCCGAATCGGTTCGAGACTGCGATGGGCGCACTGCCGGAACGGCAGCGCGCCCAGTCGGTCCTGACGGTGCTGGAGGTCTACCGTGAACCCATGCCCGCCATTGCCGGCTCACCGGTACCCGGGGCACGATTCGCGTCCGCGGTGCAACGGTCCGGTCACGCCATCCCACACCTCTCGCAGCAATTGATCGACAAGTACCTCGCCGACCTCGAGCGGCTCGGCGTGCTGACCAGATGATCCCTAATGAAGGGACGATGATGCCGAGTCCGACTCGCACCCTGTACCCGGAGGGCGTCATCGGAGCGCCCAAGCACCGTCGCGGCCACGCCGCTGAAGCCAACACCGGCCTGCCCTCCGGCACCGAGGTGTTCTCGGCCGACAACCACATCTCGCTGGCCGACGACATCTTTTATGAGCACTTCCCCGACGACCTCAAAGTCCACGCGCCGCGCATCTGGTACGAGGATGGCGCATACCTGCTCGGCCCACGGGGACAATCGATGGTGGTCGGCGATTTCAGCGCAGTGCTCATGCAGTACGACGATCTGGCCGGCGCGGCCACCAACAACATCGAAGCTCGCGTGCGTGAACTCGCCGAAGACGGAGTCGACAGGGAACTGGCGTTCCCCAACGCGGTGCTGGCGCTGTTCCACTATCCCGACAAGGACCTGCGCGAGCGGATTTTCCGGATCTACAACGAACACATCGCCGACGCGCAGGAACGGTCCAACGGCCACTGCTATGGCGTGGGTTTGATCAACTGGTGGGATCCGCGAGGCGCCAGACGCACGCTGTCAGAGCTGAAATCGCTGGGGCTGAAAACGTTTTTGATGCCACTGAACCCGGGCAACGACGACAACGGCCGCGTCATCGACTACTCGAGCACGGCGATGAGCGCGGTGTGGGACGAGATCGAAGACGCCGGTCTGCCGGTGACACACCACATTGGCGAGAGCCAGCCGAAGTGCCCGAGCGAGGTGAACAGCGTCGCCGTCGCGATGATGGTCAATATCGACTCGTTCAGGGAGATGTTCTCCAAGTACATCTTCGGCGGCATCCTCGACCGGCATCCTCGGTTACGTATCGGCTGGTTCGAGGGCGGAATCGCCTGGGTGCCAACCGCGCTGCAAGACGGCGAGCATGTTCTGGCCTCATACCAGCACATGCTCAAGAACCACCCACAACACGATGTCCGCTACTACTGGGACTCCCATATGTGCGCCTCGTTCATGGTCGACGGCCTGGGCCTCAACCAGATCGACGAGATCGGAATCGACAAGGTGATGTGGTCTTCCGACTATCCGCACAACGAAAGCACATTCGGCTATTCGGAGAGGTCGCTGGCCGCGGTGGTCGAGGCCGTCGGCCCCGAGGACGCCGTTCGCGTTGTCGGCGGCAACATCAGAAACTTCCTGGGTATTGGCCGATGACAAACTCCCTCGCTGCCCGCGCCTCGGGACTAGAAATCACAGACATCCCTGTCGAGCCGGACGGGGCCCGTATGCGTGCAGAGACCGGTGTACGGCTGCGGTCCGCAATGGCCGACCATGGTGTCGACGCACTGATCCTGTTGATGAACGGCTACGTCACCTATGCGACCGGTGTCAGCTGGCCGCTTTTGGATGCGGGCCTCTCGCATGTGGAACGCCCGGTGGCGGTCGTGCTGGCCGATGACGAACATCCGCATCTGTTCATGCCGTTCCGCAGCGGCGCGTCCGCAGAGTCACCGGTCCCCGACGACCACCTTCACGGCCCCGCCTATCTCGAATTCGACCAGGGTGTAGAGCATTTCGTCGCTGAATTAGCCGGTTTGATCCCCGTCGGAGCGAACATCGCAGTCGACGAACTGACCGGCGCAATGCGCCGGGCGGCGTCCAAGCTATTCCCGGCGGGCCCGCCGACGGATGCGGCGATCGTGGTCGGTGCCGCGCAATTGGTCAAGACCCGGGATGAGCTTTCCTGTCTGCGCCGGGCTTCCCACATCACCGAACAAGCCATTGTGGATGTGCAGAAGGCGTTGGCACCGGGCGTACGCCAGATTGATCTTTCAGCCACACTGGTACGCCGGGCTTTCGAACTGGGCGCCACCACCAACATGCTGGAGGCCATCTGGCAGGTGATGCCGAGTTCACGGGAAGCCGGAGTGTGGACGACGCATGGTGATCTCGCGCTGCCGCTACTCCCCACCGATCGTGAACTGGCTGCCGGCGACGTGCTGTGGACCGACATCAGCATCACCTACGCCGGGTACTGCTCAGACTTCGGCCGCACCTGGGTGGTCGGCGAGCAACCCACGCCACGGCAACAAGATCAATTCCGCCAGTGGCGAGCCATCCTCGACGCCGTGCTCGCGGTGACCAAAGCCGGTGCCACGTCCGGAGATCTCGCGCGCGCGGCGATCGCGGCCAACGGCGGCCACAAGCCGTGGCTGCCACACTTCTACCTGGGCCACGGCATCGGCACCTACCCCGCTGAAACCCCCATGATCGGCACGGATCTCGGTGAGGAGTTCGATGACAACTTCGTCTTTCCGCCCGGCATGGTCCTGGTCTTGGAACCCGTGGTGTGGGAGGACGGAACCGGCGGCTATCGCAGTGAGGAAATCGTGGTGATCACCGAAAACGGCTTCCTGCCGATTACCGACTACCCCTACTCCCCGTATGGCGACTGAAGTTTCGCCCGACACCTGGGCTTTGCGGACCGGACGCCGGGAGCGGGCGCTGGCCCAAATGGACGCACACAACCTCGACATCTTGGTTCTCGGCCGGCAGGCCAATATTCGTTACGTCACCGGAGCCCCGCAGCTGTGGATAGCCGGGACGCGCCCGTTCGGTCCGATGTGCGTCGTAGTGCGCGCCACCGGTGACATCTACCTCAACAGCACCGATGACGAGGGGGTCCCCGAAGAAATCGGTCACGATCACCTGTACGGGCTGGCCTGGAATCCGATGACCCTCATCGATGTATTGAGAAAGATCGACGGGGCCGAAGCGGCGCGCCGAATCGGAACCGACGCGATTACACCCACTTTCGCCGCGTTGCTGCCCGATGCATTTCCCAATGCCGAAATCGTCGACGCTGAGCTGGCCATGCGTACGGCGCGGCGCATCAAGACTGCCGACGAAATCGCCGCGATGGGCCAGGCGCTTCGCGTCGCCGAAGCCGGACTTGCCGCAGCCGTCAGTGAATTAAGGCCAGGGGTGTCCGAGCAGACGTTAACCGGGGCCATGCTGGAGGCCATGGCTGCGGGCGGGGTGAGCACACCGGCCACCCAGGACGCCGCATGGGTGACCTCGCGGGAGCACGCGTGGCGACGCGCACGTGCCCGAAGCGAGGTACGGTCGGGCGACCTCGTCGCGTTCGCCGCCGGCGCCCTGGCAGATGGTTATGTCGCCGAGGTAGGCCGGACTTGGCCGGCCGGCGACACCGCCAACGGACCGATCCGCAAGCTGTTCGACCGGTCAAAGACGCTGTACGACAACATGATTGCTGCCTGTTGCCCCGGTACGCCGACCCGCGAGCTGCTCGCCGCCTATGAAGCGGCCGCCGAGCCGTTACCGCCGATGCCCGTCGCGCATGGGCTGGGGTTGGGTTTCGACCCACCGGTGGTATCCGAGATGCTCTGGACCGCCGGCGAACACGACCGCCTGGAGGCCGGGATGGTGCTGGCGATCACCGGCTATGTGTGGCAGGGTGGCGTCGGGGCGGTCTTCCGCCGCGACACCGTGCACATCACCGACGACGGCGCTGACGTGCTGACCACTAGCCCGTCCTGGGGCGACAGGCGCTGACCTAATCAGCTGTGTACGAGTTGGTCATGCACAGCGAAGGCGCCGTCGTGTTCGAAGGCGGCGCGATTGGCGTTGACGAAGTCGGCCACGGTCATTGGTTTGTGTCCACTGATGACCTCAATCAGGTTGTTTTCACCGGAGAAGACGCCATCCTGATAGTCCTGGGCGACACTGCTGATGTGTTGGACGAAAAAGTCCGTCCACCCTTGGGCGGTCAAGGCGGCCGCGAAGGCCGGGATGTCGACCGGCGTGTAACGGACCGGGATTCCGAGAGTGTCGGCGATTCTGCCGGCGATGCCGTAATGGTCGAGCTCTTCGGGACCGACCAGCGGGTAGACCTGCCGGTCGTGGGCAGCGGGATTCTGCAGAACCGCAGCGATCACGCTGGCCTGATCGCGCCCCGAGATGGGGGCATGACGACCGTTGCCGAACGGCAATTGCAGTAGGCCCTCGTCGCCGCTGCGATGCCATTGCCATTTGAGCCACTCTGCAAAAAACGTCGGGCGCAGGTGAGTGGTAAGGAATGCTGAGCGATCCAGCAGCCGCTCAGCCAGCCAATGCTGCTGGGCAGCATGGCTTTTAGCTTCGCGTCGTGCCGAGATCTGAGACATGTTGACGACCGCGCCGACACCGGCCTCGCTGGCCGCCTGGGCGAAGATGGCGGTGGCCGGCAGCAACATGCCCGGGGCGATGGGGTAGCAGAAATACGCGGCGCTCACACCTGACATCGCCGAGCTGACCGCGTGGAAGTCGAGCAGGTCGCCTTCGACGATCTCGGCGCCGAGCGCGGCGAGCGCCTCGGAGCGTTGATCAACGCGGTGCACGAAGGCGCGGACCCGGTGCTCCGCTTCGAGCAGGATCTTGACCGTGGGTGCGCCAGTGTTGCCGGTGGCTCCGGTAATGAGGAACAACTGATCTGATGGCATGTCTTTGCCTCGCTTCTTGCTGACTAACGATAACGTTAGTAAGATGTAAGCACGGATAGCTGAGTAATGCAAGCATTAGTTAAAGGGGCAGGTGGATGGACTTCGAGAAGCGGCTGCAAGACCGGCAGCAGTGGTCGATCGGTGATGCATGCTCGATGTCGAAGGTGCTAGAGCTGCTCAGCACCAAGACCGCATTCCAAGTGATTCGTGAACTTTTCTTCGGCACAACACGCTTCGAGGATTTCGTGGAGCGAATCGGAACGTCGGCGCCCGCAGTGTCGCGAGCGCTCAAACAGCTCGAGTCGGCACGCGTCGTTGCGCGCGCCCGTTATCAGGAGCCGGGAAGCCGAGCCCGAGACGAGTACCGACTGACCGAGGCCGGCGAGGATCTATTGCCGGTGTTCATGTCGCTGGTGCAGTGGGGCGACACCCATCTACAGAATGAACCGCCGCCACTTTCGTTTGTCGTCGCCGATACCGGTCAGACCATCGAAGTCCGCGTCACTGCTGGCACCGATAGCCCAGTGATGCGGTCAGCAGACATCCAAGTACGACCCAACACCCCTTCGAAACGGCAATGAACCGGTCGGCCCATCAGCTAGCCGACACATCGCCCTTGGTCGCCCTCGGGTAGGCGCGGGCCGCCGTCAGCCAGGGCTGCATCGAGCAGATCACCCAGGCGGTGCCGTTCCCACAGGCTCAGCAGGTTCGACAGCATCTGCAGCGGCGCGCGTACACTCTCGTCATCCTTGATGCGCGGATCCCTCCGACTGCCGGGTAAGTCAGCGCCAAACCGCTTGCGCATCAATGCCGGTACATCCAGCAGCCAGGCGACCCCCATCACCGCGGCGTAGAGCAGGGTATGCCGACGCAACCGATCCGGGTCGAGATTGGGGCCACCGTAGCGATAAACTTCTGCGACGAACAGGTGCAGCAATTCGTCGAGATGACGGTTCCACAGATCGGTTTCGGCACCTGACATGGCTCCCCAAATGGCCATACCCATATTCATCTGGCTGACGCATCCCCAATCCATCAAGCCGCAGTGCAAAACGTCGTCGCCGTCCCGCCAGAACCAGGCGTTGTCGATGTTGGCGTTCCAATGGCACAGCGCAACATAGTCGGAATCGGCGGCCAGCTGGCGTGCGACCGTGTCCTCGTGGTGTGCGATCCGCGGCACGTCTTCGCGCAGGCGCGCCAAGAACTCTGGCGAGCGAACATTGGCGGGCAGCAGCCCTGGATGGGTTGCGACGAACTCCGCCAGCCGCGTCAACCGTCGTCCCAGCTTGTCTGGGGAAAGCGGCGCTCGGTCTCCCACCGTCGCGGTCTGTACGTCCAGTGGGAAGTGCGAATTCAGGCCGGCCGGCAAACGCCCGGATCGATGGGTGCCCGCGAGGCGGGCCAGCGCCGTGAGCAGCGCACGGTAGTGATCCAGGGGTTCGGGCATCTCGTAGTCGAGGCACTTGTGGTAGTGGCGTTCGATTCCTCTGTCGCCGTACCTGATTCGCTCAGTGATCAGTATTCCGGTGCCGGAGCGTCGGTGATAGTCGCCGAACTGCACCTGGGGTACCGCGATGGGAAACCCGGGTACGCGTGACAACGAGGCGAACCGCACTTCCGGCTCCATCTGCGTCTTTCCGCGATCGCGGAGCGGGTTGTCCAGGTCGCGGGAGAACTTGACGAACAAGTTGGTATGCACACCCGCCGCGGCCTTGTCATATTCGACGGCCAAAGCAACTTTGCGTCCCGTACTACCGCCGGCGACCTCATGGAATTCCGTAATGCGCGTGACGCTGTTGTCGCCGCCGAGTACGCCGGCAGCTCGAAACGCATCGTTGAGGAACCGCGTACCGCCACTGCGCAGGCCCGCGGGGTCGGCGGGGAACGCCAAGCCATATCGGTCACCGGCGACCCAACGGTGATTCTCCGGGTGCATCACAGATCACCAGGTCTGTTCGGCCGCGCGAACCAACATGTGGTTGACCGCCACCCGGCGGTCGCGAGTCACCATGTACAACACCGCATCGGCGACGTCGGATGGCCGCAACATGACCATGTCCGCGGTTTGCTTTTCGAATGCCTCGCGCGATGGTGCGGCCAGGTGGGTGAAGATCTCGGTGTCGACGGTTCCGGGACCCACTACGCCCACGCGGACCCTCTTACCGAGTACCTCCTGGCGGACGCCCTCACTGAAGGCGTTGACACCGAACTTGGTCAACGAGTAGACCGCGGTGTTAGGTCGGGCCACCCAACCACCGGTGGAGCTGATGGTGACGAGGTCGGCCACACCGCGCGGTGAGTTTGCGGCCGCGTCGATCAGGTGTGGAAGCGCTGCGCGGGTGGCGTAGAGGACGCCTCGCACGTTGACTGCGACCATGTCATCCCAGTCGCGCAATGGCGCCTCGGCCGCGGGCCCTGATTGCATCAGGCCGGCGTTGTTCACCAGGGTGTCGAGACGTCCCAGCTCTTCGACTGTGCGCTGCACGGCGGCGGCGACCTGCTCTGCGTCGGTGACATCGGCGGGCACGACAAGCGCTGTGCCACCCGCGGATTCGATTTCGTTTTTCAGCTCGGCCAGCCGGTCGGCTCGGCGCGCGAGCAGGGCCACCGCGGCGCCCTGCGCGGCCAGCGCTTTCGCCGTGGCCGCGCCGATACCGCTGCTGGCGCCGGTCACCAGCGCCGCGGTGTGTTCCAACGTCCCGGTCATGTCCCGCCTGTCGTCCGTGATTCGGTGGTCTCCGATGGCGAACCGGCGCACAGTATCTCATGCAAAACGTAATCGGTGTCCTCGCCCAAGTCCGGTGCGCCACGCGCGATTTGCGCCGGGACGCGCGCCATCCGCCATGACGGTCCCAGGACCGGGCGTTGGCCTTCGCGGTGATCACTGACGAAGCAATACAGCTCGCGGTCCCACAGCCGCTGATCGCCGATCACGTCGCCGGCAGTGGCGCTCTTGCTCGCCGGCACTCCCGCCCTGCGGAGACGGTGCGCAAGTTGTTCGGCATCGTGGTACCGGGTCAGTTGCACGAGGTCGGCGTCGAGCGCTTCGGCGTGACGTCGTCGCTCGTTTGTCGTGCGGTAGCGCGGGTCAGCGGCCAATGCCGTGGCATCGAGCACCTCGCACAGCCGGTGCCACTCGCCATCGTTTGCCACGGCTAGGCTGACCCACGAGCCATCAGCGCAGGGGTAGCAGCCGTGCGGGCCCATGTCGGGGTGATTGTTGCCGTCGGGCCCGAGGCGCTTTCCGGTGAGGCTTTGTTCGAGCAGGCAGTCTCCGATCATCGACGAGAGGGTTTCCACGGCGGACACGTCGATGAATTGTCCTGCACCGGTGAGTTCACGATGCAGTAGTGCCACCACCGCGGCGTATGCGGCGGCGGCGCCGACGGTGGAATCGCCGTAGCGCATGCTTGTTCCGAGTGGGGGGCCGCCGGGATAGCCGACCAGCGACGCGAGGCCGGCCAGCGCGGCGAAGCATGGAGCGTAGCCCGTTTGATGGCCGAGCGGTCCGTCGTTGCCCCACATCTTGATCGACACCGAGATGATGTCCGGTTTGATCGCCGTGAGCTGTTCATAACCCAGGCCCTGTCGCTCCATCGCGCCCGGGCGAAGGTTGTTGATGACGATGTCGCTGCGGGCGATGAGCTCGTGTAGCCGAGCCATGTCATCTGGCGATTTGATGTCGAGGTCAACGCTGAGGATTTCGGGGTTAATGCTCAAAAAGTATGGGGCGTGATTGATGTCGGTGCCGCCGTAGGCGCGCATCTCCTCTGGGTTGGCGGCGGTTTCGATCTTGATGACTTCAGCGCCCAGCAGGGCGAGCAGTTTGCCGGCGTACGGACCGGCCCACACCTTGGTCAGTTCGACGACGCGTACGCCTTGGAGCGGACCACCACGCGGATTCTTGGGCGGCTTGAGTTGCGCTGTCTTCACCGCCGCCAGGGTCCGCGGGGTGTCGAGTCGATCCAAGATCGCAGCGGTTTGCTGGCCGAGAGCGGGTGCGGCAGTGGTGATTTCAGCAGGCGAGGCACTGAGCGCGTATGGCACCGTGGGATATGCCGCTCGGCCCAAGGCAGGGTGTGTGATGTCCTTGAAGAAACCACGATGGCGGTACTGCGGCAACTGGTGCAGATCCGCGGCGTTGTTGACCGGGACCAATGGAACGCCCAACCGTTGGGCCTGATCTGCTGCTGTCTCTTTGGCACAGTGCCGGACCCACTCGGCGAATCCCCGCTGAAACGCAGCGACCTTTTCCGGAGCAACGGAGAATTCCAGCCAATCGTCGTCGAATGCATCGAGCCATTCCGGATGACCCATGAGTGCCTTGACGCCCTGCCAGTGGGCGCGACTGGTCATGTACAGATAGACGAAGCCATCGGCGCACGGGAAAAACGCTGCCGGGCCCTGCTGGTCATAATCGTCGCGGGTTCCCGCGGCCGCGACCTCGCCGGTGATGAATCGCCCTACGATGCAGTCGGCGCGGGAGACCAGCACAGCATGCTCGGAGATGTCGATGGACTCGCCCTGTCCGGTGTGCAGACGCCCGAACAGCGATGACGCGATGCACAGCGCCGCATCCAACCCTGCTTCGTAGTCGGCGAGGAATCGGCCTGGCCCTTGGAGTGGCGGCCGGCCGGGGTCGGCATGGCTGGGAGTGTGATATCCCCAGCCGCTTGCATGAAACACATTGATGCTCTTGGCATTTTCGAATTCAGCGGGTACACCTTGCCCGAAGGGCGTGATCGAGCAAAACACCACATTCGGATGTCGCTCGGAATGGCCCGCCGCGCGGTCTTCGATGACCACGTCAGCGGTGCCGATGAGCTTGTGCAAGCGCTCGGCACCGACTGCGGCAGTCACGTCAAGCTCGATCGAATGCTTGTTGGTGTTGAGATAGGCGAACAACGCACTACCTTCGCACCCGTCGCCGACGATGGGTGCCATCGCCCGAGTGCGACTGCCCCGTCCCGGTGCCTCGACCTTGATGACCTCGGCGCCGAAGTCGGCCAGCAGCTTCCCGCAGTACTCCCCTGCGACCGACTCGGCCAGTTCAACGACACTGATACCGGTCAGCGCCGACATGCCAGCCCTCCCAAAGCGGTCAGGGCTTCTTGCGTCCCGAGCGGCTCAGACGCCACTCTGGCGGGAAGTTCAGGTCGTTGTCCTTCACCACATTGTTGAGGCCCTTTTCGAAGGTGCCCTCGGTGAGGTCGACCTCTTGCGCGTCGTTCTTGATCATCGGCAGCATTCCCTCGACCATGCCGGTGAGCAGGCTCCCGAAGTACTCGCCCTTGTGCTGCTTGTACAACTCCAGGAACGTCTTCTGCACCGCGACGGTGTCGGTCGGACGGGAGCGGGAGCATGCCATCGCGTACTTCAGCGTCTCGTCTTCCAGCTTGTCGCGGGGCACCACACTGTTGACGAAGCCGCAGTCGTACATCTCCTTGGCGCTGAACGGCCGTCCGGTGAAGAGCATCTCGGAGAACTTCCGCTGGCCCATCGTCTCCGCCCACCACCACAGCCGCGGTCCCCAGCCCACGTAACGGAACGCCGGGTGACCGAAAAGGGCGTCGTCAGAAGAGATCACCAGATCGGCGTCGCCGGCCTGATAGAAGTGCCACCCGTAGCAGTAGCCCTTGGCCTCGATGATGCTGATCTTGCGAAGCTCTTGCAGCGGCCGGTTTCCCGCACGCGCCTTCGCATAGAAGTCGGTGACCGTGGACAGGTAGCGGTACGACCCTCCCGGCGGGTACTTGACGTCGTCGTCGTTGATCGCGAGCTCGTGCAGCAGCGGCAAGCCGGGGTTCTCCAGCATCGGGCGCTGTTCGGGCAAGTCCCCGCCACTACCGAAATCTTGGCCCTCGCCGCGGATCACCACGACTTTCACGTCGTCGTCCACGTTGCACTTGTGGATCAGATCGGCGTAGTTCTGCCGCATCCCCAAGGTGGTGGAGTTCTGCGCGTCGGGACGATCGAACGTGATGTAAGCGATTCTGTTCTTCTTGTCCTTCTCGAACTTGATGTACTGCTCGGCTTCCTTCTTCAACTTTTCGTAGTCGTACTCAGGCATGTGTTCTCTCCACTTTCTTTACCTAATTGGGTAGGCGCCTACTTGAGCAAAGCACCCGCGTCGACGGGTAGCGAAACGCCAGTGACATAACGAGATTCGTCAGAGGCGAGGAACAGGACGGCGTTGCTGATGTCGGCGGCCTCCACCCAGGGCACCGGCAGCGTGTGCGTCATTTGCGAGAACGGGGCGAAGTCCTCCGGTCCGGGATTCTCCAGATCGGGCCGAAACAGCTTGAACGTCACGTCGTTCATGGTCATCGGTGTGTTGACCTGACTGGGGTGTACCGAGTTCACCCGAATCCGGTGCTGGCCCAGCTCGACGGCGAAGCTGCGCATCAGCCCCATCACACCGTGTTTGGCGGCGATGTAGTGGCCGGTGTAGGCCATGGCCTTGTGCGACCCGACCGAGCCGGTCAGCACGATGGAACCACCTCGATCGCCCGCGATGATATGCGGTACACCGGCTTTCACCGTCTTCCAGACGCCGGAGAGGTTGACGTCGATCATATCCTGCCAGATCTTCTCGCCGATCTTGTGCAGTTTCTGACCGAACGTGCCGATGCCCGCGTTCGCGACAATGATGTCGAGACGGCCGAGTTGTTCCACCCCGTCGTCCACCGCTGTCTTGAGGGCGTCGTAATCACGCACGTCGACTTGTGCGGTCACAATGCGGCGATTGTGGGCCTTCACCAGGTCAGCGGTTTCGGCAAGATCGGCCGGGGTGGACGGCGGGTAGGCCATGTTGTCGATCGGCCCGCAAATGTCGACTGCGATGATGTCGGCGCCCTCCTGCGCCAGCCGCACCGCGTGACTGCGGCCCTGACCGCGGGCCGCGCCACTGATAAACGCAACCTTGCCTTCGACCCGGCCGGCCATCATGCCACCACCGTCGGCAGAGTTTCCCAGCCACGCACCGTCGACGTCGGGCTGAGCTTGGCGTTGGTCAGATCGAGGTCCCATTCCGGGAACCGTTTGAGGATCTCCTCCAGGGCGACCCGTCCCTCCAGACGCGCCAGCGCTGAGCCAAGACAGAAGTGGGCGCCCACGCTGAAGGTCAGGTGTGGCCGCGCTTGGCGATGGATATCGAACTTCTCGGCGTCGGGACCGAATTGACGCGCATCGCGGCACGCCGACCCGAGCAGCATCAGCATCACACTGCCTTCGGGCACCGTCTGGTCATAGAGGGTGACGTCGCGGGTCACATACCGTGCCATGTGCGGTGCGGGCGGCTCGAAGCGCAGCAGTTCCTCGATCGCCTGTGGGATGAGCCCGGGACTTTCGAAGAGTTCGCGGCGTTGATCGGGGTGGTCGGCGAGCACCTTGCCTGCCCAACCGATCAGCCGGGTCGTTGTTTCGTTGCCTGCTCCGGCGACGACATTGAGGTACACCAAGATCTCGTTTCGCGTGAGCCGCCGCGTGGTGCCGGTCTCGTCGACGAACTCAACGTTGAGCAGCTCGGTCATGATGTCGTCGGACGGGTTCTCGGCACGCCAGTCGATGTAGGCCTCGAACTGTTCGCCGACGGACAAACCGCGCTCATGCGACATGGGTTTACCCGCCTCCGTGCGCAGCTGGGCATTGACGCGATCGCGAATCATTTCCTGGTCGTCTTCGGGGACGCCGAGCAGCATGCTGATGACTTTCATCGGCATGATCGCGCCGAGGTCTTTGACGAAGTCGAAACGCCCCGATCCCACCAGCGGATCCAAAGCCTGAGCACAGAACTCGCGGATCATCGGCTCCAGCGAGTTGATCTTTCGTGGGGTGAACATCCGCGACAGCAGCTTGCGGTGCACGTCGTGGATCGGCGGATCTTCAAAGATCAGCATGCCGGACGGGATTTCGAGGTTGGCCTTGATCAGCTCCAGGATCACGCCCCGGGCCGAGCTGTAGGTGCCGTGGTCGATCACAGCCTTATTGACATCAGCGAATCGGCTCAATGCGAAGAAGTCGTATTCCGAGTTGTAGTACAGCGGTGCCTCGTCACGTAGCCGCGCGAACATGGGATACGGGTCGGCGATGAGGTCGACGTCGTATGGATCGAAACGAACATGGCTGTCGGTGCCCGCCGTCACGAAATCCCTCCTACCACTGCCGTTTCCGGATACCTTCCAGATACCGGCGCCGGATCCGGTTCGGGCAATTTGTACACCCCGCTTAGATACGTTGCTGTGCAGGGCGTCGGCTGAACTCTATTCTCGTAGAGAACCATATAGCGGATGCTCTGGCAAGACCCAGAGCCCCGAAACCCGTCGGCTAACCTGCACACGGTTCGTCGCGCTCAGCCGGATGCGGCGGCACGGCGGCGGCGCGCCGGGCGCAGCCCGACCGCCTCGGTTAACCGCCCCTTGTCGGGACTCTTGAGGATGCCGACGGCCATAGCTGCCAAGATCCGGTCGAGTTGTTCTGGGCTGTCGATAATCCGGTCGCCTTGGACGAATCGCAGCAGCAGGCCGTTGATGAACGTGAGCGTGATGTTGCTCAGATCCTCGACCACTGCCGACTCCAATTCGGCACCGTGCGGCATGAGCTGCACAAGGATTTCCCGGTGCAGTTTGGTAAATCCGTCGGTGGCTTGCTGCAGGATCGCGGCCATCGCGGGATCGCGTGCAGCCTGCATTGTCAGCTCATACCTGGCCTTCGTTCGCGACAATTGCGGCTCGCTGCCGGCCTGAATCACCACCTGTGACAATCGCGAGGGATTGTCTCCCCCGTCAACGGCGCTGTCCGCGACTGACTGCAGGGTTGCCAGGTCCAGCTCGGCCAGACGCTCGGCGACGGCACGCAACAGCGCCGAACGGGTCCGGAAATAAAACGAGGTGGTGCCGTCGGGAACGCCGGCCTTCCGGTCCACCTTCAGATGGCTCAACCCTTTGGCGCCGTCGTCGGCCAACAATTGAATCGCCGCATCGCAGAGGTCGCGGCGGCGCTCCGCAGGATTAGGCTTTCGTCGTTTCGCCGCGACGGGCGTGTATTGGGGCATGCGCGCGGGCTTTCGTGATGACGGATCTCAATCAAAATTCGCTGACTAGACAGACGACGATACTCTATGTTCGTAGTGTCCGTAAAGAACCTGCCGCGCTGAGGCGCTAGCCGACTGGGCCGCAACGGTGTCATCACGATTCACGCCAACTCGGCGAGGACAACGCGTGCTAGACCTGATCGAGAGCTACTCTGCTTGATTCAGTTGATCCGGCGAAAGGAATGCGGTGGCGTTCCACCAGGCGAAGAACGCATTGACGAGTGTCATTCTGCTTGGTGCAGTGACGTGCGGGTGCCACACAACTCAACACCCGGCCTCGCCCACCACGTCGACCACCAAGCCGCCATCGACGACTCAATCGGTGGCGCCGGTTGTCAACATTCAGCCGTTGCCCGTGCGGCCGGTGCAGAAGTCCCAACCAACCACGCCCGACAAGTGCCCGGCTGCGAATCCGAACGCCCCCGCAGCGCCGACCAACATCCTCACGACCTGTGACCTTGCCCGAACCACGCTCTATACATTGGGCCCGGAGGCGATGCGGCTTCGGCTGACTCACGTGGACGCACCCAAGTCGTTGACGGCTGGCTTCTATGAAGTGCTGCTGACACTCGACCCGCCGTCGGCGACCGGCTGGGCGTCATTCACCGCTGCGCATCTGCACGACCATGTCGCCTTGATCCGTGACGGGCTCGTCCTGGAAGCCCCGATGATCGAGTACCAGGTCACTTCTGGGCAGATCGCGTTGACCACGCAAACGATTCAGACCGCAGACCAGTTGGCCCAACTGGCAGGCCGCCCCGCATGACCGAGCTCGCTCTCGGCTTCCTCAGCGTATTCGCGCTTCCGCCAGTGGAGTTCGTCAACCTCGCCGCAGATCTTGGCTGCCAGTACATCTCGACCATTGTGCAGGGACAGCCGTTGGTACCACTCGACTTTCCGCCGTTCTCGCTGAAGGACGCCGCACTGAGGAAGACGCTGCTCGCCGCGATGAATGACCGCGGCGTGTCGATCTCGCTCGGCGACGGGTTCCTAGTGCTACCCGGTGCCGATATCCGCAATTTCTGCTCGGATCTCGACGTCCTTGCTGAACTCGGCGTTCCCCGGATAAACGTGGTCAGCCTGGATCCCGATCTCAGGCGTACGTTCGACCAGTTCGCCGCACTGACAGAACTTGGCGCGCAGCGGAATATCGAGACTGACGTCGAACCGGTGCCCGGCCTGACCATCGGCGACCTCCCCACCGCGGTCACCGCTTTGGAATACGTCGGACGTCCCGACTTCCGGCTATTGATCGACACCATGCATTTGGTGCGGTCGGGGTCCAGCGCCGCCGACCTTTCGGAATTGGATCCCCAACACATCGGCTACGCCCAACTCAACGACACGACGCTACAGCCGCGCATCGACAACTACATGGAGGAAGCCATGTATGAGCGCATGGTTCCCGGCGAAGGCGAACTACCGTTACGCGACGTCCTGTCGGCGCTGCCACCCGACATCGTGATCGAACTCGAAGTGCCCAGACGATCGCTGGCGTTGGCCGGCGTGAGTCCGATCGATCGCCTTCGCCCGTGCGTGGATGCGGCACGAAGTCTGTTGGCTGAGAGATCCGCTAAATCCTCAGGGCTGCAGTAAGTCAGGCAGCCGCCGGGCTGATGGGCTCGAAGGCTTGCTCTTCGATGTCCTCGCCGACGATCAGAGCAGTCCCGGCGGCCACTTCGCGCCACAAGCCGGGCAAATCGGTCAACGGCTCAGAAACGACAACCCGGGCATCACCACCGAAGTGCACCAGTGGCTCGTTCTCGGGGTAGAGCATCCGTACCGACTGCAGATCCTCGTTGACGAACAGCGTGTTCACTTCCGGTCCGCTGGCGTAACGAGCCGCGTACAGGCGAGCTCCATCGCTGACCCCCACCGTCATCTGGAGCGCGGGTTCACCCAAGTCGGCCGCATCAGCGATCGCTTCGACAAAACCTGCCATCCGGGCGATCCCGGCGATCGGATCATCGATGAGACCGAAGGTGAGTGCGAGGTGAAACAGCAGCTCCGAATCGGTGGAACCCGCTATGTTGCCGAACAAGTCGGGGCGCACAGCCATGAGCAGGTCCCGACGTAAGCTGTCATACCCCCCAACGTATCCGTTGTGCACGAAAAGCCAATTGCGGTACCGGAAGGGATGACAGTTGCTCTGCTGCACCGGTGTTCCGGTGCCAGCGCGCACGTGTGCAAGAAACAGTGGGGTGCGGATCTCGGCGGCCAGTTCCAAAAGATTCTCATCCCCCCATGCAGGAGTGATGCTGCGGAACAGCGCCGGTTCTGCACGGTGTTCGTACCAGCCCAGCCCGGTGCCGTCGCCGTTAGGGATCTCCATGTTCGGCGCGTGCCTGCGGCTCTGCTCAATGAGTGAGCGCCGCGGATCATGTAGCAACTCCCTGGGCGCGATCGGGCTGCCCAGGTATCCAACCCATCGACACATCCGAATCTCCTTGCAACAACTTGTCGGAGCGTGGCGTGGCCATGCTGTTTCCTTTAGGGCATTGGGTGATCAGCTGCCGCTGTGCGAGCCGTCTCGCGGATCACTTTGTGCACGAACGCCAGCTTGCGGACCACCGCCGGCGGGATGTCGAACGGGTACAGCGGATTCTTACCCATGGCGGTGTTCACCCGATTGAAGCAGAGCGACAACCACTTCCAGTCCTCCAGCAGCTGCTCGATCGGCGCGTCCTGGTAGGACGGGAGCGGAACGACGTCCCGCTGAACCGAGAAACGGACCCTGTCGGCATGCAAGATCAGTCCAGACTCCCGGGCGGTGTCGATGGTGCCGGTGATGTGTAGATAGTGGGCGAAGCACTCGGCGAAGTCCTCCCAGGGGTGCATCGTCGCGTACTCGGAAATGTAGAAGTCACCCCAGTTCGCCGGCGCACCGAATTTGTAGTGTCGCGCGATCTCGCCCTGATAATCGGAACGCTCGTCGCCGAAGATCTCGCGGCACTCATCAAGGTAGCGCGCGGCGCCGGGATGGGTTTCCACCAGAATATTCTGGTAATAGTGGCCGACCTCATGGCGGAAATGACCCAGCATGGTGCGGTAGGGCTCACCGAGGTGCACCCGCAGCGACTCACGGTAGGCGTCTAGCGACTCGACCAAATCGATGGTGATCACCCCGCCGGCGTGCCCGATCACCACACGCTCACCGCTGCTGTAACTGGACAGCAGATCAAATGCAAGCCCTCCGTCTTGACGCCAGAATGGATCGACCGGCAAGCCGATGTCAATGAGCTGGTAAATCAAGCGCCGCAATGCGGACGCGGTGGAGATCAGCTTTTCCTGCGCGATGGTGTCATCCGCGTCGGGCTCGCGACGGATCAGCGAATCGGCGATACATCGCCCCTGTTGGCCACCGAATTCCTGTTCCTCCGGAACCAACCAGTTGCAGCCCAGGGTGGCTGATCTCGTGCACGCAATCCAGGCTTGACCGTCGATAACAGCCATGCCCGATGAGGTCGCAACCACGGCGCGGCTTGGGACATGCAATCCGAGCGCGGTCGAGCAATTCGGGCAACGGCGCGACTCGAACGAGGCAAATGTCCGACAAACGGGGCAGGCGAACGCGCGCACAGATCTAATGGTGGCAGGCGTTACGACATGCGTATCGCTGTTAACGCAAGCACTACCGAATATCCATGTCCCCGCGCCGTCGCCCGACCGGGGCTGTCGCCCCGATCAGCTGGGCTGGCGAAGCGGCAGACCGGCAGCGCGGTAGATGGCATCGATGACAGTCATGTTCTCGATCGCGTCTTGCGGGGTTGTCTTCACCGGTTCGCCGCGCAGCACCGCCGCGGCGAAAGCATCGAGCTGATAAGCGTAGGAGGCGCGGCGCGGGAAACGCTCTGTACGTTTTCCGTCGGACGAGCGGACCGAGAGCCGATGGAAGAACTGAGGCAGAATTGGATTGAGCACACGTAGCTCGCCCTGGTCGCCGACTACCTTCGCGTTGATCTGCAGCAGACGCGTCGACCACATCGAGCAGCGGACCCGGCCGGTGTGTCCCCCGGCAAACCGCAACTCGGCCGTCATGGCCCGGTCGACCCGCGGGTTGCGCAATTTTGCTTGCACCGAAACGACTTCGGGGGTCGAACCACCGAACGTGCGGACCATATGCACCGCGTAGCAGCCCGCGTCCATTGTCGCGCCACCGGCAAGCGAATAGTCGTAGCGGATATCGGAAAACCTCGGCAGCGGGAAGCACAGCGCGGCCTCCACCCGGTTGAGCTTGCCCAGCTCCCCCGACGCGATGATCTGCTCAACCCGCAATGTCAGCGGATGGTAGCGGTAATGGAATGCCTCCATCACCACCCGATCCGACTTCGCGGCCAGCTCGGCGATCTCACGGGCTTCGGCGGCATTAGCTGTGAATGGTTTCTCGCACAGCACATGCTTACCGGCGGCAAGCGCGGCCCGGGTCCACTTGCCATGCAAGCCGTTGGGCAGCGGGTTGTAAATCGCATCGAGATCCGGATCGGCGATCAGCATGTCGTAGTCGTCGTGCACCCGCGCGATATTGTGCTTGGCGGCAAAGGCTTGAGCGCGCGACGCATCCCGTGCCGCCACCGCGGCCACGACGATTTCGACGTTTTGCTTGGCTGGGCTGATGAGCGCCATGGGGGCGATGCTTGCGGCACCCAAAATGCCGATCCGCAACGAGGCTCCGTGTTCAGACACTAACCGACGCTAGCACTTGGCCATCTCTGCCGCGGCTGTCGCCGAAATCGACGTTAGCGTGCGGCTTGGTCGCGGTTTTCCACGCCTACGTCGATCTCGGCGCCCGGTAACGACCGAGTCGCGCGGGCGGTCTAGCCGCCAGGTGCGCGACGGGCGAACGCGGGGGCAAGCTCGGGCCGGACCCCCAACGCAGCCGATACCCCGTCAGGCGCCGCCGCCGGATTTGGGGGGGCTCTCCGCAGGAGCCTCCTCAGGCATGTACTGCGGGCAATATACTTTGATGGCCGCGCCCACGAAGTAGCCGGCATGATAGGCGGGCATGCTACTGCTATTCACCACGTCACTGGCCACGTCGGAAGGCTTTGCGCCGCCGTCCAGTTTCTGGCAGACCATATGGCCGGCCTCGATCGCGTGTGCGGGAGATACGTGGTCGGTGATGCCCTGTTGCTTCAGTATCGACAGGAAGTGGTCGTCGTTGGAGTCGGCACGAGCGGTCGAGACTGCGCCCAGCGGGCCAAGCAGCGCGACGGCCATAACTATCAGAACGCGGGTAACCATTTAGGTGCTCCATAAAGTGAGATGGTTTGCGGAAGCCATGTTGGGCCGCCAACGTTGGAGGTTTCAGCTTCTACAGGCAATATTCTCTTGGGTGCATCGATTTCTGACAACTGCGGTCCCAGGTTGGCGAGTAGTTGTACATGCGTTGTTCATCCGTCATTGCCAAGCCCTCACGAACCTGAACGTCCCCTGTGATACAGTGCCCGACTCAACGAATGGCTCCATGGAAGGGGCAAGATCATGACTATCACACGGGGAGTCGCCGCAGCCGCCATGTTCGCCGGTTTAGCTATCGGTACAGCTAGCACAGCATGGGCTGATACAACGATGAGCGGCCACTACATCAGGACTGAAACGAACCCGCAAGATGGTAAATCGATCACCGATGATTGGTACGTCACACCCTGCGGTGACGGATGCGCCTCAGTAGCTATCAGACCCGATGCATCGGCTCCATCGCAGGCGCGGTTGGTTAACGGACAATGGACACTGGATTCCGCCGTGCATACGCTCAGCTGTCCGGACGGCACCGTTGTTCCCAACGCTGTGTCCGCCCACTACATGTGGGATCCAAACACGTTGGCAGGCACAGTCCAAGTTACCTATAACGTGCCAGCCTGTGGGAACCCGGCGGGCTATACACAAACCAACGACGTCCAACTCAAGCAGGCACCCTGACGCATACCACCGGAACGTCCTCGGCAGTAGCCTCGCTGATGCCTATGCGTGTCTGTGGCTCGCGTGGCCTTCAGCGATTCCGTTGAACGCGAGCTTGCCCGAACAAGCTAGCCGCCTTCAGTTCGTTGGGGCTCAGACGTCGCGGCTGTCCGCTTTCAGCAGGTGCGGCTCAGTATCGGTGTCGTCGATGCCAAAGCTGATGATGCGGTGTGGGGTGATGCGGATGACCGCTGAGTCGAGGGCATCACCTGCGGCGCCGTTTCGGTCCGCTGTTGTCACGGCCCGTTGGGCGGTGCCGCGTATTTCCAGGCAGCGAACCCGCCATGGGTCGCGGGAGGCGATGTCGTCGATGACGAAGGCCACCTTGTCGTTGTGGGCGAGGTTGCGGAACTTTTGACTCTTGGCCATGTTGTAGCCGGAGATGTCGATTGTGCCCAGTTCCTCGTTGTAGGTGAAGCCGACGGAGCTGCCTTGCGGTGTGCCGTCGCGCTGGATGGTCGCCAGTCGCCCAAGGTCCGCCGCTTTCATGAAGTCGATTTCGTGTCTTTTAAAGGACATGAATTCCACGCTAGAACTTTAACAAAGGTTGAAGTCAACCCCGGCGCTTAAGGGCGCGAACGGATCGAGCGTGACCAGGCGGCGTGACATGGGCTTCGTGCTCACTGTTGAAGCGCGGCTCCGCCAGGAGTTGCGCAACTATGTTGTTGAGTTACGGCAGCCGGCCTACACCCTGCCCAGCTGGGTGGGCGAGAACGATCTGGTTCGATTGTCGGAGCGGATGCGCGCCGCTGCCGACTAGAGTCCAACGGTTCACGCGCCGCGTGCTGTGCTGGCCGCGCTAGACCGGGTGCGCGCCGAGCTGGGGCGCCGACTCGATCCACGCATTTGGGCGACGAGGTCCGGCAGGGTCCACGCGGCCGCGTGAACGTGCACATAATTCAGCTCCAGCAGCTTGCGCTCAGGGACGGTCAGCGGCTCCAAACTCTCCACGACCGCCACGGCCAATGCCTTTGGGGAATGAAGTCGATGCCCGGCCCGCGCCTGGGGGTTGGGGGGTGGGGGTTGGGGCCTTAGACTGACGCCGAACGGACCAGGAGCCGAACGCATGGAACGGGAAATCATCCGGGTCGAACCCTTCGACAGCAATTTCGAGAAGTGGGGCGCGCCGGTGTCGACCTGCACCCGGGCCGGCAACATGGTGTTCGTCTCGGGCATGCCGCCTTTCGACCCCGACACCGGGGAAATCCTCCCGAACGCGCCGTTCGAACGCCAGGTCGAGCTCATCCTCACTCAGATCAAGAAGGTGCTCGAGGCCGCCGGCTCGGACCTCGACCATGTGCTGAAGTGCAACGTGCTGTGCATCTCGGCCGACCGCTTCAAGGCTTTCAACGAGGTCTACAAGCGCTTTTTCCCGAAGAACCCGCCTGCCCGCATCTTCTTCTGCGTGCCGGAGTGGACGGGCCCCTTCGACGTCGAGGTCGAATGTATCGCCGTCACGAAGGACTGACGCCGTCGGCCGCCAGCGCGGCGAGCGCTGAGCGCAGGCGGGCCACGGCGAAGTCGAGGAAGCTCCGCGTTTTCAAGGGAAAGCGTGCCCTGCCCCGAGGCGAATCTGCGATTTAGAGATCCATGCGGTCACCTAGACACGTGCGGACGTGGCACAGGTGACGGCGAACGCTGGCGCTACTCGATCTCGTCGGCTGCGCGTGCCAGCAGCGCCGCCAGCTCGCGCGCTCTCACCGGGCTGAGCCTGTCGGTCCCGTCGGCCCGCAACGTGATCCATCGCTCGCAACGGCCATCATCGAACTGCCGCCCATTGACGTAGATTGCCGTGCCGCCGAAACGGCTTTCAACAGTGGTGAATTCAACGGTGTCGGTCACGTTCTCGGCGGCCCATACACGCGCGGTGAA
>DASXMA010000223.1:0-7638 GCA_036495965.1 Mycobacterium sp.
AGTCGTCCGGTCGGTCCTGCGGGATCGGTGGTGGCCTGCTGCTGCACCGCGGTCATCGGATCTCCCTCTCTCTTGGTACTTGTTATATACATATAACAAGTGAGTGCGGAGCGCAAGACAGGCGGTGTGGAAACATGGCCATCGTGCAAAAGACCAGCGGTAAGGCCGCATCGGTATCAGCCGATGCCGGCGTGCCGTTGCACCGGCAACTTTTCTTGGTGCTGCACGATGAGATCGATCGGGGTGTTATCGCCCCCGGCGACCCGTTGCCCACGGAGCAGACGCTGTGCGACCAATTCGGCGTCTCCCGCATCACGGTGCGCCGCGCATTGGCGGATCTGGCCGAACAGGGCTACATAAAGCGCAGGCAGGGCGTCGGTTCCTTTGTGCGCGAGCATGGTCCGGCCGACGTGTCATCGTCGGGGCGCTCATACATGGCAGGACTGCGACAGAGCCAATTCGAAACCGAGGTCGACGTGGTTGAACTCGGCACGCGGCGCCCCCCGAGGACCATCGCCCAGGCGCTCGACACGTCCGGGGAGCTGCTGCACATCGTGCGGGTACGGCGGCAACGGAGGACCGGCGAGCCGTTGATGGTGACCGACGCTTGGCTGCCGACCGAACTGGCCGACACGTTGACCGAGTCCGCGCTGCGACGGGCCCCCCTCTACGAGCTGCTGGCGGAGGCCGGGGTCGTCGTGGATCGGGTGCGACACGAAATCACCGCCGAAATCGCGGGCCCGCGCAACGCACACCTGCTCGACATGGCGATCGGCGCCGCGCTGCTGCGCGTCAACCGCCTGGTATTTGTGGCCGACACGCCGCACCACCATTTGTCGGCTTTGCTCTCGCCGAACCGCAGTCGCGTGCTGCTGAGCCAGACGGCCGATGAAATGGAAATGGCCGACGGCTTGACAATCGCCCACGATGTGGACCGCGGGTCCCGCTAGCGGATCAGCCCGATACCGGGGATGAACCGACCCACGCTGGCGGTATAGGCGCGATAGGCAGCGCCGTGTGTCCGCAATAGGTGCGGCTCCTCGACACGGCGGACTTGGAGCTCGATCATGGAGACGAGCAGGACAAAGCCGACGCAGGCAACGAGATTCGGTGTTACCAGCGCGATCCCGAGACCAAACGTGAACATGGCGGTGTAGATGGGGTTGCGTACCCGGCCGAACACGCCAGTGTGCACCAGCGTGGTTGTTTCCTGCTCATCCACCCCGATTCGCCAGGAATCCCCCATCTCGAGTTGGGCGTACACCGTCGCCGCAATGCCGATCATTGCGACCGCGATCCCGGTGGCCTGTATCGAGACCGCGGTCAGGATGCGGATCGGTTGAATGACGTTGGCCCGCTGCAGGATCGCAGCGCTTACGGCTAACATCAGCGCGACGACAAAGCCAACGCCGGCGATCCATTCGGTCGAACCAATCCGGCCGCTGGTGCCGCGAAATCCGGTAGATCCGGTCCGCCGATACTGTAGCCAACTGCGCCAACCGAATCCGAGCACCCCGAAAACGGCAAAGAGCACCAGGGCAATATCAGCCGCGATGGTCGCTTTCATGAGCTTCGCAGCGCGGCGTCGATCGCTTCCGCACCCGGTGCGCAGTCACCGGCACCGGGCACCAGCGTCGACAGCGCTCCCGCGGCGGAGGCTCGCTGCAACGCGGCCAGTCGCTCGGCCCGCGAACCTGGATTGCGTGGCCAATTCGCAGCCAGCACTCCGGCGAAGACGTCGCCGGCACCGGTGGTGTCCACCGCTCTGACTGCCGGGGCGGGTACCCAGAACTCGTCGTCGGGACTGACGCAGCGGGCGCCACGCGCACCGAGGGTGGTTACCAAGTGGGTTGGGCGCCAGGGCCATTCGTCGGCTTCGGCTTCGTTCGCGATCACCACGTCCGCTACGGACGCCAATTCGGCCAGCGAGCTGTGGCGCTGGCCGGACGGTGAGGCGTTGACCATGACGACCGCTCCCGCCGACCGGGCCGCGTGTGCGGCAGCCACCGCCGCGGGTACCGGAATCTCCAATTGGGTCAACAACACCTCGCAGTCGCTGATGACCGAACGCACGGCAGCGTCGGCCAGCGTCAACTGACCGTTGGCGCCCGGTGCCACCACGATGGTGTTCTCGGCGCCGGCATCGACGACGATGATCGCCGTTCCGCTGGGCCCGGGTATTGCGACGGTCCCGTTCAGCCCAACGTCGTTGACCAAGAGATGGGCCCGCAACTGTTCGGCGGCTTCGTCGTCGCCGACCGCGCCGACGAACTGCACGTGCGCGCCCGCGCGCGCCGCCGCCACGGCTTGATTGCCGCCCTTGCCGCCAGGTGCGCGAGTGAAGGACGACGCCAACACCGTCTCGCCCGGACGTGGCAGGGTACCGACGTCGAACGTAAGGTCCATGTTCACGCTGCCAACCACACAAACCCGCGCCATTCTGCCGACGTTAGTCGCGTCGGTTATGCGTTTCGACGTTGGACGCTTCATGCAAACGCCGATTTCTTGAGTTTCGCGCGCTAGTCTGCTGCGTTAGCGATGCCGAATCCTCTCAAAGAAAGGCGGAAGGCATTGACATCTAGCCAGCTAACGGATGCCGAAGCGGCCGCTGATACAGCCACAGAAACCGCGCCGGAATCCGCCCCGGCTGAAAAGACCCGCAAAAGCACGCGCCGGCCCTTGATGTGGACACGATTCCGGTTCGGCATACAGTCCAAGATCCTGGTGGCAATGCTGCTATCGGGCATCCTGGGCGTGGCAACGATTGGCCTCATCGGGGCTTTGTCCGGGCGCAGCGCATTGCGGCAGGTCGAGTCCGAGCGATTGATCGAGCTGCGCGAGTCGCAGAAGCGGCAGGTTGAGGCGCTCTTCAGGGAGGTGACGAATTCGCTGATCATCTACAGCGGCGGCTTCAGCGTCGTCGAGGCTACAAACGCGCTCACCGCCGGCTTCACCCAATTGGCGAACGCCACGATCAACCCCGCGCAGCAGCAGACACTCGTCAACTACTACGACAACGACATGATGAAACCGCTCAAACGATTGACTGGCGACACCCTCGATATCAACGCGGTTCTGCCGAGTTCCAACCCACAGAAATATCTGCAGGCCTACTACACTGCGCCGCCGAGGCCGCCCAACGATCCGCTGCCCGTTCAGGACGCCGGCGACGGTAGCGCATGGTCGGCGGCCAACGCCCGCTTCGACTTCTACATGCGCGGTATCGTCACCCGCTTCGACTATCGCGACGCGCTGCTGCTGGACCTGCAGGGCAACGTCGTCTACAGCGTCATGAAGGGCCCCGACCTCGGAACCAATATCCTCACCGGCCCGTATCGCGAATCAAACCTGCGAGATGCATACCAAAAAGCCTTGCGTTCCAACGACATGGACTTCGTCTGGATAACCGATTTCCAGCCGTATCAGCCGGCGCTCGACGCTCCCACGGCATGGGTGGTGTCGCCGATCGGCATCAACGGCAAGATCGACGGTGTCATGGCCTTTCCGCTGCCGATCGCCAAGATCAACCGGATCATGACCGCAAATAGGCACTGGGACGCCGCCGGCATGGGCCCCTCGACCGAGACCTATCTGGCTGGCCCCGATGATTTGATGCGTTCGGATTCACGGGAATTCATTGAAGACCCGCAGGCGTACCGGCGCGACGCGATAGCCGCCGGCACCCCACCCGACGTCGCGGAGCGGGCAATCCGCTTGGGTGGCACGACGCTGGTGCAGCCGGTTGCGACTCTGGGTCTTCGCGCCGCCCAACGCGGAGAGACCGGAGTCATGAGCGCCACCGATTACATGGGTAACAAAGAGCTGGAAGCCTATGCACCACTGAACATCCCCAACTCTGAGCTGCACTGGTCGATCCTGGCGACACGGGACGACTCCGACGCTTTCGCCAGGCTGGGCAAGTTCAGCAAGACGCTCGTGATCGCGGTCACCACACTGGTTTTCAGCATCTGCGTGGCCTCGATGGTCATCGCTCAGGCAGCGATGCGGCCGGTTCGGCGCCTCGAGGAGGGCACGCGGAAGATCAGCTCCGGCGACTACGACGTCAACATTCCGGTAATGGCACGCGACGAAATCGGCGATCTGACCGCGGCTTTCAACGAGATGAGCCGGAACCTCGCGATCAAGGAAGAGCTGCTCAACCAGCAGCGCAGCGAAAACAACCGCCTGCTGCTCGCGCTGATGCCCGAGTCGATCGTCCAACGGTATCGCGAGGGTGAGGCGACCATCGCGCAAAAACATCAGGATGTCGCCATAATCTTCGCCGACATCGTCGGGCTCGACGAGCTTTCCAACGATCTGCCGGGCGACGAATTGGTCGGAATTGTCGACGAACTATTCCGGCAATTCGATTCGGCGGCCGAAACGCTTGGGGTCGAACGGATTCGCACGTTCCACAACGGCTACCTCGCCACGTGTGGGGTGCTCACTCCGCGATTGGACAGCATTCACCGAAGCGTTGATTTCGCCGTCGAGATGCGTCATATCATCGATCGGTTCAACAGCCAGACCGGTCACGAGCTGGGCCTTCGGGTGGGTATCAACACCGGCAACGTCATCAGTGGGCTGGTGGGGCGATCAAGCCTCGTCTACGACATGTGGGGCGCCGCGGTGAGTCTGGCCTACCAAATGCATAGGGGCGCACCGCAGCCCGGCATCTATGTCAGCACTCCAGTTTACGAGGCGATGCGGGACGTACGGCAGTTCACGCCCGCCGGCACGATCTCGGTCGGGGGCACCGATCAGACGATGTATCGGTTGTCGGAGCGATGATGAACGCGTGGCACTCCTCGTGGTTCTACTGGGCGATTGGCATTGCGATCGGACTTCCGATCGGGCTGATCTTTCTCACCGAGCTGCAGCGCACGCTGGCCCGCCGGAATAGCCGGTTGGCCCGGCAGGTAAGCCTGCTGCGCAACTACCTGCTGCCGTTGGGCGCCCTTTTGCTGCTGCTTGTCAAGGCCTCGGAGATCCCGGCGGGGGAAGTCCCCGTGCGAATGCTCACTACGGTGTTTGGCTTCCTGGTGCTGGTGCTGTTGCTGTCTGGGTTCAACGCCACCGTGTTCGAAGGCGCGCCGGAAGAGAGCTGGCGCAAACGATTGCCCGCCATCTTTCTCGACGTCGGACGCTTCGCGCTGATCGGCGTGGGCCTGGTTCTGATTTTGTCCTATATCTGGGGCGTCCGGGTCGGCGGCTTGTTCACCGCGCTGGGCGTCACATCGGTGGTCATCGGCCTGATGTTGCAGAATTCCGTCGGCCAGATCGTGTCGGGGTTGTTCATGCTGTTCGAGCAGCCCTTCCGGATTAACGATTGGCTGGACACCGGGACGGCGCGGGGACGCGTTGTCGAAGCGAACTGGCGGGCCGTGCACATCGACACCGGTAGCGGGATGCGCATCACGCCGAACTCGGTGCTGGCCGCGACGGCGTTCACTAATCTCAGTCGCCCGGCGGGCACGCACAAATTGGCGATGACGACCACTTTTTCGGCGGCTGACCCGCCCGATAAAGTTTGCGCGATACTGTCGCGCGTTGCCCTCGGGCTGCCGCAGCTCAGGAGCGACAGCGTGCCCCGCTCGGTAACCATCGGCGGCGGCGAGTACCGCACCAGCATCGGGCTGAACTCACCCGCAGAGGATGGCGCCGCGCGGGCGACATTTTTGCGCTGGATCTGGTACGCGGCACGGCGGGAAGGGCTGCATCTCGACAACAGCGACGACGACTATTCGACTACCGAACGCGTGGAGAAAGCGGTGCGCATCGTGGTGGCGCCGGCATTGCGGCTCAACGCCGACGAACAGCGGTCGCTGCATACCTGCGCGAAGCTCGTCCGATACGGTGCTGACGAAACCGTGGAGTACGTCGGTCAGGTGCCTAACGGGATGACGTTCCTGGTCGCAGGGCGTGTGCAGCTGACCGCGACGGCCGACGACGGCTCGGTCGTGCCGATCAGCATGCTGGTCGAGGGCTCGTTCCTTGGGCTGACCGCGCTGACTCGGCAACCGAACACGGCGACCGCGCACGCGCTCGAGGAAGTAACCGCGTTGGAGATCGATCGCGAACACCTCGAGCATCTCGTGATGCGTGAACCGTTGCTGCTACAGAACTTTGGCCACATCCTCGAAGAACGTCAAAGCAAGGTGCGGCAGGCCCGCCGCGGTGAGCGGGTAGCGTGAGCCGGCGGCGCCATATGTTCCGGTGGGGCACCCTAACTTGGCCGGCTAAGGACCGATACGCTGGTTAAATGAGTCTGCAAGCACCATCGCTTCCCGACTTGCGCCGAGAGGTCCATAATGCCGCACGCCGCGCCCGGGTCGCTTCGCGCGTCCTGGCGTTGTTGCCGACGGTCGCCAAGGACGAGGCGCTACAGTCCGCCGCAGAGGCGATAGCGGCCCACGTCGATTTGATCCTGGCGGCCAACGCCGAGGACCTCAAGGCTGCCCGGGCCGTCGGCACACCGACCGCGATGCTCGACCGGCTGGCGTTGGACTCCAAACGCGTTGACGGAATCGCCGCCGGTCTGCGTCAGGTCGCGGGGCTGCCCGACCCGGTGGGTGAGGTGCTGCGCGGCTATACCCTGCCCAATGGGCTGCTTTTGCGCGAACAGCGGGTTCCGCTTGGCGTAGTCGGCATGATCTACGAGGGCCGGCCCAACGTCACCGCCGACGCTTTCGGATTGGCGCTCAAGTCCGGCAATGCCGTGTTGTTGCGCGGAAGCGCGTCGGCGACGAGGTCAAACCAGGTGCTCGTCGAGGTGTTGCGCGCTTCGCTGGTAAGCGAGGATTTGCCGGCAGACTCCGTTCAGCTACTTCCGGCCACGGATCGGTCCACAGTGACCCACTTGATTCAGGCTCGTGGCCTGGTTGACGTGGTGATCCCACGCGGGGGAGCCAGCCTGATCAACACGGTGGTCCGCGACGCGCAGGTACCCACTATCGAGACCGGTGTCGGCAACTGTCACGTTTACGTGGACGAAGGCGCCGACCTGGCGGTGGCGGAACGGATCCTGCTGAACTCCAAGACCAGACGTCCCAGTGTTTGCAATGCCGCCGAGACGCTGCTGGTCGACGCCGCGATCGCCGGGGAGGCCGTGCCCAGGCTGGTGGCCGCCCTGCAAGACGCCGGAGTGACGGTGCACCTCGACCCCGACGAGGAGAACCTGCGCCGCGAATACCTTTCGATGGACATTGCGGTGGCGGTGGTCAACGGTGTCGAGGCCGCGATCGCCCACATCAACGAGTACGGCACCGGACATACCGAGGCCATCGTGACGAGCAATATGGCTGCCGCACAACGGTTTACCGACGGAGTCGATTCCGCCGCGGTGATGGTCAACGCGTCGACGGCGTTCACCGACGGCGAGCAGTTCGGTTTTGGTGCCGAGATCGGCATCTCGACGCAGAAGCTGCATGCCCGCGGTCCCATGGGGTTGCCGGAACTGACCTCCACCAAATGGATTGCGTGGGGAGACGGGCAGATCCGTCCGGCCTGACGTCGGAGTCCAACCGGTTTAGGAGAACTGAGATTGTGAGTGTGCCCGCCGGGCCCGTGCCATTGTTCGCCGACATCGACGACGTTTCGCGACGGTTGGCCGGGACCGGTTACCTGCCCGACACCGCC
>DASXMA010000224.1:0-14275 GCA_036495965.1 Mycobacterium sp.
TTAGTGGGGCTTGGCCAGCGGAAATGGCAGCGTCTCGCGGATGCTGCGGCCAGTTATGAGCATCACGAGGCGATCGATGCCCATGCCGAGCCCGCCGGTGGGCGGCATCGCGTATTCCATGGCTTGCAGGAAATCTTCGTCAAGCTCCATCGCCTCGGGGTCTCCGCCGGCGGCCAACAACGACTGCTCATGCAGACGGCGCCGCTGCTCCACCGGGTCGGTGAGTTCGCTGTAGGCGGTGCCCAGCTCGACACCCCACGCCACCAGGTCCCACCGCTCTGCGACGCCACGTTGACTGCGGTGCGGACGAGTCAACGGCGACACGGAAGTCGGAAAATCGATGTAGAACGTCGGCTGCTCGGTCCGCTCCTCCACTAGGTGCTCATAGAGCTCCAGCACGACCGCGCCGGCGTCCCAATGTGCGCGATAGGGAATGTGCGCGGCGTCGGCCAACTTGCGCAGCGTAGCCAGCGAGGTGTCGGGGTCGATGTGTTCTCCGAGCGCTTCGGATACCGCGTCATGCACGGTCTTCACCAGCCAGACACCGGAGATGTCGACCGGTTCCAGGCGGGCGTCGGCGGTGTTGGATGCGGCGTCAGTGCGGGGCCGCAACACGGTCTGCTCACCGTTAGCCGCTTGGGCGGCGTTCTGGATGAGCTCACGGGAGCCGTCGATCCACACCTTGTAGTCGGCATGCGCCTGGTAGGCCTCCAGCAGGGTGAACTCCGGATTGTGGCTGAAGTCCACACCCTCGTTGCGGAAGGCCCGGCCCAGTTCGAACACTCGCTCCATGCCGCCGACACACAACCGCTTCAGGTAGAGCTCCGGCGCGATGCGCAAGAACAGGTCCATGTCATAGGTATTGATGTGGGTGACGAACGGCCGGGCGGTGGCTCCGCCGTGGATCTGCTGCAGGATAGGGGTCTCGACTTCGATGAACCCCTTGGCGAAAAGAGTCTCCCTGACCGAGCGCAACACGCAGCTCCGGGCCGTGATCAGGCCACGGGACTCGGTATTGACGGCCAGGTCGACGTAGCGGGTCCGCACCCGCGCCTCCGGGTCGGTCAACCCTTTCCACTTATTTGGCAACGGCCGCAGGCACTTACCGATCATCCGCCAGTCGCGCACGATCAGCGAGCGGGTTCCGTTCTTGCTGAAACCCATGTGCCCGGTCATCTCGACCAGGTCACCCAGATCGATGGCCGCGGTGAAATCGGCGGTGCGGCCGCACTCCAGACGTGAATTGTCCAGCAGCACTTGCATTTCGCCCGACCAGTCGCGCAACTGGGCGAACAGCACGCCGCCGAAGTCGCGTATCCGCAATATCCGGCCGGACACCGAGACGCTGTCCTGGTCGCCGGCGTCGAGCGCCTGGGCGACTGTGTGACTGGGCGGACAGCCGACAGGGTAGGCGTCAATGCCGTTGCGGCGCAGTGTTTTCAGCTTGGTCAGGCGCACCCGCACCTGCTCTGGCAGCCGGGATCTGAACTCGTCCTCGTCGAGGCCCTCTCCGTGTCTCAGCCCGCTGACGTCCGGAGCGGACCCGTCGTGATGCAGTAGCCCGGATTCCGCCAGCCTGGCAGGCACTGCAGGGTGGTGCCCGGTATGCACCTTGTCGCGCCGGCTGAACGGCAAGATGAGGAAACCCTCGGCGATCACCGACGCGACGCCCACCCGGGGAATCAACCGGGCGTCTTCGTAACAGGCGTAGCGCGGAATCCATTCGGGTTGGTACTTCATGTTCGAGCGGTACAGCGTCTCCAGTTGCCACCACCGCGAGAAGAACACCAACAGCCCTCGCCACAACCGGGCAATCGGACCGGCGCCCAGTTGGGCGCCCTGCTCGAACGCAGAACGAAACATTGCAAAGTTCAGCGAAATACGGGTGATACCAAGGGTTTCAGCGTTGAGGGCCAGATCGCTGACCATGAGTTCGATGGTGCCGTTGGGGGACTGCGGGGAACGGCGCATCAGATCCAGGGAGGCGCCGGTGGTTCCCCAGGGGACCAGCGACAGCATCGCAACCACGTGGCCGTCGCGGTCTATTGCTTCGACCAGCAGGCAGTCCCCGTCGGCCGGATCACCCAGCCGGCCCAATGCCATGGAAAAGCCGCGCTCGGTTTGAGTGTCGCGCCAGGAGTCGGCGCGTGAGATGGTGTCGGTCATCTCCTCGGTGGAGATGTCGCGGTGCCGCCGGACGCGCACCGTCAGCCCGGCCCTGCGGGCCCGCGTGACGGCCTGGCGCACCCCGCGCATGTCCGCGCCGGACAGTTTGAAATCGGCGGTCCGCAGAATTGCCTCGTCGCCCAGCTCGAGGGCGTTGAGGCCGGCCTCCCGAAATACCTGCGCGCCCTCTGAACTGGCGCCCATGACACCGGGAGCCCAGCCGTAGGTCTGGCACAGACCTAACCAGGCATCCACGGCCTGCGGCCATGCTCGTGGGTCGCCCACCGGATCGCCGCTGGCCAGGCAGACGCCGATTTCGACCCGATACGTGATGGCGGCCCGGCCGCTCTGGGCGAACACCACCGACTTGTCACGACGGGTGGCGAAGTAACCCAGGGAGTCGTTTTTGCCCCACAGCTCGAGCAGCCCGCGGATCGCGGACTCGTCTTCACCGGTCAGCGCGTTGTCGGCGCGCTGGGACTGGAACAGCACGATCGTCGCGGCGATCAAGGCGAGCGCGCCGAACAACCCGAAGATCGCATTGAGCAAGACGTGCGGCCTGCCCGTGAACAGGTCGGGATCGGCGAGGGCGAATCCGACGACTCGGTTGGCCACGTAGGGCAGCCGGTCCTGCCGTGCCAGCGATCCGGGGAACAGCTCGACGAGACCCCAGGACAGCAGGATTCCGATCACATCCCCGGCAACCAGTACCGCGGCAGCTTTGAGCAGCGCGGCCTTGCGGACCTTGGCCCAGAACTCCCGATAGCTCAAAACCAGCAGGACGATCACGACGATGTGTACGGCGAACCCGAGGTTCTCGCCAAAGGTCTCGGCCGGAGTGTTGTCGCCCGCGGCGATATCGGCGGCATTCCAGAATGCGGCAAGGATCATCTGGCCGAGCAGCAGCACCCAGGCAATGCGTTTGCGGGCGGTCAGGGCCGCGGCCAGCAATGCCAGCACGAACGACCACGCGATGCTGGTGTCAGGGAAGTTGAACAGGTAGTTGTTGATGAATTCCCGCGGGACCTTGATCAGCCAGCGGATCAGGGGCGACACGCTCGCCACCAGTGACAGGGTGGCGATGACGCCGACGGTCCAGCCAGCCGCCGCCGGTACCCAGTGATACCGGGAGCGCGACCGGCTGCCTGACCGAGGCCCCGAACCAGTAGAAGCGAGTGTCACAGACCGCGAGGATATGCCCTCAACCCATGAAATGCCTGACGATGCGAAAGAGTTGTCGGGGCGCGTTGCCGGACTCGCGAAGCGTCCGCCACCGGACCGTGCCGCCGCCCGGATAGCTGAAGTGCTGGAAGACGGCTCATGGCTGCTAGACTTGCCTGCGCGACCATCCCGGCGTAAGCCAGGGACAGTTAAGTGGAGTCCCACTCCCACCGCTAGCCGCGAAGAGGTTTCAAGCCTTTTCAGGGCGACACGGTCCGGTCACGGGCATTACAGAATGCCTGTTCCGCGCGTGGCGCGGGCGGCTTGATTTGTCTCAAGCCGCGATCGGTCGGCATTGGGCCCTGCTTGTGCAGGGCTTTTTTGCTGGTGGTGTGGTGTTTCCACCGCTGACTCCGGAAGGGCCCAGGCACTGGTCGTGATTGGACGACCCAGAAGCCCAACAAGGGAGGCCCCATCAGCACTGAGACCCGCGTCAACGAGCGCATCCGCGTACCTGAAGTCCGATTGATTGGCCCGGGAGGGGAGCAGGTAGGCATCGTGCGTATCGAAGACGCACTGCGCGTCGCCGCAGACGCCGATCTCGACCTTGTCGAAGTCGCCCCGAACGCCAGACCTCCGGTCTGCAAGATCATGGACTACGGCAAATACAAATACGAGGCGGCGCAGAAGGCGCGCGAATCCCGCCGGAACCAGCAGCAGACCGTCGTCAAAGAGCAGAAGCTTCGACCAAAGATCGACGATCACGACTACGAAACCAAGAAGGGGCACGTAGTCCGCTTCCTGGAAGCGGGATCGAAGGTAAAGGTCACCATCATGTTTCGCGGACGTGAGCAGTCGCGGCCCGAGCTGGGCTACCGATTGCTGCAACGGCTGGGCGCGGACGTCGCCGACTACGGCTTCGTCGAGACGTCGGCCAAGCAGGACGGACGCAATATGACGATGGTGCTGGCACCGCATCGCGGCGCGAAGACTCGCGCCAGGGCGCGCCACCCCGAAGGACCGGGTGCCGGGCCGACACACGAGTCCGATGCGGCCGGCGACACACCTTCACACAACTGACCTGACAAAAGATTGCAGAACTAGAACCAGAGGAAGCATGCCCAAAGCCAAGACCCACAGCGGGGCTTCGAAGCGGTTCCGGCGCACCGGGACTGGAAAAATCGTGCGCCAGAAAGCCAATCGCCGGCATCTGCTGGAGCACAAACCGACCAAACGGACCCGGCGGCTGGATGGCCGCACCACGGTTTCAGCCAACGACACCAGGCGTGTCAACGCGCTGTTGAACGGCTGACCGTTATGCCGGGCGCCACTGGCACCGGCACTAGAGCTTTTACGAACCATTTACTGCCTGAACGAGAGTAGGAACATCCATGGCACGCGTGAAGCGGGCAGTCAACGCCCACAAGAAGAGGCGCAGCGTCCTGAAGGCCTCGAAAGGCTATCGCGGCCAGCGATCCCGGCTCTACCGTAAAGCCAAAGAGCAGCAGCTGCATTCGCTGAATTACGCCTACCGCGACCGCCGTGCGCGCAAGGGCGAGTTCCGCAAATTGTGGATCTCACGGATCAATGCGGCTGCACGCGCCAACGACATCACCTACAACCGGCTGATTCAGGGTCTCAAGGCTGCCGGTGTCGAAGTGGACCGCAAAAACCTTGCGGATATCGCGATCACCGACCCCACGGCGTTCACCGCGCTCGTTGACGTTGCCCGGGCGGCACTGCCCGAAGACGTCAACGCCCCCTCGGGAGAGGCTGCCTGAGTTCGCGTTCCCGGTCGGCTGTTCGGGTGCTCACCGAACGGTCGGCCAGGGTGTCCGCGGCGGTCAAATTGCATCGCCACGTGGGCCGGCGGCGGGCGAGACGATTTCTCGCCGAAGGCCCTAACCTGGTCGAGGCCGCATCGGCGCGCGGGCTGGTCCGGGAAGTGTTCGTCACCGAGCCCGCCCAGCAGCGGCACGCGTCGTTGCTGGCTTCCCTAGTCGGGCGGCAAGAGCTTGCGGTTCATCTGGTGACCGAGCGTGCCGCGAAAGCCCTGTCCGACACCGTCACTCCGGCGGGTTTGGTGGCTGTCTGTGAAATCCCGACGATCGGGCTCGAGGAGGTGCTCGCCGCCGCGCCTCGGCTGATTGCCGTCGCCGTCGAAATCAGCGAGCCGGGCAATGCGGGTACCGTTATCCGCGTCGCCGACGCCATGGGTGCCGCGGCGGTGATCTTGGGCGGGTACAGCGTCGACCCCTACAACGGCAAGTGCTTGCGTGCTTCCGCCGGCAGCATTTTTTCGATTCCAGTCGTTCCAGTGCCCGACGCCGACGCCGTCCTCACCGCGTTGCGCGCCGCCGGACTGCAGGTGCTGGCCAGCACGGTGGACGGCGAGACGCGCCTTGAGGAGGCCGGGGAGCTGCTCGGCAGGCCGACGGCTTGGCTGTTTGGGCCCGAATCACGCGGTTTGTCAGCCGAAATCGCGGACCAGGCAGATCACCGCGTGCGGATCCCGATGTCCGGTGGCGCGGAGAGCCTGAACGTCGCCGCCGCCGCGGCGATCTGTCTCTACCAGAGCGCGCAGGCTCTGGCTGTGCAGAAGCAGTCTTAGGCCGCCTTTCTACGCAGCCCTTTTGGGGTCCCGCGCAGGGCGCATGCCGGCCAGCGAGAGCGTGGTGTGCACCAGCGACCCGGCGCGCGCCATCAAAGACTTGCGCGGCGGGAAGTAGTGCATCGGCAGCCCGCGGCGGTCACGCGGCGGCGCCGTGAATTCCGGTGCCTCGACCAACGGCGCGTCGCCTGGAATCCGCCCATGGGCACGGCGGTAGGCGGCCAACGCGCGCGGGTGCAAGCGGATTTCGTCGGGGACGGCCAAGAAAGCCAGCTCAACCATCTTGCCGAAGATGCGCAACAACACCTCGTCGCCCGGCGTCCAGCGCATTCCCGCCTTTTCGCGAACCGCGGGCTCGAATAGTCCCGCCGCGATCCAGCGCTGACCCGCCACCAACGGCTTGAACAGCTGGTCCCAGATCGGCGTCGGCATCAGGATGAACTTCGGCTTGGGAATGCGAATCTGGAAGATGTCCAGCGTCGCCTGGTTGATTTCCAGCTCGTCGCGGCAGACCCGTTCCCAGTACTGCTGAAATTCCTCCCAGGATTTGGGCACCGGCCGCATGCTCATCCCGTACATCCGGTACCACTGCACATGTTCGTCGAACAGCTGCCGCTTCTCGGATTCGGTCAAACCCCCGCAGAAGTACTCGGCGACCTTGATGACGAGCATGAAGAACGTGGCATGCGCCCAGTAGAAGGTTTCCGGGTTCAGGGCGTGATACCGGCGGCCCGTGATGTCAGTCCCCTTGATGGTGTCGTGATAGCGCTTGATCTGCTCGCCGGTCTGCGCCGCTCGCTCGCCGTCGTAGACGACGCCCATGATGGGGTAGACCGACCGGGCCACCCGTTGCAAAGGTTCGCGCAGCACGATCGAATGCTCCTCGACACCCGCGCCGAGTTCCGGATACATGTTTTGGATCGCCCCGATCCAGATCCCCATCATCCCGGTGCGCAAATCGCCAAAGTACTTCCAGGTGAGTGAATCTGGTCCGAGCGGATCAGCGGATGGACTCGATGTGGCAGTCATCACAGCCTCCTACTACTACCTGCGCTCACGATAACTTTGACAACGCACGTTGTCTACGATTTCGGCACCCGGCGCGGCGAGGTGTTACCGAGTTTCGATATCGGTGTGGCCCCGGAGTAATGAGGTCGTGATCAGTACCTTTGATGCGAGATGTGACACAAACCGGGCGACTGTCATTGCCTGCGTCAGGCGGAACTACTTACCCTGGCCAAGTGGAACTCGCGCCTCGCGATCCGGACCCGGGCGAGCCCTTGCAAACGGACCCCGAAACGGTGACCACGGTGGCGCCCCCCGATAGACGACAGCGTTCTTCGGTGCACAGCGCGGCCCAGTGGTTGCGCACGACAAATCACCGCCCGGGCGTGGTGGCGTTTGTCCGGCGGGCGCGACGGCTGTTGCCCGGCGACCATGAGTTCGGCGACCCGCTGTCCACTGCGGGCGAGGGCGCGCCACGTGCCGCGGCGCGAGCCGCCGACCGGCTGCTGGGGGATCGGGACGCGGCGTCGCGTGAGGTCAGCCTGGGCGTGCTGCAGGTGTGGCAGGCGTTGACCGAGGCCGTTTCCCGTCGGCCGGCGAATCCGGAAGTGACGCTGGTATTCACCGACCTGGTCGGCTTTTCGACGTGGTCGTTGCATGCCGGTGACGATGCGGCGCTCGACCTGTTGCGGCAGGTGGCACGGGCGATCGAGCCGCCGCTGCTGGACGCGGGAGGGCACATCGTCAAACGGATGGGCGACGGACTGATGGCGGTGTTCCGCGATCCGACGGTCGCCGCGCGGGCCGTATTGGCTGCCAAGGAGGAGCTGAAATCGGTCGAGGTGGCGGGCTACACGCCGCGAATGCGGGTCGGGATACACACCGGGCGCCCACAGCGGATGGCTGCCGACTGGCTCGGCGTCGACGTCAACATCGCCGCTCGCGTGATGGAACGCGCCACAAAAGGCGGCGTGATGATCTCAAGCCCGACCCTGGACCTGATACCGCAAAGCGAACTGGACGCATTGGGCGTTGTCGCCAAACGTGCACGTAAACCCGTGTTCGCGCCCAAAACCGCCGGCATCCCCGCGGACCTGGCGATATATCGTCTTCAAGACTCTTAGGGAGTTAACAGCCTCTGATCACACTTCCGAAACAAATTAGCCCACATAATGGATACCAATGACTGGGGGCATCTTCTCCCGGCTTGCCCGGGTTCGGTTCACCATTGGATACGTGGCGATTCTGCTTGCCATCAGCTGCGTCATCCTGGCCCTTGGCCCGCATGCGCATGACGTACTCGTTCAGCGCGCCAGCACCAACCTGCACAACCTGGCGCGCGGCCATTTGGGCACCCTGCTGGGCAGCGCGCTGGTCGTCGATGCTGGTCCGCTCTACTTCTGGTTGCCCTTTCTGACGTGCCTGCTCGCGCTCGCAGAACTGCATTTGCGTACCATCCGGCTGGTCGTGGCGTTCCTTGTCGGCCATATCGGCGCGACGTTGGTGGTGGCCGCTGCTCTTGCCGCCGCGGTCGAGTTCGGCTGGCTGCCGCTATCGATTGCCCGTGCCAGTGACGTCGGGATGAGCTATGGCGCCCTCGCGGTACTCGGGGCGATGACGGCGGCGATTCCCGAACGCTGGCGGCCGGCCTGGATCGGTTGGTGGGTATCGGCGGGCCTGGCGTCGGCGATCATCGGTGCCGACTTCACCGATGCGGGGCACACCATCGCGGTGATTCTGGGCGTGCTGGTGTCCGCCCGGTTCCGCCAGCCGATTCGCTGGACGCCGGTGCTGTGTCTGATGCTGGCGGCGTCCTCGGGGTTCGGGTTCCTGGTCCTGGCTCATCACTGGGGAACGATGGCTGCCGCGCCGGTGTGCGGCGCGCTGGGCGCGTTCGTCGCGTACAAGATCGCGCAGCTCAGAACTGCACGCAATTCGTTGCCGGCGTCCGCACCGGCCGACGAGGAATCACTGACCGGTCCGCAGCCGGTCATGGCCGGCTAAGCGTCCCCTCGGCCATCGCGCCGCGACCGGAAGCGCGCACCGGGCGGCATGCACCGGATCACTTATGATCGGCACTCGACCCGTGTCGCGCGCAAATCCGCTCGCGACGATGCGAGCAGTCCGAACAGCCTCGTCAGCAAGGAGAGTGTCGCCGCGTGGGCGATCAACCCGTCGACCTTTCGCCGGACGCATTGACCAATGCGGTCAATGCCGCCCGGCAGGCCATCGAACACGCGGGTGACCTGGAGGCGTTGGCACTCGTCAAGACCGAGCACCTCGGTGACCGCTCGCCGCTGGCGCTGGCGCGACAAGCACTGGGCAGCGTGCCCAAGGACCAGCGGGCCGACGCCGGCAAGCGGGTCAACACCGCGCGCAGCGACGCCCAGCACGGCTACGACGAACGGCTGGCGGTGCTGCGCGCCGAACGCGACGCGGCCGTGTTGGCCGCCGAAGGCATCGACGTCACATTGCCGTCGACTCGGCAGCCGACCGGCGCCCGGCACCCGATCACGATATTGGCCGAGCGCGTCGCCGATACGTTCATCGCAATGGGATGGGAGCTGGTGGAGGGGCCAGAGGTCGAAACCGAGCAGTTCAACTTCGACGCCCTCAATTTCCCTCCCGACCATCCGGCGCGCAGCGAACAAGACACCTTCTATATCGCGCCGGAGGGGTCGCGGCAGCTGCTGCGCACGCATACCTCACCGGTGCAGGTCCGCACCCTGCTCAAGCGCGAGCTGCCGGTCTACATCATCTCGATCGGCCGCACGTTCCGTACCGATGAACTCGACGCCACCCATACGCCCGTCTTCCACCAGGTCGAGGGGTTGGCGGTGGACCGCGGCCTGACCATGGCGCATCTGCGGGGCACGCTGGACGCGTTCGCGCGCGCAGAGTTCGGTCCTTCGGTGCGCACCCGGTTCCGGCCGCACTTCTTCCCGTTCACCGAACCGTCCGCCGAGTTCGACGTCTGGTTCGCCGACAAGAAGGGCGGCGCCGACTGGGTGGAATGGGGCGGCTGCGGCATGGTGCATCCAAACGTGTTGCGGTCCGCTGGAATTGACCCCGATATCTACTCCGGCTTCGCTTTCGGGATGGGCCTGGAGCGCACGCTGCAGTTTCGCAACGGCATTCCCGACATGCGCGACATGGTCGAGGGCGACGTCCGGTTCTCGTTGCCGTTCGGGGTGGGTGCCTGATGCGCATTCCCTATAGCTGGCTGCGCGAGGTCGTCGCGGTGGGCGCCCCCGGGTGGAATATCGCCCCCGACGACCTCGAGCAGACGCTGGTGCGCATTGGCCACGAGGTCGAGGAAGTTGTCACGCTCGGTCCGATCGACGGGCCGCTGACCGTGGGACGGGTCACCGGAATCGACGAGCTCACCGGTTTCAAGAAGCCGATCCGCGCGTGTCTGGTCGACATCGGTGATGGCCAGCAGCACGAAATCGTATGTGGTGCAACAAACTTCATGGCCGGCGATCTGGTTGTGGTGGCGTTACCGGGCGCCACTCTGCCCGGTGGGTTTGCCATCACGGCCCGCAAGACTTACGGGCGCAACTCCGACGGAATGATCTGCTCGACGGCCGAACTCGGTTTGGGCGCAGACCATTCCGGAATCCTGGTGCTGCCGCCCGGCACGGCCGAACCCGGAGCCGATGCCGCCGACGTGCTGGGATTAGACGACGTGGTCTTCCACTTGGCCATCACTCCCGACCGCGGTTACGGCATGTCGGTGCGGGGCATGGGCCGTGAGATCGCCTGCGCCTACGACCTGGACTTCGTCGACCCCGCAGAGGTAAAGCCATTGCCGGCCGAAGGAGAGGCCTGGCCGCTGACGGTAGCGGCCGAAACGGGCGTTCGCCGCTTCGCGCTGCGACCGGTCACCGGGATCGATCCCGCTGCGGTGTCACCATGGTGGTTGCAGCGCCGGCTGCTGCTATCCGGTATCCGCGCGACCTCCCCGGCCGTGGATGTGACCAACTACGTGATGCTGGAACTGGGCCATCCCATGCACGCCCACGACCGCGACCGCATCACCGGTGGCTTCGGCGTGCGGTTCGCCCGGCCCGGCGAGACCGTCGTCACCCTCGATGACGTTGAGCGCAAACTCGATCCGGCTGATGTCCTCATCGTCGACGACGTGGCCACCGCGGCGATCGGCGGCGTGATGGGTGCGGCAAGCACTGAGGTGCGCGGCGATTCCACCAACGTGCTGCTGGAGGCCGCGGTGTGGGACCCGGCCGCGGTGTCACGCACTCAGCGCCGGTTGCACCTGCTTAGCGAGGCCGCCCGTCGCTACGAGCGCGCGGTGGACCCGGCCATTTCGGTGGCCGCACTCGACCGGTGTGCCGCCCTGCTCGCCGACATCACCGGGGGAGTGGTGTCCCCGACCCTGACCGATTGGCGGGGCGAGCCGCCGCGCGATGACTGGTCGCTCCCACGAATCCAGATGGCCGTCGACCTGCCGGACCGCGTCGCCGGGGTCGCCTATGCCGCGGGCACGACGCCCAGGCGTCTCGCCCAAATCGGCGCGGCCGTAGCCGAAAACGATGACATCCTGATAGTCACTCCGCCGAGTTGGCGCCCCGATTTGTTGCAGCCCGCCGACCTGGTGGAGGAAGTGCTGCGGCTGGAGGGGCTGGAGGTCATCCCGTCGGTGCTGCCGTCGGCGCCCGGGGGCCGGGGGCTCACCGCGGTGCAGAAGCGTCGCCGCGCCATCGGTAAGTCGCTGGCTCAGTCCGGGTACGTCGAGGTCCTCCCGACACCGTTTCTGCCCGCCGGTGTGTTCGACCTGTGGGGCCTGCCCGCCGACGACCCGCGATGCATCACCACCCATGTGCTCAATCCGCTGGAAGCGGATCGTCCGGAGCTGGCCACCACGCTGTTGCCCGGTCTGCTGGAAGCGTTGGGGCGCAATGTGTCCCGAGGTCTCGTCGACGCCGCGCTGTTTGCCATCGCGCAGGTGGTGCAGCCGACCGAGCAGACCCGTGGTGTCGAGCTCATCCCTGTCGACCGCCGGCCGACCGATGCCGAGCTCGCCACGCTGGACGCGTCGTTGCCCCGGCAACCGGAGCACGTCGCCGCGGTGTTGGCCGGCCTGCGTGAACCGCGCGGCCCGTGGGGTCCTGGGCGCTGCGCCGATGCCACCGACGCGTTCGAGGCGGTGCGGATCATCGCGCGCGCCAGCGGAGTTGACGTGGTTCTTCGCGCGGCCCAATATCTGCCGTGGCATCCGGGTCGCTGCGCCGAGGTGCTCGTCGGGGAAACCCGGGTCGGTTACGCGGGGCAGCTGCATCCTGCCGTGATCGAGCGTTCCGGGCTGCCGAGGGGCACCTGCGCGCTCGAGCTGAACCTCGATGCGATTCCCGTCTTCGAGGCGTTGCCAACTCCCAGGGTTTCTCCGTTCCCGGCCGTGTTCCAGGACGTCAGCCTGGTGGTATCCGCCTACGTACCCGCCCAGGCGGTGGCGGATGCCGTCCGCGAGGGGGCCGGTGAACTGCTGGAAGACATTCAATTGTTCGACGTCTTCACCGGTCCGCAGATCGGCGAGCATCGCAAGTCGCTGACCTTTGCGCTGCGCTTCCGCGCGCCGGATCGCACACTGACCGAAGACGACGCCAGTGCTGCTCGTGATGCCGCGGTGCGACGGGCCGCCGAGGCCGTCGGCGCCGAATTGCGTGCCTAAAACCCGTTGAGCCGCGCGCCGCGGCGATGGAATTGATTTGCAAACCACTGCATAAACATGCAGAATGATTGAAATGGCCGACGTTCTCAAGGTGGCGGTTGCCGGTGCCAGCGGTTACGCGGGCGGCGAGATCCTCCGGCTGCTACTCGGGCATCCCGCCTGCGCCGACGGCCGGCTCAGCATCGGTTCCGTGACCGCCGCGGCCAGCGCCGGCAGCACGCTGGGTGAGCAGCATCCGCACCTGACGCCACTGGCCCAGCGAGTGGTCGAGCCCACCGAGCTTGCGGTGCTGAGCGGCCATGACGTGGTGTTCCTGGCCCTGCCGCACGGGCATTCGGCGGCGCTAGCCGAGCAGCTCAGCCCCGAAACCCTGATCATCGACTGCGGCGCGGACTTCCGGCTCAACGATGCCGCCGCGTGGGAGCGGTTCTACGGGTCCCCGCACGCCGGCAGCTGGCCGTACGGGCTGCCAGAGCTGCCCGGCGCACGGGAGCGGCTGCGCGGCGCACGCCGCATCGCGGTGCCGGGCTGCTATCCGACCGCCGCGCTGCTGGCGCTGTTACCCGCGGTGGCCGAGGACCTCGTCGAACCCGCCGTCACGGTGGTCGCCGTCAGCGGTACCTCCGGAGCCGGTCGGGCTGCCAAGGCCGACCTGCTCGGCTCGGAGGTCATCGGATCGGCACGCGCCTACAACATCGCCGGCGCGCACCGGCACACGCCCGAGATCGCGCAGGGGCTGCGGGCCGTCACCGATCGCGACGTCACGGTGTCGTTCACGCCGGTGCTCATCCCGACCTCCCGCGGCATCCTGGCCACCTGCACCGCGCGCACCCGATCCCCGCTGTCACAACTGCGCGCTGCCTACGAAAAGGCTTATGACGCCGAGCCTTTCATTTACCTGATGCCTGAAGGGCAGCTGCCCCGCACTGGTTCGGTGATCGGTAGCAATGCGGCGCAGGTCGCCGTCGCGGTGGACGAGGCCGCCGAGACATTCGTCGCGATCGCGGCGATCGACAATCTGGTCAAAGGCACCGGGGGTGCCGCGGTGCAGTCGATGAACCTGGCGTTGGGTTGGCCTGAGACAGAAGGCCTTTCGGTGGTCGGAGTCGCGCCATGACGGACTTGGCGGCCACCGCGAGGTTGCTGCGGGAGCAGGGCGTCACCGCTCCCGCCGGATTCCGGGCCGCCGGCATCGCCGCCGGGATCAAGAGATCCGGTGCTCGTGACCTCGCACTGGTCCTCAACGAAGGGCCTGACTGTGCGGCCGCTGGGGTGTTCACCCGCAACCGAGTCAAAGCCGCGCCGGTGCTCTGGACCCAGCAGGTGCTGACCACCGGGCAGCTGCGCGCGGTGATCCTCAACTCCGGCGGCGCCAACGCCTGCACCGGACCGGGCGGCTTCCGGGACACCCATGCCACCGCGGAGGCGGTGGCCGCAGCATTGTCGGACTGGGGGACCGAGACGGGGGCGATCGAGGTCGCGGTCTGCTCCACCGGTCTGATCGGCGACCGGCTGCCAATGGACAAGATGCTCAGCGGTGTTCGCCAGATCGTGCATGAGATGGCGGGCGGGCTGACCGGCGGGGAAGACGCCGCGCATGCCATCATGACCACCGACACCGTGGCCAAACAGGTTGCGCTGCA